>DATLXS010000115.1:0-68194 GCA_035575675.1 Gemmatimonadales bacterium
TGATGAGTTTCTGTTCGCCGGCTTCCTGCGCGGGGAAGGGGTGCGTCTCGCCAAAGCGGTGGCCTCCGATCTCGAGGTTCCGGCCGAAGCCGAGATCGTGATCGAAGGGCGGATCGATCCCCGCGACGAGCTCGTGCTCGAGGGACCGTTCGGCGATCACACCGGGTTCTACTCGCTGGCCGACTACTACCCCAAGGTGCACGTCACCGCGATCACCTTCCGCGACGATCCCATCTGGCCGCACACGATCGTCGGCCGGCCGCCGATGGAAGATTATTACCTCGGCCACGCGACCGAGCGGATCTTTCTGCCGCTGCTCCGGCTCACGATTCCCGAGGTCGTCGATTTGCACATGCCGGCCGAGGGGATTTTTCACAACCTGGTGTTCGTGAGCATCGACAAACAGTACCCGGGGCAGGCCTACAAGGTGATGAACGGACTGTGGGGCCAGGGGCTGATGTCCCTCGCGAAAGTCATCGTGGTGGTGGACAAGGATGTGAACGTGCGCGATCCCAAGGAGGCGTGGTGGGTCGCGCTCAATCATATCGACCCCGAGCGCGACGTGCGCTTCACGATGGGACCCATCGACGTGCTCGATCATTCGAGCCGCGGCTTCACGTACGGATCGAAGATGGGCATCGACGCCACGCGCAAATGGAAAGAGGAAGGGTTCACGCGTGAATGGCCGAACAAGATCGTGATGGATCCGGTCACGAAGCAGCGCGTCGATGCCATGTGGAAGGATCTCGGCATTGAGCTCTGAAATGCGCGAGGGTCAGACGTTTGGTGGCGAGTCGCTCCTCGTCCGCTACGTCAACTTCGTCAAACTCCCGCATACCATTTTTGCGCTGCCGTTCGCGCTGCTGGGCGTCGTCGTCGCATCCTACAAGCAGCCGGTCACGTGGCGCGCCGGGATCCTCGTCGTCATCGCATTCACCGCGGCCCGGTTCGTGGCGATGGGGTTCAACCGCATCGCCGACCGCAGCATCGACGCGCGCAATCCTCGCACGCAGGGTCGCGAGCTGCCGAGTGGACGACTGACGACCGGCCAGGCGTGGGCCGCGGTGCTCGCTGCGATGGTGATCTTTCTGTGGGCCGCGTGGGCGCTGAATCCGTTGTGCGCCGCGCTGGCGCCGGTCGCCCTGATCTGGATCGCGACCTACAGCTATACCAAACGCTTCACCGACTGGACGCATTTCTGGCTCGGCGCCTCACTCGCGGTCGCGCCCGTGGGCGGCTACATCGCGATCACGGGCGCCTGGAGCGAGCCGTGGTGGTTGTTGCTGGTCATCGCGGGGGCGGTGATGTGCTGGGTGGCGGGGTTCGACATCTTCTACGCGCTCCAGGACGAAGTCTTTGACCGGACCGAGCGCTTGCGGTCAATGGTGGTCCGGCTGGGACAGGGGTGGGCGATCATCGTGGCCAAGCTGCTGCACGGGGCCGCCATTGCGGCGCTGACCGTCTTTGGCATGGGCGCCCGTTTGGGGCTGCCCTACTTCGGCGGCGTGGCGATTGCGGTGGCGCTGATCGGCTGGGAGCATCGCCAGGTGAAGCCCGGTGACCTGTCGAAACTGAATGCGGCCTTTTTCACCGCCAATGGGATTGTCAGCATCGTCGTGTTTCTGGGCGCGTTGGTGGACCGCGTGTTATGAAACGCGGAACGCGGAAGTCGGCGCGCGGAACAGCCGGGCGACCTCCTACTCGCGCGGTTCCGCGTTCCGCGTTCCCAGTTCCGCGTTCTCCCGCTCCGCCGCGCCCTCCAACTCATCCGCAGCGATCACCCACACCGAATCGCCGGGGGCGCTAGGGAGTCGGTTTGTCTCCCAGGCCCGCGAGATCCAGCAAGAACGCATACTCAAACGCGACATCCCGCCAGTGTTTGTAGCGGCCCGACGCGCCGCCGTGCCCCGCTTCCATGTTCGTCCGCAGGATCAAACGGTTGGTACCGGTTTTCATTGCCCGCAGCTTGGCGGTCCACTTCGCCGGCTCGACATACAGCACCTGCGTATCGTACAGGCCCGCGGTGACGAGCAGATTCGGATACGCCTTCTGCTCGACGTGGTCATACGGTGAATACGACAGCATGTAGCGGTAAAAGGTCGAATCATGGGGGTTACCCCATTCATCGTACTCACCGGTCGTCAATGGAATCGTCGAGTCCATCATGGTCGTGATGACGTCGACGTAGGGCACGCCGGCGATGACGCCCTTGAAGAGCTCCGGCCGCATGTTGACGACCGCGCCCATGAGCAGCCCGCCGGCGCTGGCGCCGCGCGCGAAGAGGCGATCGGCCGACGTGTAGCCGCGGCGGATGAGATCGTCCGCGACGTCCACGAAATCGTTGAACGTGTTCTTCTTCTGCAGCTGCCGGCCGTTCTCATACCACGCCCGACCCATTTCCGACCCGCCACGAATGTGGGCGATCGCGAATGCAAAGCCGCGATCGAGCAGCGAGAGCCGGTCCGACGAAAACGTTGGATCTGAGCTCGACCCATACGAGCCGTAGCCGGTGAGCAGCAGCGGGGCGGGGCGCGAAATCCCCTTGCGGTACACGAGGGAGACGGGCACGCGCGCGCCGTCGCGCGCGGTCGTGAAGAACCGCTCGCTCACGTAGTTCGCCGGATCGAAGCCGCCGAGGATCTGATCACGCTTGAGCAGCGTCTTCTGCCGCGTCCGCATGTCGTAGTCGTAGGTCGATGACGGGGTCGTCAGCGACGTGTATCCGTAGCGCAGTACGGGTGTGTCGAACTCGAGGTTGGTGCTGACATACGCGAGATACGCCGGCTCGCCGAAGTCGAGGTAGTACTCGTTGGTGCCGCTCCAGGGGCGCACCCGCAACTGCACGAGGCCGTCTTTCCGCTCGGTCAAGACGAGATAGTCGCGGAAGAATTCAAAGTCCTCGAGCAGCACGTCGGCGCGGTGCGGAATGACTTCCTGCCAGTTGTCGCGCCCCGGCTTCGCGACCGGCGTACGCATCAGGCGGAAGTTCTTGGCGTGGTCGTTGGACAGGATGTAGAAGTAATCGCCGAAATGGTTGGCGGAGTACTCGTGACCGCGCTCGCGGGGGATGAGGACCTTGAACGGCGCGTCGGGCTGGTCGGCCCGGATGTAGCTGTACTCGGTCGCCATCGTCTGCGACGACTGAATCATGATGTACGCGCGGGACTTGGTCTTGAACACGCCAACGTAATACGTCTCATCCTTGTCTTCGTAGACCATCTGGTCGGTCGCCGCGGGCGTGCCGAGCCGGTGACGGTAGACCTGATAGGGCCGCACGCTCACGGAATCGGGTTTCGTGTAGAACAGCGTGCGGTTGTCCTCGGCCCACGCAATGCCGCCGATGGCACGCGGCACGATGTCGGGAAGCATTTCGCCGGTGCGCAGATTCTTGAATCGGATCGAGCTGACCCGGCCGCCCGTGGTGTCCGCCGCGAACGCGAGCAGATCCTCCGCCGAGCTGACCTCCCACGCCCGGATGAGAAACGTCGCCTTCCCTTCGGCGAGTACGTTGGCATCGATCATGATCTCTTCGGGGGCGCTCAGCGAGCCGCGCTTGCGGGCGTAGATGGGGTAATTCTTACCCTCGACGAGGCGGGTATAGTAGAAGTAGTTGCGTTCGCGAAACGGGACCGACTGGTCGTTCTGCAGGACGCGTCCCTTCAGCTCCTCGTAGAGCCGCTCCTGCAGCGCCTCCGTGTGCGCCATGACGGTCTTGGTGTAGGCGTTCTCATCCTCGAGGTACTTGATGACTTCCGGGTTATTCCGATCCTTGAGCCAGTAGTAGGGATCGACCCGCACATTGCCGTGCTCGTCGAAGCGGTGCGGCCGCACCGCCGCCACGGGCGGCGTGAGTGCCGTGGCGCTGGTGGCAGGCGCCTGGGCAAGCGCGACGCCGGGGACGAGAGCAGCGACCGCGAAGGTCAATCGCATGCGTGACTGCATCAGATGCCTCGACGAGATGGAGTGATAGGTCCGAATTAACGCCGCGCGACGGCTCTAGCCAGAGGGTATTATTCGGGCCGTGTCAGACTCTTCCCCTGTCGTTTTCGCCATCAGCGGCGCCTCCGGTGCGCCGTACGCGGTGCGGCTGCTCGAGGTGCTCGCCAAGAATCATGTGCTGACCTGGTTGCTCATCTCCGCGCACGGTTGGCGGCTGCTGGCCGAGGAATGCGGGATCAAGGACGAAGCCGGCCTGACGCAGGCGACGGGCGGCGATTGGGGCTGCGTGCGCTTGTTCAATGACACCGACCGCGGTGCCCAGCCTGCGTCAGGATCGGTACAGACGCTCGGCATGGTCGTCTGCCCGTGCTCGATGGGCACGATGGCCGCGATCGCCCATGGGACGAGCCGCTCGCTGATTGAGCGCGCGGCAGACGTGACGCTCAAGGAGCGGCGCCGGCTCGTGCTCGTGCCGCGGGAAACGCCGCTGTCGCTCGTTCACCTCCGCAACATGACGCTCGCGGCCGAGGCGGGCGCGACCATACTTCCGGCGGCGCCGGGTTTCTACCAGCGGCCCAAGGAAATCAGCCAGCTCGTGGACTTCGTCGTGCAGCGCGTCGTCGACCATATGGGGCTCCAGATCCAACTGATCAAACCGTGGCAGGGGTAGCGATGGACGTTCGCGCGCTCTTGTCACGCGACGTGACGCCGGAGCTGTACCGCGAGATCCGCGAGCTGTGGAAGGCGCATTCGATTGCCGAGGACAAGCGCGACATTGCCGGACTGATCGCGACGCTGACCCCAGACTGCGTCTATGAGGTTGTCGGCGAGGCGGGCGCCCGCTGGGAAGGCCACGCCGGTGCCACGCGGTTCTACATGGAGCTGCTCGGTGCAATTCCCGACATCCATTTCGATCTACAGCAGATCGTGATTGGCCCGCAGGGGGTGTGTGAAGAGGCGACGGTCACCGGAACGCAACAGGGCAAGTGGCTTTCGCGCGCGGCGACCGGCGCCCCAGTCGACTTTCGCGTTGTAATCTTTTTCCCGTGGGATCCGCGTCTCAAGAAGTTCAAAGGAGAGCGAGTCTTTCTATGGTCTTGATGGTGTTGATCTGCCTGCAGGCCGTGGCCCAGGACACGACCCACTACACCCACGCCGATACACTGCGCGGCTCGAACGGGCCCGCGCGGGCCTGGTGGGACGTACAGTTCTACGACCTGCACACGCGCGTGAACCCGCAGGATTCCAGCATCGCCGGTTGGAACGGCATCACGTATCGCGTGCTCCAGCCCGCTCGCGAAATGCAGATCGATCTGCAGCAGCCGCTCGTGGTGGACAGCATGGTCCAGGATCGCCGCAAGCTCACCTACCGCCGCGACGGCAACGCCTTCTTCGTCACTCTGCCAGCGCAGCAGCGCCCGGGCACGACACGGACGGTCACGGTGTGGTATCACGGCAAGCCGCGCGTGGGCCGGCGGCTGCCCTGGGACGGCGGATTCACGTTCCCCACCGACAGCCTCGGCAATCGCTGGATCGCCACCGCCAACGAGGGCCTCGGCGCGAGCGTCTGGTGGCCGACCAAGGACTACCTGGCCGACGAGCCCGACAGCCAGCGCATCGCGATCACGGTGCCCGACCCGATGATCGACGTCTCGAACGGCCGGCTGCGCGCGACCACCAAGAACCGCGATGGCACCACCACCTACGAGTGGTTCGTCACGAGCCCGATCAACACCTACAACGCCGAGATCAATGCGGGTGGGTACACCCACTTCGGCGACACACTCGACGGTGAGGCGGGAAAGCTCACCCTCGACTTCTGGCCACTCGCATATCACGCCGACACCGCGCGCCGGCAGTTCCAGCAGGTGATCCCGATGCTGCGCTGCTTCGAGCACTGGTTCGGGCCGTACCCGTGGTACGCCGACGGCTACAAGCTGATCGAGACGCCGCACCTCGGCATGGAGCACCAGAGCGGCGTCGCCTACGGCAACCACTTCCTCAACGGCTACCTGGGCCGCGACCTGTCGGGCACGGGGCTCGGCCTGCAATGGGACTTCATCATCGTCCACGAGAGCGCGCACGAGTGGTGGGGGAACAACATCTCGGCCCAGGATCACGCCGACATGTGGGTGCACGAGAGTTTCGCCAATTACGCCGAGGGGATCTACACCGAGTGCCGCCTGGGGAAGAGCGCCGGTGCGGCCTATATGATCGGCGCGCGCCGCGGAGTCCGGAACGACCGGCCCGTCGTGCCCGCGTTTGGCGTGAACGCGCAAGGCTCAGGCGACATGTATCCCAAAGGTGGGAACATGCTGCACACGATCCGCGCGATCATCGATGATGACGCGAAGTGGCGTGACATCCTGCGCGGGCTGAACAAGACGTTCTATCATCAAACCGTGACGGGCAAGCAGGTCCAGGACTACATCAGCCGAGCAGCGGGAATCGATCTCAGTAACGTGTTCGCGCAGTATCTCAGCACGACGAAAATCCCCGTGTTCGAATACCGGGTGCAGGGCAGTACGCTGTCGTATCACTGGGCCAACGTCGTTCCCGGGTTCGATATGCCGATCCGGGTCCAGATTCCGGGAATGGGGACTCGGCTCCTCCGTCCCACCGAAGCGTGGCAGACTCTGGAGGCCTCACCGCAGGCGGGCGAATTGAGCGTGGACGAGAACTTCTATGTGACGGCGTCGCAAGCGCCGTGAGACTTGGCGTCATCGCGGATACGCACGGCATGCTGCGGCCGCAGGTATTCGAGATCTTCAAGGAAGTCGATCACATCCTGCACGGTGGCGACGTGGGGCGCAGCGATCTGTTAGTCGAGCTGAGCGCCCTCGCGCCCGTCACGGCGGTCTTCGGCAATACCGATGGGCTCGACTTGCGGGCCCAGCTCCCGCAGGTTGCCGAGATCGAGCTGGACGGCTTCCCCATTGTCGTGACGCACGGCGATCAGTTCGGCAGCCCCGATCCCGTCACGCTCCATGAGGCTTTTCCACACGCCGAGATCATCGTCTTCGGTCATAGCCACCGGCCGCTGCTCGAGCTCGTCGACAAGACGGTGACGGTGATGAATCCAGGTGGGGCCGGGGCGCCCCGGTTTGGGATTCCGCCGAGCGTCGGGATTCTGGAGCTGGAGGCAGGGATTCCGCCGCGAGGCAGAATTGTGGCCCTGCAATGAGACTCGCCGTTGCGGTCTTGCTCGTCGTGGCCCTTGGGTGCGCCAGCCATACGGCTCCTCCTCCTGTTCGGGGTCCCGCCCCGAGTCCCGCGCGGCGCGGCACGTCGTCCGCCGCAGCGTCAAGCGTGTTGGACGACTTGCTGCGCGGCGATCTGGCCGCGGACCAGGCGTTCGCGTGGTCCGCGCGGCGGCTCTCCTGGGACGACTTCCAAGGCTCCCCGCCGGCGGAAGGTTCAGAGGGCGCGAAGACCTCCTACACCCTGTATTCCGCCTGGAAGTGCCGAGGCGAGGTGTTCGAGTTTCGGGTAATTGCCGGATTTCGGCCCCGGCAGTCGTGGGTCAAGGCGCTCGTCCTGAACGACAGCACGCAACGCGGGAGCATTCTGCGTCACGAACAGACGCACTTCGATCTGGCGGAGGTACACGCCCGCCGCATGCGGCTGGCCTTAGGGGATCTGGCCCGCCCCTGTGCAAAGACGGATGCGGAACTGAACGCCCTGGCGCAGCGGCTCGTCCAGGAGGAGAAGGCCGAGCAACGCCGTTACGATGCCGAGACGAACCATGGACTCCTGGCGGACCAACAGGCGGCGTGGAGCCGGGATGTCGCGCGCCGGCTCAGTGGCTCATAGGCTCCATCATCGGACCGGGGCGCAGCTGCAGGTACACGATGAACCCCAGGGGTGTTCGGCTGCCGTAAAACAGCCGCAGCTGTTCGGGCACGAAGCTCACATCGCCGCGCGCCCCGAGCCACGCACCGACGCCGCGAATCTCGCGGAGGCGCCGGGCATAGCCCAGCGCCAATGCGCCCACCGGGACCTCCTCGCTCACTGAACCGACGAGGGCGAGCTCGTCGGATGTGCGCGTGACGTACTCTGCGCGGCCGAACACGGCGTTTCGCGGGTCGAGATCGACGTTCGCCTCGACGAGGGCCGTGTTCAGGACCCGCCGCGTATCGGTTGGGACGTTGGCGCCCCAGACGAACGACGTCGACCAGGCTCTCGCTACGTGCAGCGCCGAGAGCTCCAGGCGGTGCAGCGGCTGATGCTCGCGCGGGTCGATGTAGGCAACCGAGCCGGCGATGCTCCAGTGCTCGGTCGGATTCACGGTCACACGAGCCGAGTACGAGTTGAAGCGTGCCCCGCGATAATCAAAGTTCGTCCGGACCTCGTTCGGATGCGCCCCGTTGAAAACAGAGGCCTCGAGATGAACTCTCGGCGTAAACACTCCGACGGTCGCGACGCCGAAGCTCTCGTGCGTGACGTCCTGGCTGTGGTGGCCAAGCGGCGCGGTGGGGTTGTTGACGGCGGAGGGACGGTGCAGATAGGCGACCGGCCCCAGCGACGGCTCCCCGACGGGCGCGAGATACACGGACCAGCGCCAGGTGCCGGCGATCGAGCGATCGTACATGACGGCGACTTCGCTGAATAGCTCGTGCGGATGCATGCGATCGGTCAGCGTACCGCCACGGTATGGCTGCGCGACCTGCAGCAGCTGCGGATACCCGGCCCGCGTCACCGTGAAGTACTCGGCGCTCGCCATCATGCGGCCGTGGAAGGTTCCTCCCGCGAGCGGTCGGGACGCGTCTCCCATGACCCAGTTGATACTGCCCAGCTGATAGTTGCCCCGCGGCCCGTATTCCTGGATGAATTGTCCGAAGACGCTGCCGTGGACCATCACACTCCAGGCGGATGCCTGGAAATGAAAGCCACGCATCGGCGCGACTGCCGGGAGCCACGACGTTCCCGAGCCCCATGGCGGATAGACGGCTCCCATCATGTGGCCTTCGTGCTGTGCCACCGCCGGCGCAGCCGTGAGCACCAGCGCGAGCTCAATGCACCAGAACTTGGATCGGCCCGTAGGTCTTGGTCGTGCTGTCGGCAAGAAAGAGAATCGAGACGAGGAGGGAGCCTTCGGTGCCCACCGCCGCGGTGGGGGTCACGGCCTTCCAGAATGGCAAGCCGGGGATCGGGGCGGCGGTGGCGAGCGAGTCCGGCGTGAACTGAAATGTGATCTCGGCCCCGCCGGGGATCGCCGTCCGCCGCACCCCGGACGAGTCGTACAGCCGGACCTCCAGGCGGGTCGTGTCGCCCGAGAGGAGTGGGACGTGCTCGGTGAAGTCCGAGTTGAAGGCGTCAAACAACCGAAACTCACTTTGCCCGCCCGCCCCTCGCTGGACCTGCACATGAAAGGGTCCGAAGGTTTTGGAGGTCCCGGTGCCCGGGAAGGACAACGTCACGGTTTGGGTACCACTCGTCCCCGCAGCCGCGGTCGGCGTGATCACGGTTTGGAGCGGCCGTCCCGGTACGGGGACCGCCGTAGCGAGGGATTCGGGGACGAACTGCAGCGTCATGGCGACGCCACCGACGATGTCCGTAAGACGATGCCCGTCCGGTGCATAAAGACGGACCTCGAGCCGCACCGATTGGTCGTCAGGAAGACCGGTGTGGACAGTCAGGTCGGTGCCGCGCGCTTCGTCGAACAGCCGCACCTGCGCGATCGCGGCCGGAGTGCCGGTCGCGGCATTGCCCGTGGGGAGCGGACCGCCACACCCGCCGACAATCGTAACGATGATCAGCGCAGCGACTGTAAGACGACGCATGCGGGAAATGTAAGCTCGTGAATCCTCGGGTTGACCGAGTCCGTACGTCACCTTAGTTTGCTCACAGCAGCCTCCCGAATCACATGCGAAGGGGTTTCGGACTGAAATGATTCGTCAATCCACCGTTACGCCGATGTTGCCTCGCCTCTGGTGCGAGCCGGGCATGCTCTGCCTGCTCGCCCCGGTGTTCGATGCGCGCGGGCGTATTGCGTCCGGCATCGCCGGCGCCGGTGGAGGTGGAGGAGCACCCTAGAAGTCGATCGGATCGTATCAATGCCGTGATCCGGCCTTCCGGGTGCTTCATGGACCTGGGGGGCCGTTCTGTTAGGCGTTCCCCCTCTCCTGAGGGAGAGGGGGACAGGGGGTGAGGAGATCACGGACATGAGCACGCAGCAACAACTCGACGATCACATCATCGAGCGCTACACCGCCCAACCGACGCGGCTTCCTCCGGAGCTGCGCCGGGAGATCGAGCACGCCTGGCAGGGCGCGCCGATCCAGCTGTACGCGCTCGCTGATCTCGACCAGAGCCTCGTGCTCGCCGAAACGTGGTTCGCGCTGGGCCCCAGGCAGATCGCGGTCGCGAAGCGGGACAGCGAGGGCTGGGACGTGCGCAGCATCGAGCGGTCAAACATCGAGGCGGTCCGCGAAGCGCCCGGGTTGTCGGCCAACACGCTGACGATCCTGGGCGCACCGGGCGAGCCGGCGCTGGCATTGCTGCGCTACACGCACCGGCAGCGGCGCGCGTTCGAGAACATCCGGTTCGTGCTCGAGGAGCAGGTCCAGGGCCACACGCGCGCGCTGGCCGACGGCGAAGCGGACCGGCTGTATGCCGAGAGCGTGGCGCGGCCGATTCGCGACGCGCAGGCCCTCGTGTCGGGCCGGCAGACGGCAGTCATCCGGCGCTTGCTGGGCTATCTGAAGCCCTATCGCCGCGACCTGACGCTCGGCATGGCCGCAGCCACGGTCATCACGCTGGTCAGCCTGATCCCGCCGTATCTCGCGGGTTATCTGATCGACCGCGTGGTGCGCCCGGCCCAGGCGGGCACGTTGTCGCTCGGGCGCGCGGGAACGATTGCAACGCTCGCCGTGGCCGCGATGGCGGCGGTGTACCTCGTCAAGCAGGCCGCGGCGTATGTCCGCTTGCGGTTGATGGCGATTCTTGGCGAATGGGTTGCCCGCGATCTGCGCGATCAACTGTACGAGCACATCCAGCGGCTCAGCCTGGCCTTTTTCTCGCGCAAGCGAACCGGCAGCCTGATCACGCGGGTGTCCGCCGATACCGACCGGCTCTGGGAGTTCCTGGCGTTCGGGATCGTCGATGTGTCGCTCTCGCTGGTGCAGCTCCTGGGACTGGGAACGGTACTCCTCTCGCTCGACTGGAGGCTTGGTTTGGTGATGACCTTGCCGATCCCGGTGTTTTGCTGGGTGATCTATCGGCACGGCGAGAACATCAGCCGGCTGTTCATCCGGGCGTGGCGGAAGTGGTCGCGCGTGACCGACGTGTTGTCGGACACGATCCCCGGAATCCGGGTGGTGAAGGCGTTCAACCAGGAAGACCGGGAAATCGCGCGCTTCGGCGAGCGCAACGCGGACGTGACGGCGGAGTTCAACCGCATTCACGCGTCATGGACGACGTTCTGGCCGCTGCTCGTCCTCGGCGTGCACGCGATGACGATTACGGTGTGGCTGTTCGCCGTGCCGCGGCTGCTCGGCACTGGGGCGCAGCTCCCGGTAGGAACGTTCGTCTCGTTCCTGCTGTACACAACGATGTTTCTGGCGCCGATCGACGTGATCGGGCAGATGGCGCGCACGATCAACCGGGCGACGACGTCGGCGCACCGCGTGTTCGAAGTGCTCGACACCGAGCCGGAGATCCGCGAAGCGGCGGAGCCGGTCCGGCTCGAGCCGGTGCACGGGCGCGTGACGTTCGAGCACGTGACGTTCGGCTACGACGGCGTCCGGCAAGTACTGCGGGGCGTGAGCTTCGACGTGGCGCCGGGCGAGCTGATCGGACTCGTCGGACCGTCGGGCGGCGGGAAGACGACGATCGTGAACCTGATCGCGCGCTTCTACGACGTGAGCGGGGGCGCGATTCGCGTCGACGGCGTCGATCTGCGGCGGCTCGATACGGGCCACTACCGCCGCCAGATCGGGATGGTGCTCCAGGATCCGTACCTGTTTCACGGTACGGTGGTGGAGAACATCCGCTACGGGTTGCCGGAAGCGCCGCTGCACGACGTCGTCAGAGCGGCGCAGGCGGCGAATGCCCACGACTTCATCACCAAACTGCAGCACGGGTACGACACGGTGGTGGGCGAGCGGGGGCACACGCTGTCGGGCGGTGAGCGCCAGCGCGTGTCGATCGCGCGGGCGATCCTGCACGATCCGCGCATCCTCATTCTGGACGAGGCAACGAGCAGCGTGGATACGGAGACCGAGCGCGAGATCCAGCAGGCGCTCGAGCGGCTCGTCGCGGGACGGACGGTCTTCGCGATCGCGCACCGCTTGTCGACCTTGCGCAAGGCGTCGCGGCTGTTCGTGATCGAAGATGGACGCCTGATCGAGCACGGCACGCATGCTGAACTATTGGCACGGCCCGAAGGAACGTATCGGCGGCTATACGATCTGCAGGTGCAACTTGCATAGGTGTCGGGTGCCTGGTGTCAGGTGTCTGGGCCTTTCTGACACCAGACACCACACACCTGACACCAGGAGGCTTCCATGGAATCGATGTTAGTCAGGCGATCCGATGACGGCGAGATCCGCAAACCAGCGGGCGGGCTGACGCTCGAGTGGCGGGCCGACGGCTCGCTGTGGGCGATGCGGGGAGACGAGGAGTGCGCCGTATCAGTCCGACGCGCGTTTCCGTGGACCGAGCCCACCCGGCACCTGTCGCTCCGCGATGCCGACGAGGAGGAATTCGCGCTGGTGAAGGATCCCGCCGAGCTCGATGCACGCTCGCGCGCGGCGCTGGAGCGGGCGCTCGCGGTGGCGGGATTCGTGTTCGAGGTGACGCGTGTACTGGAGATCGACGAGGAGGTCGAGATCCGCCGCTGGCGGGTCGAGACGAGGCAGGGTCCTCGTACGTTTCAGACCCGGCTCGATGATTGGCCGCGTACGCTGCCGCACGGCGGCCTGCTGATCCGCGACTTGGCGGGGGATCTCTATCACCTGAGCGCGCCGGGGCAGCTCGACCGGCACAGCCGCGACTTGCTTTGGGCGTTTGTGGATTGAAGATTGGCGCATGACGCATTGGGGTCGTGCGGTGGTCGTCGCGGTTCTGGTGGCCGCGCCTCTGGGGCAGCTTCAGGCCCAGAGGCAGGCCGCCAGCACGAACTGGATTACGCTGGGCCTGGGTCGGGCGACGTGGGGCGGCCTGACGGAGCTGGGCGCCCAGCTCAGCGCCTCGCACCAAGCCGGCAGGCTTGTGGTGAGCGGGCGAACGCTGACCGGGTTTGACCTCCTTGGCAGCGTGCTGCAAGTACCGGGCATGATCATCGATGTCGAGGATTACGGCCTGATGGCCGGTGCGGGCAACCGGGCGGGGTTGGTCCGCTATTCACTGGGAGCGGGCCTTGGCGCGGCAACCATCACGCGCAAAGGAAGCTCGGGCAGCAGCGATTCACACATCAAGGCGGTCAGCGTTCCGCTCGAAGGGCAGCTCTTTATCCAGCCAATCCCTCTTCTCGGCGTGGGCGTGTACGGCTACGGCGATCTCAACAAAGAGAAATCGTTTTGGGGGTGGAGCTTCAGCGTCTCCATCGGACGGGCGCGCTAGCGCTCTAGCGCTGGCACGTGGGGCAGAACGTCGTCGTGCGCAAGTCGATCTTGTGGGTCTCCACCAGCTTCCTGCCGCAATTCATGCACTTCTCGCCGCCGCGACCGTATACCCGCAGCTTGAATTGGAACCGTCCCCGCTCGCCGGTCCCCGTGCGATAGTCGCGCAGCGTCGTGCCCGATGACGCGAGCGCCCGCTGTAAGACGTCGACGATCGCCGCGTGGAGCCGGGCGAATTCTTCGAGCGACAGTCTGTCGGTGGGCGTTGCCGGATCGAGCCGCGCGTCGAACAGCGCTTCATTCGCGTAGATGTTTCCGACGCCCGCCAGGCGGTGCTGGTCCATGATTGCCTTCTTGACCGCCGTCCGCGTGCCCTTGAGCCGGTCCGCGAAGACGAACGGCGTGAACGTGTCCTCGAGTGGCTCCGGGCCGATCCTCCCGGTGTAGCCGATCCAGCCGGTTTCGTCGAGCAACCAGATCGTGCCGAGGCGACGGACATCGCGGTAGACGAACGTGCGCCCGTCGCTGAGCGTGCAAATGAGGACGACATACTTCAGCTCAGCGCGCGTCAATGGGCGCTCGTACACGAGGAACGATCCGGTCATGCGCGGCTGGATGATCATGCGGTCGCCGGACGACAGCCGAAACACGGCGTGCTTGGCGCGGCGGGTGACCTGCTCGATGGTGTTGCCGCGCAGCGCCTTGATCAGGCGCGGCTTCGACACTTCCCGCAGCACATCGGTCTTCTTCAGCTCCACGCGGGCGATCCGGGACCCTTCCAGACGCGGCGCGATCTCGCGGATAATCGTCTCGACTTCAGGTAGCTCCGGCACGTCGGATCTCCCGCCAGGCGATGTCGCGCCGCCAAGTCTTGCCCTCGAAGGCAATGCAATCGGCCCCGTCACGGCTCGCCTGCGCGGCGACCGCCACCGTGGGTCCGAGCCCGGTCACACTCAGCACCCGGCCGCCGGCGGTACGCAGTCTTCCCTCGTTGTCGCGGTAGGTACCGGCGTGAAACACGATCACGTCGTCGCCCAGCTCCCTGGGGTCCGGAAGCAGGATCGCGACGCCTTTTTCCGGATTGTCGGGATACCCGCGCGCTGCCAGGACGGTGGTGACCGCGGCCCGCTCGACCGCCAGCACGTGTTGCGTGGCGACCGGGTTCCAGCGCCGTTGTGCGATCGCGGTGAGGTGTTCGCTGAATCCGGGCAGCAGCGCGGGCAGCAGCGCTTGGGCCTCCGGATCACCGAAGCGGGCGTTGAATTCGAGCACCGACGGCGTCTCGTCCGGCAGAATCATCAACCCGGCGTAGAGGACGCCCTCGTACGGCGTGCCTTGCGCCGCGACTTCGCGCAGCACCGGTTCGAACACGTCGGTGCGCACCCGGGCGAGCAGCGCTGCGGTTGCGATCCCGACGGGGCAGTACGCGCCCATCCCGCCCGTGTTCGGCCCCGTGTCGCCTTCACCCAGCCGCTTGTGATCCTGTGCGGGTGGCAGGATGACGATGCGCTCGCCATCCGTCAGCGCGAGGACGGACAGCTCTTCACCCTCGAGGAACTCTTCGATCAGGATCTCTTGTCCGGCGGCGCCGAGGGAGCCGGCCAGCATCGCGCGGGCCACCGCGGCAGCGTCCGCGCGCGTGTTGCAGACGACCGCGCCTTTGCCCGCCGCGAGGCCGGACGCCTTCACGACGAGCGGCTCGGCGTGGCTGCCGATGTAGCCGAGCGCCGGCGTCTCCTCGACGAAGGTCGCGCTGGCGGCGGTGGGAACCCCCGCGCGGCGCATCACTTCCTTGGCGTACGCTTTCGACGACTCGAGCTGCGCTGCCGCCGCCGACGGTCCGAACACGGCGCGCCCCGCCTCTCGCAGCCGATCGGTGAGTCCCTCGGCGAGTGGCGCTTCGGGACCGACGATCGTGACGTCGATGTCGTGCCGCAGGACTGCGGCGACGAGATGGTCGATTGCGGTTGCGGGGATCTCGAGATTCGTGGCGAGCGTGGCGGTGCCGGGATTGCCCGGGGCGGCAAACAGCGTCAGGTCGTCGGCAAAAGCAGAGGCGGCGTCGCGATGCAGCGCCCAGCAGAGGGCATGTTCGCGGCCGCCGCCTCCGACGACCAGTACTTTCACCTCTTCTTGAATGCGTCCGAAAACGCCTGGGCGGCTCGCTTGGCGGAGTCGACCACGTCGTTCACGACGGCTTTGGCTTCCTTCATATAATGATCGCGGGCCTCGTCGATATCCTTGTCGATCGGCCGGTTCTCGGCGTCTGGGCCGCGGCGCGTGTACTCACCGTTCAGAATCCGCTCGTACTGGCCGGCCTCGATCCAGCGCTGCAGCTCGGCGGCGCGCAGCGTGTTGAACGGATGGGTGCGCTCCAGGGTGTTGAGAATCTGGAAGATCCGGTCGAGCGGCCCGCCCGATTCCTCGTATTCCTTGGCCTGCTCGAGGAAGGCGTTGAGGTCCATCTGCTTCATGTCGCCGCCGCCCGCCATCTTGAGATACATGCGCATGGCCGCGTTGGCATCCTGGGCGGCCAGCAGCCCCGCGCGGTCGGACGACAGCTCGCTCTTCCGGAACCACTCGAGGAGTGCGATCCGAATCGGCAACAGGGCGATGCCCGCCAGAAACGGGAGCGTGGAAAAGCTGAAGTTGAGGATCAGGATGAGGATCGTGACGTAGAGCGCGTGCCCGCTCATCACGTGGCCCAGCTCGTGGCCCAGGAGCGTCCGCATCTCGTCGTCATCGAGCAGCTTGAGTGCGCCCGAGTTGATGACGATAAAGGGCTTGTCCATGCCGTAGGCGCCCGCGTTGACGAACGGCGTCTGGGACACGAACAGATCGGGCCGCGGCTCCCAGTCCAGCGTGGTCGTGACGTCGGTATACAGCTCGTTGAGGCGGGGGAACTGCCTGGGGCCCACGCGCACGGCGTCTGCCTGGAACAGCAGGCGGATGCCGCGCTCGCCGATGAACCCGTAGATCTTCTTCACGACCATGTCGAAGCCCGGCACCGCGCGCAGCGATTGCAGCGCCGCGCGATCGGCCGGATGCTCCCACGACACGGAAGCGATCTGGGTCAAGACTTTCCGTGGACGCGCCGCGGGAAGGTTATTCGTTGGCTGAGTCATGCTCATCTCCTCATGGGATTCCCACACGTACGGTGTGGCGGACCCCGTGTTTCGAGGCGCTCAGTCGTCGGCGAGCGCCTGATCCAGATCCCCAATCAAATCCTCGACATCCTCGATCCCGACCGACAGGCGCACCAGGCTGTCGGTCAGACCCATGCGGCGCCGCATCTCCGGCGGCACGCTGGCATGGGTCATCGATGCCGGGTGTCCAATCAGGCTCTCGACCCCCCCCAGCGATTCGGCCAGCGCGAAGATCTTGGTGCGCTCCACGAACCGGCGGGCGAACGCGGTGTTACCCAGCTCGATGCTGAGCATCCCGCCGAACCCTTTCATCTGGCGCCCTGCGAGCTCGTGTTGCGGGTGCGATTTCAGCCCCGGGTAGTACACGCGTTCGATGCGGGGGTGCTGCTCGAGCCATTCGGCGACGCGCCGGCCGTTCGCGTCGTGCTGGCGCATACGGAGCGCGAGGGTCTTGGTGCCCCGCAGCGCGAGCCAGCAGTCGAAGGGTCCCGGCACCGCGCCGGAGGAGTTTTGGATGAAGCCGATCCGCTCGGCGACATCGTCGCGCGTCGTGACGAGCATCCCGCCGATCATGTCGGAATGGCCATTCAGATACTTGGTCGTCGAGTGCAGGACGATGTCGGCGCCGAACTGCAGGGGCTGCTGGAAGAACGGCGTGGCGAACGTGTTGTCGACCACGAACAGCGCGTGGGCCTTGCGTGCGATCTCGCCCGTCGCCGCGAGATCGCACAGTCGCATCATCGGATTGGTCGGCGTCTCGGCGTACACGATCTTGGTGTTCGGCGTGACGGCGGCGGCGACCGCCCGCGTGTCACCGCCGTCGACGAACGTGAACGTCAGGCCGAGCCGCGCCCAGATGTGGGTCATCTGGCGATGTGACCCGCCGTAGACGTTCTCGCCGCTCACGACGTGATCACCGGCCGACAGCAGCTTCATCACGGCATCGAGCGCCGCGAGTCCCGACCCGAACGCGAAGCCGTGGAGACCGCCCTCGAGCGCGGCGACATTGCGCTCGAGCGCCTCGCGCGTGGGATTGCGGGTGCGGGCGTACTCGAAGCCCTTGTGGCGCCCCAGGCCTTCCTGGATGTACGTGGAAGTCTGATAAATGGGGCCCATGACAGCCCCACTGAGGGGATCGCCCAGGTACCCGGCATGCACGGCGCGTGTCGCAAAGCGGCGCGTTAGGTCCAGTTCAGCGACTCGCGTCATGGCCGGAACGTAAGGGCCGCTTCCCCATGGGGCAAGCGACCTGTACCTTGCCGATCCATGCCGCCGTTTTCGGGAATGCGCTGTCTCGTGGTCGACGACGAGCCCCGCCTGCGCCGCGTGCTTGTGCGGCTGCTGGAGGGCGAAGGCTTCGCGTGTGCCGAAGCAGGTTCGGGCGTCGAGGCGCTGCGCGAGCTTGAAAAGGGAGCGGTGCCGCTCGTCATCTCCGACCTCCGCATGCCGGAGATGGACGGCGTCACGCTGCTCCGCGAGATCATCACGCGCTGGCCGGGAACGGCGGTCATCGTGGTCACGGCCGTGGCCGAGGTGGAGAGCGCGGTCGCGTGCCTGCAAATGGGCGCGCTCGACTACGTCGCCAAGCCGTTTCATCTGGACGAGGTGCGCGCCCGCGTCTCCCAGGCGCTGGACAAGCGGCGCCTCATCATCGAGAACCGCAACTACCAGCAAGGCCTCGAGGAGCGCGTCGAAGCGCAGGCGCGCCGCATTGAAGAGCTGTTTCTCGAGGGCGTGCACGCCCTGGTCTTCGCGCTCGAGGCAAAGGACGCGTACACCCGCGGTCATTCGATGCGGGTCGCCAACTACTCCGTCGAGATCGCCCGCACGATGGATCTCGACACGGATCTCATCGATACGATCGCACTCGGTGCCGAGCTGCACGACGTGGGAAAGATCGGGGTCAGTGAGTCGGTCCTGCACAAAGCGGGCAAGCTCTCCGACGCCGAGTACCGCCACATCATGGAGCATCCGGTGATTGGCGCGCGCATTCTGGGGCCGCTGATGCGCGACGCGCCGGGCGCGCTGTCGATTGTGCGCTCGCACCATGAGCGGCTCGACGGCACGGGATTGCCCGACCGCCTGAAAGGGGACGCGATCCCGTTCGAGGCGCGCCTCGTCAGCGTCGCCGACGCGTTCGACGCGATGACGAGCGTGCGGCCCTACCGCCCATCCCTGTCGGTTCAGCACGCGATGCGCGAGCTGCAGGAAGGACAGGGCGTGCAGTTCGATCCCGAGATCGTGAAGGCGTTCCTCAAGGCCTTCTCCGAAGGGACGTCGCTCCCCATTCCGACACCGCAGCTCCAGCCCTTACGGCTTCCTACTCGCGCCATGGAAGCACGCCGCGCCTGATTCATTCATTACATTGATGGTCCGATGTCCGACACCCTGATGGTCAGTGTGTCGGGGGTGCGAGGTCTCGTCGGTACGGACCTGACTCCCGAAGTCGTCGCCCGCTGGGCGGCGGCGTTTGGAACGTGGGCGGGTGACGGCAAGCGGCCGTCCGGCCGCCGTGCCGCCCGGCCGTCGATCGTTTTGGGGCGAGACGCGCGCACCTCTGGACCAATGTTCGCGGCCGCGGCAACCGCCGGCCTCCAATCCGTCGGCTGCGATGTAATCGATGTGGGCCTTGTTGCCACACCTACGGTACAGCTTGCGGTGGAGCATCATCGGGCTGGAGGCGGCATCATGCTCACCGCCAGCCACAATCCCATCGAATGGAACGCGCTCAAGTTCGTCGGCCCTGATGGCATCTTTCTTGATACAGCAGCGGGCACTCGAGTCCGCGAGCTGGCGGCAGGGGACTCGCTGCCACGGGCGAATTACGACGGCATCGGCGCCGTGGAGGCGGATGCGGACGCGATTGCCCGCCATCTCGCCCGCGTGCTCGCGTTGCGGGGCGTGGATGTGAAGGCGATCCGGCGCCGCCGCTTCCGTGTCGCGCTCGATACGGTACGTGGAGCGGGCGGTGCGGTGATGCCAGAGCTGCTCGAACGCTTGGGTTGCCGGGTGAACCCCATCAACCTGAAAACCGACGGCCTGTTTCCGCGGCCACCGGAGCCGGTGCCCGAGAACCTGCAAGCACTCGGCGCGCTCGTGCGACGAAAGAAAGCCGACATTGGGATCGCCGTCGATCCCGACGTAGATCGATTAGCGATCGTCGACGAGAACGGTCGAGCGATCGGAGAAGACTACACGCTCGCCTTTGCGATTCGGGCCGTCCGGCCGTCGGGCCGTCAGACCGTCGTCTGCAATCTCTCGACCAGTCTCGTCGTCGAAGATGCAGCCCGAGAGTTCGGTGCGAAGGTGGTGCGCGCCCCAGTGGGCGAAGCGCACGTCGCGCGCACGATGATCGCGCTGAAATCGGTCATCGGCGGCGAAGGGAATGGTGGCGTGATGTATCCGGCGCTGCATGTCGGTCGCGACGCGCCGGTCGGTCTCGCGCTGGTGTTGGCACTGCTCGCGCGCGAGCGCGTGACGGTGAGTGCGCTGGTGGCACGCGCCCCACGCTACACGATCGTAAAAGCAAGAGTGCCGCGGGGCCCGCGTCTCGAATCCGTGTATGAAGGGTTGCGGCGGGGATTCCCGGGAGCAGCGGTTGATACGCAGGACGGACTGCGACTCGCCTGGCCGGATCGCTGGTTGCATGTGCGGCCGTCGGGTACGGAGCCGATCATTCGACTGATTGCGGAGGCGCCATCGGGCACCGCCGCGGAGCAGTTGATCGCAGAGGGGCGGCGACTATGTGCGGCATCGTAGGCTACACCGGCACGCGGACGGCGGCGCCCGTCGTACTCGAGGGACTGAAGCGGCTTGAGTACCGCGGCTACGACTCTGCGGGCCTCGCCGTCGTCAATGGCGGGCTCGAGGTCTTCCGCGCGCCCGGCAAGATCGCCATCCTCGAGCGCGAGCTCGGCAGCCAGCTGCCGGAAGGTACGACGGCCATCGCCCACACGCGTTGGGCGACGCACGGCGCACCCACCATGGCCAACGCCCATCCGCACGCCGATTGCGGCGGCACGCTCGCTCTCGTGCATAACGGCATCATCGAGAACGCCGGCGTCCTGCGGCACGCGCTGACCAAACGCGGCCACGTCTTCCGCTCCCAGACCGACACCGAAGTCCTGTCGCACCTCATCGAAGAGAATCACACGAAGGGCATGCCGCTCGTCGACGCCACCGCCGAAGCGTTGCGGCAAGTCGAGGGCACCTACGGCATCGCCGTCATCTCGAGCCGCGAGCCCGACACGATCGTCGCGGCGCGCCGCGGGTCGCCGCTGCTCGTGGCGATCGGGAATGGCGAGAACTTCGTCGCGTCGGACGCATCCGCCGTGCTCGCCCATACGCGCTCCGTGGTCTATCTCGATGACGGCGACATCGCCGAGGTCAAGCCGACCAATTATCGCATCCTGGATCTCGACGCCGGCGAGAAGGAAACAACGGTCACGCACGTCGAATGGGATCTGGCGACGATCGAGCGCGGCGGCTATGCGCATTTCATGCTCAAGGAGATCATGGAGCAGCCCGAGAGCGTGCGGAATACGCTCCGTGGCCGCCTGCTCGAGGAAGAAGGCACGGTGCGCTTTGGTGGCTTGAACATCAGCGCCGACGAGCTGCTCAAAGTACAGCGCATCGTGATCACGGCCTGCGGCACGTCGTGGCATTCCGCCTTGATCGGCGAGTACATGATGGAAGAGCTGGCGCGCATCCCGACCGAGGTCGAGTACGCCTCGGAATTCCGCTACCGGAACCCGATCGTCGACGAGCACACGCTCGTGATCGGCATCTCCCAGTCGGGCGAGACGGCCGATACGCTCGCGGCGTTGCGTGAAGCGAAGCGGCGCGGCGCCCGGACCTTGGGCCTGGTCAACGTGGTCGGCAGCACCATCGCGCGGGAAGTGGACGGCGGCATCTACCTGCACGCCGGTCCCGAAATCGGCGTCGCGAGCACGAAGGCGTTCACGAGTCAGATCGTCGCGCTGGCGCTGCTCACCCTCAGGATGGGTCGGTTGCGGGCCCTCTCGATCCTGCAGGGCCGGGAAGTCGTGCGGGCCCTGGCCAAGCTTCCCGATCTCGTGCAGCAGGTGCTGGCCAAAGCGCCGCAGATCGAGGAGCTGGCCGATCGCCTGATTCGCGCGCAGAACGTGTTGTACCTGGGCCGCGGCTACAACTTCCCCGTCGCGCTCGAGGGGGCACTCAAGCTCAAGGAAATCTCGTACATCCACGCCGAAGGGTATCCCGCGGCCGAGATGAAGCACGGCCCGATCGCGCTGATCGACGATCTGATGCCGGTCATCTTCATCGCCCCGAAGGACGGCGTGCACCAGAAGGTGGTCAGCAACATCGAAGAGGTGAAGGCGCGCGGCGGCCGGGTGATCGCGATCGTGACCGAAGGCGACACGGCGCTCGACCAGCTGGCGGACTACCGCATTGAGATTCCTGAGACGCTCGATCTGCTCACGCCGGTGTTGAGCGTGGTGCCCTTGCAGCTGCTGGCCTACTACATCGCGGTCCGTCGCGGTTGCAACGTTGACCAACCGAGGAATCTCGCCAAGAGCGTCACGGTCGAGTGAGAGTCGTCCTCCAGCGGGTCAAAAGCGCGGAGGTTCGGGTGGAGAGCCGGGTTACCGGGAAAATCGGTCCCGGCTTTCTCGTGCTCGCCGGTTTCGCTCCCGCCGACACCGACGCCCAGCTCTCCTGGATGGCCGACAAGATCCTCGGCCTCCGTCTGTTCGGTGATGCCGAGGGCAAGATGAACCGCGACCTCACGGAAGTCGGGGGGGGCGTGCTGGTCGTGTCGCAGTTCACCCTCTACGGGGATGCCAGCAAGGGCCGCCGCCCCAGCTTTATCGACGCCGCGCCGCCCAATCTCGCGATTCCCCTCTATGAGAAGTTCGTCGCGCTGCTCAGGGAAAAGTCGGGAGGGAAGATCCCTGTCGAGACCGGCGAATTCGGCGCAATGATGGACGTCGAGCTGGTGAACGACGGCCCGGTGACGCTGATTCTCGAGCGCTAGGGCGCGGCTGGCACCGCCACGATCGCAAGACGATCGCCTTTGGGGCTCACGGCGAGGCGCGTGATGGTGGTGAGACCCGCCGCCGCAAGATCCGCGACCTCCTCCCACTCGCTGCCACGCCGCGGATCCCACTGCAACAGCTTCGTCCCGCTCGCCGTCAACACGATGCCGGCACGCGTCCAGACGAAGAAATCGGCGCCGGCCGGGGCTTTCACCAGTCTCGAGATCCGATGCGTACGGACGTCGAGCTCCTCGAGCCACGGTCCGGCGGCGGCATCGCGCTGGACGAAGCTGACCGACGGGTGTCCCGGGACCTGCTGCAACGAGCGGCCGATGTCCCGGGCAATCACTTCCCCGCGCGCGGTTGGAGACGCGGCGTCCGCGATCTGCAGCGTGGCGGGTGAGCCGAGGACGAACAGCACCAGGGTGTGCGCGTCGGCCCACGCGTGGTAGCCGACCGGCTTGATCGAGTCGAGCACGAGGCGGGGCCGCGATCCGTCGAGGTCGAACGCCCACAGCCGTTGTGTCGAGTCGGCTTCGACGCGCACCACCGAAAACCCCGCGCCGTCCGGCAGCGGCGTGGGGGAGTACTCGCTCTCGCGCGTCGCCGTGACGCGGCTGCTCGTCCCGCGAGCGATGTCGTAGCGGTAGATGTCCGCCTGACTGTCTTCGCGAATCGAGGTATAGAGGAACGCGCGTCCGTCGGGCAGGAACATCGGCTGGTTGTCGTAGCCCGGCCGGGCGGTGACGTTGACCGGCGCCCCGACGCTGGCGCGGCCATGGGACACGCGCAGCTCGGCGAGGTAAATGTCGGTCGCGGGCGGACCCTGCAGCATGAACAGCGCGATCCAGAGCACGCCGAAACGTAGCGCGAGGTATCTTTTTCCGCGTGTCCATCACGCCGATCGTGCTGGCCTCGGGCTCGCCGCGACGCAAGCAGCTGCTCGAAATGTTGCGCATCCCGTTCCGCGTCATCGCCCCTGACGTGGACGAGCACGTCCTGCCTGGCGAAAAGCCGGACGCCTACGTCACCAGACTCTCGCGCGCCAAAGCGGAGGCCGTGGTGCCGCGCGCGCCGGGGGAGGTGATCCTCGCCGCTGATACGACCGTCGTGTTGGGCGGCAAGATCTTCGAGAAGCCCACGTCGCCGCAACACGCGGTCGACATGCTGGAGCAGCTTCAGGGCAAGACGCACGAAGTGCTCAGCGCGGTCGCGGTTGCCGAAAACGGGAGGCTCGAGCAGGCGCTCGACGTCTCGCGCGTGACGTTCCGGCCCAACGACCGGCGCACGCTCGAGGAATATGTCGCGACCGGGGAGCCGCTCGACAAGGCCGGCGCGTACGCGATTCAGGGACTGGGCGCGCCGCTGATCGAGCGCGTGGAAGGCGACTTCTTTGGCGTGATGGGACTGCCGCTGCGGCTGGCCTTGGACCTGCTGGCGAAGTTCGGACGACCTTACCGCTTTACGCGATAGACCGGCACCTTTTTCGTCTTTCCCTTCACTTGAATCGGCTCGAGCGCCTCGACTTTGGGCGGGTTCTTGAGCGCCTTGTAGAACGGCTCCGAAATCAGAATCTCGTTGCCGCCCGCCGATGAGCAGAGCCGGCTGGCGGTGTTGACCGCATCACCGATCACGGTGTACTCGAGCCGGCGGTTCGAGCCGATGTTCCCGGCGAACACCTCGCCGAAGTTGATGCCTATCCCGATCGCCAGGGGCTCGCGGCCCGATTCCTTCCACTTCGCATTCATCTTCTCCAATGTCTCGAGCTGGTCGATCGCGCACTGCATGGCGCGGTCGGCGTCGTCGGCGTGAGCGATCGGCGCACCCCACAGCGCCATGATCGCGTCGCCCATGAACTTGTCGAGCGTTCCCGAATGCTCGAACACGATATCGACCATCTCGGTGAAATACTCGGTCAAGAGCCCCGCGATCTCGTCCGGGTTCATCGTCTCGGACATCGGCGTGAAGCCGCGAATATCGGAGAAGAAAATGACGACGGGGCGCTTCGTCCCGCCCAGTGCCACCTCGCCCTCCTGCTGCGCGATCTGCGACGCGAGGTTGGGCGCGAAATAGCGCTGGAAGTTCGACACGACCACGGCCTCGCGGCGCAGGCGGTCGGAGAGCTGCGAGTTCTCGATCGCGACCGCCGTCAGGCCACCGAACGCGATCAGGAACTCCAGGTCTTCGTCCGCGAAGGAATGCGTCGCCGTGAGGTTGTCGACGTACAGAATCCCCAGAACCTTCGAGTCCGAGCCCATCAGCGGCGTGCACATCGCGCTCCGCACACTCTGGATCAGAATCGATTTTCCCTTGAAGCGCTCGTCCGCCGCGGCGTTGTCGGAGAGAATCGCCACCCGCTCCTCGACCGCCTTCCGCGCGATCGACTGCGGCACGTGCTTGGCGGCGCTGGCGTCGCCGGTGCGGCTCTTGGAGATGCGCGGGATCAGCTCGTTCGACTTGCCGTCGAGCAGGAGAATCGACACCCGGTCCACGTTCATGATCTGAAAGGTGAAGTCCACCACCTTGTCGAGCAGGCGGTCGAGCTCCTGCTGCTTCGACAGTTCCTTCGACACCTCGAGCAGCAGCGACAGCTTCTTCTCGCGCCGCTCTTCGAGATTGTCGGCCTTGACCTTGAGGTGCGACGAGCCCTGGGGCTCGTCGATGACGATGGCCGGCACGCCGCCGGACACGGGAAGCTGGCGCACGATCGTGCCGCCCGGCACGCCCCCCTTGGCGGACTTGAAGTCGGCGGGCGTCGGCACGACTTGCGGTCTGGGCATGGGCGCCGTGACTTCCTTCACCCGGAACGCCACCTTGCCGAACGTGACGACGTCGTTGGCGCCGGCTTCCGCTTCGGTGATCTTGGCGCCGTTCAGGAACGTGCCGTTCGAGGAGCCGAGGTCGGTGACGCGGACGCCGCTTTCGGTGAGGACGATCTCGGCGTGACGGCGGGAGATGGTGGGGTCGTAGATCGGCACGTCGCTCGTCACCGCCCGTCCCACCACGAGTGTGCGCCCGAGCTGGAGGTCGATCGACTGCTCGCCGGAAGTGCTCAGCAGCTTGAACACAGGCCCGAAACTAATCGCCCGCTTTGGCGAGCGCGAGCGCCCGCAGCACCGCCTGGGCCTTGGCCTCGGTCTCCGCGAATTCGCGGTCGGGCGCGGAGTCGGCGACGATGCCCGCACCGGCCTGCACCACGACCCGGTCCTTCAGTACGAGGGCGGAGCGAATCGCGATGCAGGTGTCCAGGGTGGTCGCGCCCCATCCTACGTACCCGACCGCGCCCGCATAGGGGCCGCGGCGCTCCGGCTCCAGCTCGTCGATGATCTCCATCGCGCGGACCTTCGGTGCGCCACTCACCGTTCCCGCGGGGAAGCAGGCGCGGAGCACATCGAGCGCATCGTATCCGTCTTTCAGCTGACCCCGCACTTCACTCACGAGGTGCTGTACGTGCGAGTAGCGCTCGACCCGGAGCGACTCCGTCACGCGCACCGTGCCATACTGCGCGACCCGTCCGACGTCGTTGCGTCCCAGATCGACCAGCATGCGATGCTCGGCCAACTCCTTCGCGTCTTCGCGCAGCGAGATCGCCAGAGCTTCATCCTCGGCAGGTGTCGCGCCGCGCGGCCTGGTGCCCGCGATGGGCCGCACCGTCACCTCGTTGCCCTCGACCCTCACCAGGACTTCGGGCGAGCTCCCGACGAACGTCACGTCGTCGAGCGCGAGGTAGAACAGGTAGGGGGCGGGGTTCAGGGCGCGGAGGTAACGGTAGAGGCGGAGCGGGTCGACGGCGCCCGGCACGACCTGCCGGCGCGACAGCACCGCCTGGAAGACGTCGCCCGCGCCGATGTACTCGCGAATCCTGGCGACGTCGCGCTCGAACGCGGCGCGCGGATACTGCGACTCGGGCCGCAGCTTGTGCCCGGCGTCTTCCAGCCCGAGCGGTGCCAACTGATGCGTGGCGCCGAGCCGCCCGATCAACGCATCGAGGCGCTCCTGCGCGGCGTCATAGAGGCGCAGCCGCTGCGCGGGCGAGGCCGTCGGCGGCACCTCGACGTTCGCGACCACGATCGCCCGCCCGAATACGTTGTCGAGGATCACGAGCGAATCGGCGATCATCACGACGGCATCGGGAACGCCGAGCGTGTCGGGCGGACTGGCCGGCAGGCGCTCGATGCTGCGGACGAGATCGTAGCCGAGGTAGCCGACGGCGCCGCCCATGAACCGCGGCAATCCCGGGACTGCCAGGCTCGGCAGCGCGCGCATCCGGTCGGCGAGATGCGCGATCGGATCGGTCGTCTGGCCCGCCGTGCTCCATCCCGCCGCCGGACTCCAGCGCTCGATCTGCTCGCCGCGATAGCGCCACGCTTCCCGCGGCTCGGTGCCGAGGAACGTGTAGCGGGCCCAGCGCTCTCCCCCGACGAGTGATTCGAGCAGAAACGCGAACGGGGGCCGCGCGACCTTGGCGAACGCGGCCACCGGGGTATCGGCGTCGGTGACCACTTCGCGCATCACCGGCACGATCCCGCCGTGTTTGGCGCGCTCGAGGAATGCGTCCCGTGGGTCCATTATCTAGATTTCGCCGCGATGCGCTGGCCCGCTGCGCTCCTCTTGCTGATCGTGCCGGTCCGGGCGTCCGCCCAGGACTGGAATAGCGATTCCGCCATGGCGCTGGCGCGCCGCGCCATCGCTCGGCGAGCGCAGGCCGCGGTCGATACTGCCCTGCACGACTACACAGCTCACGCGCACGGGTTTCTCTTCTTCCTCGGCCAGTTCGGCGAAGGGCTCACCGAGCCGCCGCGGCTCGTAAAAGCGGACCAACTCGAGCTGGAAGTGTACTGGAAGGCGCCGCAGCTGAGCAAGCAGCGCATCATCGGCTGGCGCGATCGCGCCGAGCTTCCCACCGACATCAACTACCACCGCGATCATCTCGGCATCGTCCAGAACAACTTCGGCGCCGCGATTCGCCTCGGTGAGGGGGACGAAGTGCGCGACGTGCCGCACCCGCTCGCGCCCCAGGGCGCCGATGTGTACGACTTCGCGCTGGGTGATACGTCGGCCATCGTGCTCTCGCAGCGCGCGGTGCACGTGGTGGCGCTGCGCGTACGACCCAAGCGGTTCACCGACGCCGCCATCGTCGGCACGCTGTATGTCGACATCGAGTCCGCCGAGCTCGTCCGTATGGCGTTCAACTTCACCCCCAAGGCGTATCTCGATCCCCAGCTCGAGGATGTCAGCATCGTGCTGGATAACGCCTTGCTCGAGGGGCGGTTTTGGCTGCCCTACCGCCAGGAGATCGAGATCCGCCGGCGTGCCACGTGGCTCGATATCCCGGCGCGCGGCATCATCCGTGGCCGGTGGGAGATCGACGGCTACCAGTTCAACGTGGGCCTCGCGACGAGCTCGTTTCTGGGCGAAGAAATCACGGCGCTGCCCAAGGCGCAGCGCGATTCCTTTCCCTGGCGAGGGTCGCTCAGCGCCGCGATCCAGGACGTCGCGGAGCCGGTTCGCGAGAACGACCTGCAGCACGTTCGCGCCGAAGTCAGCCGCATTGCCGGCCGCCGCGCCCTCACCGGGCTCAGGCGCCAGCGCCTGGGCGCGCGGTCGCTCAGCGAGCTGGTCCACGTCAATCGCGTCGAGGGCCTCGCCGCGGGCGCGGGTGCCGTGTGGCGCACGCCGAACGACGGCTTCGAGCTCCGGGCGCTCGGCAGCTACGGATTTGCCGACGGGACGGGGAAGGGCATCCTCGCGCTGACGTCGGCCGATGGTCTCGAGCTGGCCGCGTACCGGCAGGTGCGCGATATCGCGGACGTAGCGGTGATCGCGCCGATGCTCAATTCGCTCGCCGCACAGGAATTCGGCGACGACTACGGCGACTACTATCGCGTAACCGGTGTGCGGTTCGGCCTGCGCATCCCGAGCGGCGTGCGGGGCGAGTGGCATTTCGCGCTCGTCCGCGAGCGCGTCGCATCACTCGCCGTGCGGGCCACGCCGGCAACCGGCCGGTATCGTGCCAATCCCAATGTCTTAGACGGCGATTACACGACGGCAGCGTTGACGGTCCGGCGCCGCAGCGAAGGCTTCGCGGTCCGCCGCGATGTGGCGGGAGAGGCGACGCTGGAGGTCGGCGAGCACTACACGCGTGCCAGCGGTACGGCGCATCTGCTCGTGCCCCTGGGACCGAGCCGGATATTGACCCGCGTGCAACTCGGTTGGGCGAGCAGTGACGTGCCGCCGCACCGCGCCTTCGTCCTCGGCGGGCGCGGGACGCTCCTGGGAGACGCGTTCCGGGATTGGGGCGGGCGGCGCGCGGCGCTGTTGCACGTCGAGTGGCGCACGCCCGTCCCGTTCCTTCGTCTCCATGCCGGTCCGGCACGGACGCCGGGCACGATCACGCTCGCCCCCTACGCCGCCTGGGGATGGGCCGCCGAGCCCATTGCGCTCACGCCGTGGCGCGCGACGCCGGGGACCCGGATGACGCTAGGGCTTGGCGCCGAGTGGCTTGGGGTGCTGCGGCTCGAAGCGGGGTACGGTGTGCAAAGTCGCCAGGTGCACGTCGCTTTCGACATCACGCGTGATTTTTGGGACATCCTGTGATTTCCGATACTGGACTGGCGGGCCCCCCGGCATAGCTTGGAGACAGCCTCATGCCGGTGACCTCATTCCCCGACGAATGGTTGGCCCAATCTTTCGAGGGCCTCACCCCCGAGCTCCTGCAGGAGCTGCGGGGCAAGTCGGAGTCCGGCCGGACGTTGTGGGACTGCGTGGTTGCCGAGAAGATCGCGACCGACGCCGAGATCGTCGAGAAGCTGTCGCATCGCTTCCGGCTGAAAATCGCCGACGTCAGTAAGGTCGATCCGACCGCCCGGAACGCCGTCCCCGAGCAGCTCGCGCGCCGTCACCACATCTTGCCGCTGCGGCTCACCGATTCCTTTCTCGAGATCGGGACCGCCAATCCGCTCGATCTCAACGCTGAAAAGGCCCTGGCCTTCAACACGGCCCGGGAGATCCGCCTGTTCCTGCTCGCGCCGTCGAAGATCAGTGAGAAGCTCGACGAGATGTACAAACCCGAGAAAGCGCTCGACAAGCTGCTCGAGAACATGGGTGACGCCGAGGTGCTGCAAACCCTGACGGACGCGCCGCCCGAAGACCTGACCGTCTCCGAGGCGGACGCCAGCCAGAAACCGGTCGTCCGCCTCGTCGATATGATCATTTCCGAAGGCATCCTGTCGCGGGCGAGCGACATTCACGTCGAGCCCGAAGAGGGCGGTGTCGCGGTCCGGTACCGCATCGACGGCGTGCTGCGGCAGGTCATGAAGATCCCGCGCCAGGCCGGGCTCCCGCTCATCTCCCGCATCAAGATCATGTCGTCGCTCGACATCGCCGACCGGTTGCGCCCGCAGGACGGGCGCGCGCGCGTGGCGGTCAGCGGCCAGCCGATCGACCTGCGCGTTTCGACACTGCCCGCGCAGCTCGGCGAAAAAGTCGTCATCCGCATTCTCGATTCCCGCGCCACGGTCAAGTCGCTCGACATGCTCGGCCTCAATCCTGGAGAGGCGGAAGCGATCAAGCGACTGCTGGAAAACCACGAAGGCATCATGCTCGTGACGGGGCCGACCGGCTCCGGCAAGACGACCACCCTGTACTCCGCGATCAATCAGATCAAGAGTGAGGGCGTCAACATCGTGACGGTCGAGGACCCGGTCGAATACCGCATGCAGGGGATCGTCCAGGTGCAAGTACAGGAAAAGGCGGGACTGACCTTTGCGGCCGCCCTGCGATCGATCCTGCGGCAGGACCCCAACGTCGTGCTGATCGGCGAGATCCGTGACAAGGAAACGGCACAGATCGCCGTCCAAGCATCGCTCACGGGCCACCTCGTGCTCTCGACGTTGCACACGAACGACGCCGCCAACGCCGTCACGCGGCTCGTGGACATCGGCGTCGAGTCGTACAAGATCGCCGCCTCGCTGCGGGGCGTCGTGGCGCAACGCCTGATGCGCAAGCTCTGTCCGACTTGCAAAGAAGTGTGGATGGAGGCTCCCCCCGAGCGCCTGCGTCGCTGGATTCCCAAAGGGACGCCGCTCTATCACGCCGCGGGTTGCCCCGACTGCGCGATGACGGGATATCGAGGACGGTTCTCGATCCTCGAGATTCTGACCATGACGCCGGAGCTGGAGCGGCTGATCGCCGCCGGCGAGACGGCGGACCGGATCGCGGAAGCTGCTCAGCGCGGCGGCATGAAATCGCTGTGGGATTCAGGGCTCGCGCACGTGATGCGGGGGGAGTCGACGCTCGAGGAGCTGACGCGCGTGGTGGATGTTCCCGCCGAAGCCGAGGCTCCGCCCGTGCCGGCACCCGGGACGAAGGTCAGGCCGGCAGGGGAGCCGGTGACTGCCGGGCCAGTCTCCACCGTGTTCGACCTGTTGGAGGAGCAGCCTCCGGCGCGCGGCTCCGGCGCGCATGGCCAGCCGGCGTCGAAGGTGCTGCTCGTGGACGACGAAGATTCGCTGCGCAAAGTCATGCGCGACCTGCTCGAGCGGGACGGGTACATCGTGACCGAGGCTCGCGACGGCGTGCAGGCGCTCGATCAGGTCGACCGCGTGGGGCCCGATATCATCGTGCTCGATCTCAATCTCCCCGGCCTCGATGGCTACGGCGTGCTGTCGCACCTGCGCTCGCGCCCCGCCACCGCGAACATTCCGGTGATCGTGCTGACCGCGAAAGGCGACGAGGACAACGAGGTGCGCGTCTTCGAGCTTGGTGCCGACGACTTTCTCACCAAGCCATTCCGCGCGCGCGCGCTGTCCGCTCGTCTCGAGGCGGTGCTCGGCCGCCGCCGGTAGTCTTGACGCAAATCCGGGTTCGTTTCGTCGACACCTACGTACTGCGGGGCGCCGGCGAGCAGCTGCAGGTGCTGGCGCTGCGGCGCGGTCCGCACGGCCGCAATGTGGGGTCGTGGGAGACGGTGCACGGGACGATCGAGCCCGGTGAGACGCCGGTCCACGCGTCGGTGCGTGAGCTGCGGGAAGAAACCGGCCTCGTGCCGGAAAAATTCTACAATCTCAGCCGCACGGAAGCGTTTTATCAGCACAAGACCGACGAGCTCGTCATGATCCCGGTGTTCGCCGCGTTCGTCGCGGCGGGCGCGAGCGTAAAAATCTCGGCCGAGCACGATCGTGCCGAGTGGCTGGCGGCGCGGGATGCCGCGGCGCGCTTTGCCTGGCCGCGCGAGCGGAGAGCAATGGACGACATTTTGTCAATAGTGGGGGGTGGAGACGCAGGCTTGCTCGAAGACGTCCTGCGAGTAAGCTACTAGCCAGGCTCCCTTGTGAATCCATTCTATCATCGGATCTACCGCGTGGTCCGTCACATCCCCAAGGGACGGGTGGCGACGTACGGGATCATCGCGCGGCTCGCGGGACGCCCCGGCGCCGCGCGCACGGTCGGTTGGGCGCTCTCCGCACTTCCCGAAGACAATGATGTTCCCTGGTGGCGCGTCATCAACGCGGCGGGCCGCATTTCGTTTTCCGGGCAGGACCACAGCGCGGTGCTGCAGCGCGCCCTGCTCCTGCGCGAAGGTGTGCGCTTCGCGCCCGGCGGTGCGGTGAACCTCGCGATGTTCGGCTGGCCCGCCGAGGCCTACGACAACGCCGTCGCCTCCCACAAGCGCGCCGCTTCGACGCGGAGATCGCGCAGGTTGAAAGGCTTGCGCACGTAACGCACGCCGAGACGCGCCAGCGTCTCCTCCGTCGTCGGCCGGACGTCGCCCGTCGCGACGATGATGCGATCCCGCAGCGCCGGCACCCGCGATACCAGCTCCTCCGCCAGCAGCGTTCCGCGTTTCCCCGGCGCCATCGCGCGCGCATCGGTGATCACGAGATCGAAGCCGCCGCGCAGTGCGAGATCGAGTCCGTGCTGCGGATCACCCGCGACCTCCACGTCATGACCGTCGCGCGCGAACAACGCCTTGATCGTGCGCTGCACTGCCGGGTCCGCGTCGACCAGCAGGATCGTGCGCTTCACCGCCGGTGGCCCGGTGACCGCCGGCGTCCCGTGCACGGGGGTCAGCGACGGCCGCACCGCATCGGCCGGTGCGGGCGGGAGGTCCACGCGGAACGCGGCGCCGCCGCGGGCGCTGCGCGGCTCGAGCGTGATCTGCCCGCCGTGGCTTTCGACGATCGAGTAGGTGATCGAGAGCCCGAGCCCGGTGCCCTTGCCCGGCTCCTTGGTGGTGAAGAAGGGCGTAAAGATGCTTTGCGCCACTTCGTCGGGGATGCCGGGGCCCGAGTCCGCGACCCGCAGATGGACCTGCCCGTCGAACCAGGTCGAGACGGTGATGTCGCGCGGCCGCTCGCGCGGGTTTTCCGCCACGGCCTGCGCGGCGTTCGTCACGAGGTTCAAGACCACCTGCTGTAACCCGTGCCGATCTCCGAACACGTCGGGCAGCGCGCCGCTCAGCTCCCGCTCGACCGAGACGTCTTTGAGCTTCAGGTCATACGCCGTGAGCGAGAGCGTGCGGCGAATCACGTCATTCAGATCGACCGGCACCCGCTCGCCCGAGCCCTTGCGGGCGAAGGTGAGGAGATTGCGCACGATGCGGCCCGCGCGTTCCGCCTGCTCCTGAATCACCTGCAGGTGGCCGCGGTCTTTCTTGCCAAGCTCCTTCTGCTCGAGCAGGAACTCGGACAGGCCCGCAATCGACGTGAGCGGGTTGTTCAGCTCGTGCGCGACGCCGGACACGAGCTGGCCGACCGCGGCGAGCTTTTCGCTCTGCACGAGCTGCGTTTCCAGCGCCTGCTGCTCGGTGACATCCTCGACCATCACGACGACGCTCTGCTCGGTGGCGGCTCCCGGGATGTGTGCCACGTTGACGCGGAGCGTCCGCTTCAGCCGCTCGGAGCGCGCGACCAGGGGGCCCGGGCGCTCGCCGCGGCGCGTCGCGGCGAGCAGGTCGTGCAGCCCGTGGGGCTTGCCGAGCAGCGCCTCGGCGAGCGGCGTCCCGACCACACTTTGGAGCGGCATGCCAAGCAGGCTGGCAAGCGCGCGATTGGAGCGGCGCACGTGTCCTTCGTCGTCCACCACCGCGATGCCCTCGCTCAAGGCGTCGAACGCCGTCTCCCATTGCTCCTTGGCGCGGCGCACCATTTCGAAGAACCTGGCGTTCGCGATGACGACGGCGGCATGGGTCGCCAGCGTCGAGAGCAGCCGAATGTCTTCGGGGACAAAGACGCCCTCGCGGGGGTCGGTGATGACGAGCGTGCCGATCACGATCCCGTGCGACCGCAACGGGACGGCGGCGGCGGCGGCGGCCTCGAAGCCCTGCACGATCACCGTGGGCTCGGCGCCGGAATTCCTGATCAGCTCGATGTGCTCCCGCGCCGTGGACCGGGCGATCAGGCCGGCATCCTCGGCCTGGATCTTCTGGCCGCGGAGCGGCGCGAGCGTGCCTTCGGCGGCGGCGATCTGGAGCGGATCGCCGGGGGCTTCGCCCATCAGCGCCAGGAGCGCCCCACGGGCATCGAGAAAGCGCACCGCGTAACGCACCACCTGCTCGACGATGCGGTCCAGTTCCAAGGAATCGGACAGGACGTACGACAGCTCCTGCAGCGAGAACAGCTCGGACAACCGGCGATTGAGTTCTGCCGCGGCGCCGAGCCGTTCCCGCTCGGAGCGCAGCAGCCGCTGCCGCAGCCGCCACAGCACGAACCCTGCGCCCCCAAAAATCAGGGCGACGGCGACGCCGGCGAACTCGAGGGCGTGTTGTCGCAGCGCGTCCATGGTCATCTATATTTCAACTATCCATCTTGAGAATCAATCTCGTGCTGTGCCTGAGCCTCGCGGCATGCCGCGCCGACGCGCGCCCCGGGGTGGGGGTCTCGCGCGTGTGGCCGGTCATGGAGACGATGATGTCCGCGGCCGGGTGGGGAGCCGACAGCACACGCGTGGCGCGCGCCTTGACCGCGGCATACGACTCGGTCGATCACGTCGCGTCCCTGATCCAGCGGCGGGTCCCGATCGCGGCGCTGGATTCGATGCGGCGTGAGACTCGCCGCCGCACCGGTGTCGCGCTCTCGGTCGACAGCATCGCGTCCGGCTACGCGCTCGATCGCGCGGCGCTGGCGCTGACCGGCGTCGTGGACAGCGCGCTGCTCGATGTCGGCGGGCAGTACTACTGGGTCGGGCCGGCGGAGCATCCGACGCACCGCGCCGTCGGCGTCGCCGATCCCGACAACACGTTGCGCACCATCGCGGTCGTCGATCTGCAGGACGGATCGGTGCGCACGGCGTCGCAGCGCAACGCTCCGCGCGGCAGTGCGCGTGCGGTGACGGTGTTGGCGGGCGACGGACTCACCGCAAGCGCCTGGGCGGCGGCGCTGCTCCAGCTGGGGTGTGACCGGGCGTTGCCATTGGCGCAGGGCATGCACGCGATCTGCGCGGACTCGGCGGGCGTACGGTGGGCTACGGGGCTCCGGAATCGCGTTTCGCTTCCAGCTGCGCGCGCGCCCTGACCCGCGCCCGCTCCTGGTCGAGCAGCCGCAGCGAGCGGGTCCAGGCGTCACTGGAGAGACCCTGGTAGCTGACCGTCAGCTGTTCGCGGACGCTGATCCCTTCCTCGAAGAGATAGATCGCGGCCGCCTGCTGCCGCGCCTCCAGCTGATTGGAGCTCCAGGTGGGTGACAGCGGGACCATCCCGATCGGCCGGAACAGCCGGCCCCGGCTCGTGATGTTCAGCTCCTCCGGGTTGAAGCGCGCCCCCGGCACCACGCCCAGGAACGTCACCATCACCAGCGTCGGATTCTCCGTCGCGCCGCGGCCTGCGGCCGCCGCGACGTCCGCGGCGCGGCTCCGCACGAGCTGGGCGAGCGAGCGGTACGTGTCGGGCGCGAGCAGCCGGATGACCTGCTCGTCGAGCGGCAAGACCTGGATCTCGAGCGTGCCGGTGCTGAAGCGGGCCACGATGTCGTCGCGGCGGAGGGTGCCGTAGCCGACGGGCACGGTATCCTGGGTAACGAGGCAGAGCAGCAGTGCGAGGATCACTGCGTCACTCCGGAAATCAGTCCCGCAATCGCTTCCTTCAAGTCTGCGATCCCCTCGCCAGTCTTGGCGCTCGTCACCACCACTTGATCTTCCGGCAGTCCCAGCTCGTCCCGCAGTTCGCGTTCTCGCGTGCTCCGCTTCCCGGCGGAAAGCTTATCCCCTTTGGTGAGGGCCGCGAGCACCCGCGTTGTTTCTTCTTCCGCAAGGGCGTCCTGCATCGCCTGGTCTTCTGCGGACAGCGGATGACGAATGTCGAGCAGCCACACCACACCCTGCAACCGATCGCGTCGCAAGGTGTGCTTCACCAATCCCCGGAATGCGCCGCGTTGCGCTTTGCCCACGCGTGCATAGCCATACCCGGGTAAGTCGAGAAAGTAGTGCGACTCGTCGATGAGAAAGACATTGAGCGCGCGCGTCTTCCCGGGTGTGCCGGATGTTTTGGCAATGCGTCGTCCCACGAGTGCATTCAGCAGGGTGGATTTGCCGACATTGGACCGGCCGACGAACGCAACTTCGGGAAGTGGGGGATCGAGCAGCACATCAGCACGTGGAAACGAGCCGATGTAGCGAGGGTCGCTCAGGCTTCTTTCTTCTGGCGGGGGCGCTCGGTGACGAGCAGCGGCGCGCGGCCGGACGTGACGCATTCGGCGGTGATCGCGACCTCACGCACGTCATCGCGGCTCGGCAGCTCGAACATGATATCGGTCATCATCTCTTCGAGGATCGCGCGTAAGCCTCTCGCGCCGGTACCGCGCTTCATCGCCTTCGCCGCGATCGCCTTCAGCGCGTCCTTCTCGAGCGTGAGCCGCACGTCCTCGAGGTCGAACAGCTTCTGGTACTGCTTGGCGAGCGCGTTCTTCGGCTCGGTGAGGATCTTGATCAACGCGTCTTCGTCGAGTGCGTCGAGCGGGACGGTCACCGGGAGGCGGCCCACCAGCTCGGGGATCAGTCCATACCGCAGCAGATCGTCCGGCTCGACGTCGCCGAACGGATTTTTCTTGACCTTGGCGGCGACCCCTTCCGCCACCTCTTCCTTGGTAAAGCCGATTTGCCGCCGGCCGGTGCGCGACTCGATGATCTTCTCGAGCCCGTCGAACGCGCCGCCGCAGATGAACAGGATGTCTTTGGTGTTGACCTGGATGTATTCCTGCTGCGGATGCTTGCGGCCGCCCTGCGGCGGCACACTCGCCACCGTGCCCTCGAGAATCTTGAGCAACGCCTGCTGCACACCTTCGCCCGAGACGTCGCGCGTGATGCTGGGGTTCTCCGACTTGCGCGCGATCTTGTGGATCTCGTCGATGTAGACGATGCCCCGCTCGGCCTCGGAGACGTTGAAATCGGCGGCTTGTAGCAGGCGCACGAGGATGTTTTCGACATCTTCGCCGACGTAGCCCGCTTCGGTCAGCGTGGTGGCGTCGGCGATCGTGAACGGCACATCGAGAATCCGCGCTAACGTCTGCGCCAGAAGCGTCTTCCCGACCCCCGTCGGGCCGATCAGGAGGATGTTGCTCTTGTCGAGCTCGACTTCGTTGTCGCGGCCCGAGTGGGAGTTGATCCGCTTGTAGTGATTGTAGACGGCGACGGCGAGGGTCTTCTTGGCGCGGTCCTGCCCGATCACGTACTGGTCCAGCACGTCCTTGATCTCGGCGGGGGTGGGGACCTGCGTGATCGCTTCGGCGACTTCCCGCTCTTCGTCCTCGGCCAGAATCTCGTTGCAAAGCGCAATGCACTCATTGCAAATGTAGACCGACGGCCCGGAAATGAACTTCCGGACTGAGTCCTTGGATTTGCCGCAGAACGAGCAGCGGAGGTGCTTGTCGTGAGACATCGTATCCTAGTATGGGAAAGCGCTTCTAGCGGCGCAAGGGATCACTTCTTTGCCTTCCCGTCTTCCTTTATTTCCTCGAAGTTCGAGATCACGTGGTCGATGAGGCCGTAGTCCTTGGCCTCTTCCGCCGACATGAAGCGGTCGCGGTCCATGTCCTTTTCTATGGACTCGACGGTCTTGCCGGTGTGCTTGGCATACAGCTCGTTCAGCTTGCGCCGCAGGAACAGGATCTCCTTGGCCTGAATCTCGATGTCCGCCGCGGTGCCCTGCGTACCGCCGGAGGGCTGGTGCATCATGATGCGCGCGTGGGGTAACGCTGACCGCTTGCCCTTGCGGCCGGCGGCGAGCAGGAACGAGCCCATCGAGGCCGCCATGCCCATGCAGATCGTGTTCACCGGCGCGCGCAGGAACTGCACCGTGTCATAGATCGCCATGCCGGAGGAGACGATCCCGCCCGGCGAGTTGATGTAGAGATAGATGTCGCGTTCGGGGTTGTCGGCGTCGAGAAACAGCAGCTGGGCGATGATGATGTTCGCGACGTCGTCGTTGATGGAGCTGCCGAGGAACACGATGCGGTCCATCAGCAGGCGGCTGAAGATGTCGTAGGTGCGCTCGCCCCGGCTCGAGCGCTCGATGATATACGGCGGATAGATGTGGCTTTCGCTCGTCGTCACGCTGGCTCCACGGTGGACTGCGACAGGAGATAGGCGAACACCTTCTCCTCGGTGATGCTCCGCGCGACATCGCGGAGCCGCTTGGCTTTCTCCAGCGAAGCATACAGTTGCGCCGCGGGCATGTTGCGGCGCTCGGCGAGCTGCTGGATCCGCTCGTCCAGCTCGGTTTCCGTGGCGCGCAGATTCTGGGACTCTACCACGTGGTCGAGTACGAGATCGCGCCGCACCTGCGATTCGGCGGCGGTCCGGAACTCCTGCGCAAACGTCTCCCACCGGTCCTCGGGGACTTCATAGGCCTGGGCGTACATCCCCAGCACGCGTTCCACGAGCGGCCGCGGGGCGACGACGTTGTTCGCCTGCACGATCTGCTCGATGAGCTCCCCGCGCACCTTCGCGTCGGCGTCCCGCTCGGCTTCCTTGCCGAGGTCCGCCGTGACTGCGGCGCGCAGCGCGTCCAGTGACTCGAAATCGCCCATCTCGCGCGCGAACGCGTCGTCGAGGGCCGCCAGCTCCTGGCGCTTCACTTCCCGCAGCGTGATCTGGACGTCGCGGGTCTGCCCGCGCTTGGCCTCCTCGGCGAAGTCGTCGGGGAAGCGCACCGTGGCGTCGACCGACTCGCCCGGCAGGAGGTTCATGATGCGCTCCTCCACGTCCGGGATCGCGCGCCCTTCGCCGAGCACGAACTGATAGGGCTGGGGATCTTTGATTTCGCCGTTCTCGCGCGTCGCGATCATGACGTCCACGAGGTCCTTGGGCTTCGGTTTTTCACCCGCGACCGGCGTCCACGGGGCCCGCTGCTCCCGCATGGTGTTGAGCTGCGCGTCGACCTGCGCGGCCGTGACCGCCGCGACCTTCCGCGTGAGCCGGAAATTACCGAGCCGCTCGAGCTTGAGCTCGGGCTTCAGCTCGACATGGAACTCGAAGGTGACCGGCGACCCGTCTTCCCACTTCAGGTTGTGAATGTGCGGGTCGGCGATCGGCTTCAGCTCTTCCTGCTTCTGCGCGACGCGCCAGCTTTCCTGGACGAGCTCGCGTAGCGTCTCCTGCCGGATGTCGTCGGCGAATTTCTTGCGCACCACCGCGGCCGGCGCCTTGCCCTGCCGGAAGCCCGGCAGGCGGGCGCGCTGCTGGTAGACCTTCGTCGCGCGCGCTTCGGCCGCCCGCACGTTCTCCGGCGGAATACTTACCTCGAGGGATGCTTCGCCGGGCTCGGCGCGGGTTTTCTTAACCAGAATGTCTGGCATTGGTGATCAGAATCTAATCGGTGTGGGAATGGGATGTTTGTGGAGGATGGTCAAGGATGGTGGAGGATCTGAACGGGTCGATTCTTCTATAACGTCCACCAACCTTCACCAACCTCCAGAACCTCCGCCGCTAGGCGGCAAGGTGCGACCGGAGGGACTCGAACCCCCACGGGTTGCCCCACCAGCTCCTAAGGCTGGCGCGTCTGCCAATTCCGCCACGGTCGCGAACTCCCGAGAAATGTATCTTTCCCGGGTCCGACTGTCGTCCCTTCAAGCCTTCAGGAGCTTGCTCATGAACCACCTACGCGTCGGTTCGGTCGCCATCGGGCTCACCCTTGGCGTGGCTGCCCTCGCCCGTCCCGCCACCGGCCAGGCCGCAACGGATCAGGGGCGGACCTGCGCTCAGCTCCACCGCACACCCGCGGTGGGAAGCTGGGCGACCTACACCTGGACTGGTGGCCGGTCGAACGGCACCACGATGCGGATGGCCGTCGTGGGTCAGGAGCCGCAAGACGGGAAGACGTATTACTGGTACGAAGTGACCATCGCCGATCCCGCGCGGCCCAACGACAAAACGATCATGCAGATGTTGGTGGCGGACCTGGGGGCGGGGAACGTACGGAGCATCGTGATGAAGAGCGGGCAGCAGCCCGCGATGAAGCTGCCGCCGCAGATGATCCAGATGGTGAACTCGTCTCCCGGAATGAACATGGCCGCAGATCTCGCGCGCCAGTGTCAGGCGATGGCAGTGGTCGGGTGGGAGCAGGTCACCGTTCCTGGAGGCCAGTTCCGCGCGCTGCACCTGCGCAGCACGGCGTCGGGGATGGTGTCCGAGGTCTGGCTGCAGCCGGATCTGCAATTCGCGATGGTGAAATCGGTTTTGAAAGATGGCGGGGCGATGGCGCTGGGAGCGCAGGGAACGGGCGCCAAGTCATCCATCACCGAGACGCCGCAAGAGATGCCGGGGTTACCGGGCGCTCCGCCGCCGAACTAGTCGCGTTGACGTGCTGCGGGCCTCCGTCTACTTTGACGCCGTGCCGTTAGTACTCGCCCTCCTCCTGCTTCTCACCGCGTGCAGCGGACCGTTCCCGCAATCGGTGTTCGCTCCGCGATCGGATTTCAGCACCGATCTCGACGGTCTCTACAAGAACATCTTCTGGTGGGCGGTCTTCGTCTTCGTCATCGTCGAGACGCTGCTGCTCGTCGCGATCGCGCGGTTCCGCGCGCGCCCGGGGCGTCCGGCGCCCAAACCGGTGCACGGCCATACCGCGCTCGAGATCGGCTGGACGCTGGCGCCCGCACTGATCCTCGTCTTCATCGCCGTCCCCACGATGCGCGAGATCTTCGCGACGGCGGGCCACGCCCCCGATGGGGCGTTGCGCGTCGAGGTCATCGGGCACCAGTGGTGGTGGGAATACCGCTACCCGACGCTGAACATCAGCGCCTACAACGAGCTGCACATCCCGGTACGGACGCCGATCCAGGTCGAGCTGACGTCGGCCGACGTGATCCACAGCTTCTGGGTGCCGCGGCTGGGCGGCAAACGGGATCTCATTCAGGGACGCACCAACCGCATCGCGTTCCGCGCCGACTCGGCGGGCGAGTACTGGGGCCAATGCGCCGAGTTCTGCGGCGCATCGCATGCCAACATGCGGCTGCGCGTGTTCGTGCAGACCGATTCGGCATTCCAGGGGTGGGTGGACCAGCAGCGCGCCGGCCCAGCCACGCCCGCCAAAGGATCGCCGGCCGACGCGGGGCAGCAGGTGTTCCGGCGCAGCGCCTGCATCGGCTGTCACACCATTACCGGGATCGCCCAGGGCAAGGTGGGGCCTGATCTGAGCCATGTCGGCGGCCGCACGACGATTGCCGGCGCGCTGTTCCCGAATACGACCGAGACGCTGCACCGCTGGATCATGAACGCGCCGTCGCTCAAACCGGGGGCGCTGATGCCGCCCCAGAATCTGTCGCCCCAGGATCTCGATGCCGTGGTCGCCTACCTCCAGAGCCTGAAATGAAGAGCTGGCTGACCACCACCGACCACAAGCGGATCGGCCTCCTCTATTTTTGGACGGCGTTCGGCTTTTTCCTGATCGGCGGACTGGAGGCGCTCATCATCCGCGCGCAGCTGGTGCGGCCTGATGGCGGCCTCGGCGTGAGCGCCGAGACGTTCAATCAGCTGTTCACGATGCACGGTACCACGATGGTGTTTCTCGCGCTCATGCCGCTCTCGGCGGCGTTCTTCAACTACATCATCCCGCTCCAGATCGGCGCGCGCGATGTCGCGTTTCCCCGGCTGAATGCGTTCAGCTACTGGGTCTTCCTGCTCGGCGGCCTGTTCCTGAACGCGAGCTTCATCGCGGGGCCCCTGTTCGGGGCCGACCGGTTGTCCGTTGCACCCGACGCCGGCTGGTTCGGATACGCGAACCTCACGTCGCGGCAGTACTCACCCGGACCGAATGTCGACTTCTGGCTGCTCGGCCTGCAGATCCTCGGGATTGCATCGCTGGCGGCCGGTTTCAACTTCGTCGTGACGATCCTCAACATGCGGGCGCCCGGCCTGCGGATGCTGCGCCTGCCACCGTTCACGTGGATGACGCTCATCACGCAGTTCCTCGTCATCACCGCGTTCCCGGTGATCACCGTCGCCTTGGTCCTGCTGATGTTCGACCGGTTCTTCGGCACGCATTTCTTCCTGCCGTCCGGCGGCGGCGACCCGATTCTGTGGCAACACCTGTTCTGGATGTTCGGCCATCCGGAGGTCTACATCCTCATTCTGCCGGCCATGGGCATCGTGTCGGAGGTGCTGCCGACATTCTCCAAGAAGCCGCTGTTCGGCTACACCGTCGTCGTCTATTCGGGCGTCGTGATCGCGTTCCTGGGATGGAGTGTGTGGAGCCACCACATGTTCTCGTCCGGCCTGGGCCCGATCGCCGATTCGGTGTTCGCCGGCACGACCATGCTCATCGCGATCCCCACCGGCGTGAAAATCTTCAATTGGATCGGCACGCTCTGGGGCGGGCAGATTCGGTTCACCACATCGTTGCTGTTCGCGGTCGGGTTCATCGCCATGTTCATCATCGGCGGGCTCTCGGGCGTGACGCACGCGTCGGCGCCGTCGGATCTGCAGCAGACCGATACCTACTACGTGGTCGCCCACATCCACTATGTGTTGTTCGGCGGCACGGTCCTCGGGCTGTTCGCGGGGATGTACTACTGGTGGCCCAAGATGACGGGCCGATTCCTCTCCGAGCCGCTGGGCAAGGTGCACTTCTGGCTCACGATGATCGGGATGAACCTGGCGTTCTTCCCGATGCATCTGTCCGGTCTCCTCGGCATGCCCCGCCGCATCTACACCTACGCCGCCGATTTAGGGGTCGCCCGATTCAACCAGATCTCGACCATCGGCGCGTTTGTCATCGGGATCGCGACGCTCGTCTTCCTGTGGAATCTGCTCCGCACGCGGTGGCGGCCCGTTGACGCGCCGAACAACCCGTGGGGAGGCGCGACCCTCGAGTGGGCGACTTCTTCGCCGCCGCCGGTCTACAACTTCACCGTGATCCCGACCGTCGAGAGCCGCATGCCGCTGTGGCAAACGGAACGCCACGCGCCGATGGCTCCGCTGCCCGAGCGGCCGCCCGCGCCGATCCACGTGCCCGGCGGCTCGTGGTGGCCGATGATGACGGCAGTCGGCTTGCCGGTCATGGCGATCGGCGCGCTGTCACACCTGATCCCCGTCGTGCTCGCCGGCGCGGCCGTCCTGATGGTTGGCATCTATCGCTGGGCTTTCGAGCCCTTTGAGACGTGATGATCAAGACGAGCATGGGGCTGGATAACAGAAAAATGGCATTCTGGGCGTTCATCGGCTCGGAATGCCTGCTCTTCGGCTCGCTCATTTCGACGTATCTGGTCTACAAGGGAAGAAGCCTCGTCGGGCCGTATCCGCACGAGATTCTGAATATTCCGTTCACGTCGTTCAGCACATTCGACCTCCTCATGTCGAGTCTCGCGATGGTGCTTGCGCTCGCGGCGGTGCAGCGCGGCGACATGAAACAGGGCAAGCTCTGGCTGCTGATCACGGCGCTCCTGGGCCTCGTCTTTCTGGGCGGGCAATTCTGGGAGTTCAGCCACTTCGTGCACGAAGGACTCGGCCTGACCACGAACCTGTTCGGGTCGACGTTCTACGTCTTGACGGGGACGCACGGCGCGCACGTGACGGTCGGCGTGATCTGGCTGCTGACGCTATGGATCCAGGCTCTGCGCGGGAGGCTGGGGCCCGGCAACGCGCTCACCGTCGAAATCACCGGACTGTACTGGCATTTCGTGGACGTCGTGTGGATCGTGATCTTCACGGTCGTCTACCTGATTCAATGAGGCGAAAGGGAAGGGTGGAATGAGCGAGCAGGCACACGCCACGACGGGCACGTATCTCCGGGTTGCCGCGATCCTCGTGATGATCACGCTGATCGAGGTGGGCGTGTTCTATGTGCCGGCGTTCCAGGGCGTGCTCGTCCCCGTGTTGCTCGTGTTGTCGGCCGTGAAGTTCGCGCTCGTGGTGATGTTCTACATGCACCTCAAGTTCGACAATCGCTTCTTCACCTTCCTGTTCGGCGGCCCGCTGATCCTGGCGCTCGCGGTCGCGGTCAGCCTGCTGTTCATTTTTTATGGAGCGGTGCGGCTACGGAGCGGCAGCTAAAGAATGGCCAATGATCAATGATCATTGATCATTGGACATTGGACGGTCCAGCCTGGAATCGTTGGGATCTACACCCGAGCGTGGTGGCAGGGCTCGTCCTTCTGGGCGGGCTGTATGTGTATTTGGGGGGTCTCAGGTCGGCACGTCGGCACGTTGCAAGTTTCGTCGGCGCGCTGGTAGTGCTCTTTCTCGCCTTGAACGGGCCGCTGCACAATCTCTCCGATACCTACCTCTTCAGCGCGCATATGGGGCAGCACCTCCTGCTTACGCTCGTCTTCCCCCCGCTTTTGCTCTACGGCACGCCGGCGCATGTCATCCGGCCCTTGCTGCGGCCGCGGTGGGTCATGGCCGTGGGCCGGTTCGTGACTCGGCCCCTCGCCGCGGCGCTCCTGTTCACCGGTCCGATCGTGATCTGGCACGCGCCGGTCCTGTATGAGGCGGCGCTGCGCGATCACAACCTCCACATCGCCCAGCACCTCGTCTTTCTCACTACGGCGGTGATCATGTGGTGGCCGGTGCTCTCGCCCGTGCCGGAGCTGCCCCGTATCCCGCACCTGTTGCAAATGCTCTACCTGTTCCTGCTGGGCATCCCGATGTCGGTGACCGGGGCGCTGATCACGCTCTCAGACGCCGTGCTCTATCCGTTCTACGCCGCGGCCCCCGTCCCGCGAGTCGGCGGCCTGTCGGCACTCGAGGATCAGCAGATCGGCGGATTGTTGATGTGGGTGTTAGGCGGACTCATGCTGTGGATCGTGATGACTGTGATCTGGTTCCGATATGCGGTGTGGGATGAGAGAGCGGATGCTGAAACGGGGGTACCGGCGGAAGCCTACGGAAATGCGGAATTCGAAATGCGACATGTGAAATCGCACGATGGCGTCGGACACTAGCCGTTCAATTTCGCATTCCGACTTCCGCATTTCGCATTATTCGCCATCTTCGGTCTCGCCGAGCGGGTGCCGGCGCAGCTCTTCGCCGATTTTCGGATGCTCCCGCCACAAAAAGTAGCCCATGCCAAGCGCCGCCAGGCCATTGCCGATCGCGACGCTCCACCAGGCCAGATAGCCCAGCAACGGCTTGGCCAGGAGCGCGACCAGGATATAGAAGCCGACCTCGAAAAAGCAGAATCCGACGATGACGAGAAACAGCGTGGAGGGTGCGAATTCCACTTCCGCGGCGAGCGCCGCCGAGATACAGCCAACCACGACGAATGCGCTCACGTGAATCATGGTGTAGCCAAAGATGCGTGCCGGCTCGATCACGACCGCGCTGGGGTCGTGGGCACCCCAGAACACCGCGCTGCCGAGCATGGCGGGCGTGAAGAATGGTTGTCCGTTGATCGAATCGACGACGAGGAACCACGCGGCCACGACGGCGGCGCCGATGCACCCGGCGATGAAGCCTTCGCGCAGAATGCGGTTCAGGTCCATGGGCGCTCAATATATCGCCGGCCCGAGTGCGTGCTAGATTGGGTCCATGGTCGTACCACGCCGCCCGTTGTTCTACGGATTGTGCCTGCTGATCGGCACGGTGCTCTTCGGAATCGCAGGGGTGATGCATCCGCTGCTGTCGGGCGACGGCGCCGCGCAGCTCGCCACCATCGCGCACACGAGCGGCTGGCGGATGATTCATTGGTCGCTGCTTTTCGGACTTGCGTTCATGTACGCCGGCGTGATCGGTGTCGCGTTACGTCACAACGACACGCCGGGGGCGACGCCGGGGCGCGCCGCGGTGCGGATGGGCGCATTCGCGTTCTCCGTGTGGTCCATCAACATCCTGTTCATGGTGGGGGCCGGCTGGCAGCTCGCCCACGCGTACACCGCGTCGGACACCGGGCTCACCGGCACGCACGCCGTTTTCATCTACGACATGCTCCACCCCATGGGGCTGGCGGCCGAGCGGCTCGCGACGCTCATGCTGGGACTGGTGGCTTACATGTTCGGCTGGGCGATCCGGAACGGCGGCATCTGGCCGAAGTGGCTCGCGTGGGCAGCGTGGATTGTGGCGGCCGTGGATGGCGCCGTGGCCGTAGTGTTCAGCGAGTATTCGCCGTTCATGTACTACGGCCAGGCGCTGTTCGTCATCTGGCTGGCGGCGACCGCCGTCGTGATGCTGGCGGAGCGCCGTCAGCCGCAAACTGGACCGCTAACTCGCCCGTAGCCGCACCACGCGCTGTTGCCATCCATCCGGCGTGCTGTACAGCACCGTGAGCGTGACGATGTCGCCATGCTTCACGCCCGCGAGCGCTTGACGCAGCTCCGCGCGCGACCCCGTCTGGATTCCGTTGACCTTCAAAATGATGTCCGGATTCCCCTCGCTCGCGTCCGCGAGACGCTGATAGGCAGGTCCATCGGGCGATACCTGAGAGACGATCAGGCCGCCTCCTGAGCGCATCACCTGACGCAAGTCCTGGTCCCGCACGTTCTCCTGCGACAGCGGCTCGACCGAGATCCCCAACGTCTTGTCCATCGGGCCGGAGTCGCGGACGCTGCCGCCATCCTTGTTGCTGGACACTTCCTCGGGTTGGCTCGAGGGTGCAGCCGTCAGGCGGACCGGCAGCGTCTTCCGAACGCCGCCCTTGCGGACGACGGTGACCTGCACGACGTCGCCCGGTTTCTTGAAGCCGATGCGCTGCATCAGCTGCGCCATCGACTCGATCGGCTGCCCGTCCACGGAGACGATGACGTCGCCTTCCTGAATGCCCGCGCGTTTGGCGGGCGAATCGTCCGGTGGCGTGAACTCGTTCACGACCACGCCACGGATCTCGTTCAACTTGACGTCTTCCGCGTCCTCGGGCGTAATCGGTCGGATCGACACGCCGATCACGGCACGCTCCACGTGGCCCGTCGAGATCAACTGTGTCATCACGGTGCGGGCGAGATTGATCGGGATGGCAAACCCGTAGCCGGCATAGAATCCGGTCTCACTGGCGATCGCCGAATTGATGCCGATGACCTCGCCCCGCACGTTGACCAGCGGTCCTCCCGAGTTACCGGGATTGATCGCGGCGTCGGTCTGAATGAAGTCTTGAATCGCGTAACGGCTGGAGTTCAGCCCCGCGAGCAGCCTTCCTTTGGCGCTCACGATTCCAGCCGTCACGGTGAAAGTAAACGCTTCGCCGAGCGGGTTGCCGATCGCCAGCACCCACTCGCCGATGCGCGTCGAGTCGGCATCGCCGAGGTGGACGGTCGTAAGACCGGTGGCGGGGATCTTGATGACCGCAACGTCCGTCAAAGGGTCGGTCCCGATGGTACGAGCGGTGAACTCCCGGTTGTCGAGCAGCCGCACGGTCACGCGGTCCGCGCCTTGGACGACGTGGTTATTGGTGAGGATATAGCCGTCCTGCGAGACGATGAAGCCGGACCCTGACCCTTGTTCGACCTGGGGACGACGCGGGACCTGGAAGAAATCGTCGAACCCGGGCGGCAGGCGGCGATTGGAGATTCGCTCGCGCCGTTCCGACCGGATGAATACCACGGCCGGCTTCACATGCTCGGCCACCGAGGCGAATGCATCACCGAGATCCGCCGCCGCCTTGGTCTGCGGCAGCGGGCGGCTCGTGTCCTGCAGCACCGTGCGGACCGCCGCCTCGCCGCGTGTCGGCAAACGAAACGCCGACGCGAAGGCCAGGCCAAGCGCAAACGCCAGTGCCACCAGTGAGCCGAATTTCAGCCAGTCCCGCGTCTTCCCTGACATCAGCGCCCCCTTTTAAGACTTCTTCGATTTATCGTCGTCCATGATTTCGTAATCTGCATCCACGACCTTCTCATCCTTCTTTGATTCGGCGCCAGGTTGCCCATCGCCGCCCCCCGCCGCCCCTTGGCCGCCCGGCGCACCAGCCGTCCCACGAGCAGCGTACAATGATGCGCCTGCCGCTGAATATGCCTGCTGCAGCTCCTCGAGTGCTTTGCTGATCTCGTCAGCATTTCCGCTGCGGAGCGCCTGCTGCGCGGACTGAATCGCGGTATCGAGCCGAGTCTTGAGGCTGGGCTCGAGCTTTTCGACCCAGTCCTTGGACTCCTTGGTCACCTGATACACCATGTTGTCGAGGCGGTTACGCTGCTCGATCACATCGCGCCGCTTCTTGTCCTCCTGCGCGTGCGCCTCGGCGTCCTTCACCATCTTGTCGATGTCCTTGTCGCCGAGCCCGGAGGACGCCTCGATCCTGATCTTCTGCTCCTTCCCCGTCGCCTTGTCCTTCGCCGCCACGTGCAGAATGCCGTTGGCGTCGATGTCGAACCCGACCTCCACCTGCGGGATGCCGCGCGGAGCGGGGGGAATGCCGGTGAGCTGGAATTTACCGATGGTCCGGTTGTCCTGCGCCATCTGGCGCTCACCCTGCAACACGTGGATCTCGACCGTGGTCTGGTTGTCCTCCGCCGTCGAGAACACTTCCGACTTCTTCGTCGGAATCGTGGTGTTGCGCGGAATGAGCACCGTCGTCACGCCACCCAGCGTCTCGATGCCGAGCGACAGGGGGGTGACGTCCAGCAGCAGCACGTCCTTGACCTCGCCGGCGAGGACGCCGCCTTGAATCGCCGCGCCAATCGCGACGACCTCGTCGGGATTTACGCCCTTATGCGGCTCCTTGCCGAAGAAGCTCTTCACGATCTCCTGGACCTTCGGCATCCGCGTTTGGCCACCGACGAGGATGACCTCGTCGATCTCGCCCGGCTTCAGCCCGGCGTCCGTCAACGCCTGCTGCATCGGCGGGATCGTCCGCTTCACCAGGTCGTCGACCAGTTGTTCCAGCTTCGCACGCGTGAGCGACAGGTTCAGGTGCTTGGGACCCGACTGATCCGCCGTGATGAAGGGCAGGTTGATCTCCGTCTGCATGACCGTCGACAGCTCCATCTTCGCCTTCTCGGCGGCCTCCTTCAGCCGCTGCAGCGCCATCGGATCCTTGGAGAGATCGATCCCCTGGTCTCGCTTGAACTCCCCCACCAACCATTCGATGACTCGCGCGTCGAAATCGTCGCCACCCAGGTGGGTGTCGCCGTTCGTGCTCTTGACCTCGAACACGCCTTCGGCGAGCTCGAGAATCGAGATGTCGTAGGTGCCGCCGCCGAGGTCGTAGACCGCGACCTTCTCTTCCTTTTTCTTATCGAGACCGTAGGCCAGCGCGGACGCCGTCGGCTCATTGATGATCCGGACTACGTCGAGCCCGGCGATCTTGCCGGCGTCCTTCGTCGCCTGCCGCTGCGAGTCGTTGAAGTACGCGGGAACGGTGATGACCGCTTTCTCGACCTTGTGGCCGAGGTAGTCTTCCGCCGTCTGCCGCATCTTTTGGAGGATCATCGCCGAGATTTCTGGCGGCGTGTATTGCTTGCCGCTGATCTCCACCGACGCCAGGCCGTTCTGCCCGCGGACAATCTTGTAGGGGACGCGCTTGGTCTCTTCACCGACTTCCTCGATGCGCCGTCCCATGAACCGTTTGATGGAGAAGATCGTGTTCTGCGGGTTGGTCACCGCCTGACGCTTGGCTACCTGCCCAACGAGCCGCTCACCGTCCTTGGTAAAGGCGACGACCGACGGCGTTGTGCGACCGCCTTCCGCGTTGGGGATGACAACGGGATCGCCAGCTTCCATGACCGCCACGACGGAGTTGGTCGTCCCGAGGTCAATGCCGATGATCTTCTCAGCCATAGACTTTCAGCTCCTGATAGGGATTTGATGCGGGCCAGATGCTGCGGGTCGCAGAAGGCAAGCATCGTGCCCGCTTTCGCTGCCAATAAGGCAGGCGGTTTGGCCCCTAACCGCCTAGATTCTGCCTCATGTTTCCGTACAGGGACGAGAACCCCACCGAGCACCCCGCCGTCATCACCGTCGCCCTCATTATCGCCAATGTACTCGCCTTCATTCTTGTGCAGGGAGCGGGGGCGCAGGAGCCGCTGGCCCGCTCAGTCTGCGACCTGGGCTTAATCCCCGGCGAAATCCTTCAGACCGCAAAGCCGGGCAGCGGTGTGGCACTCGCGCCTGGCATGATCTGCATGGTCGACGCGGTGCCGAAGTACTGGACCGTGATCACCTCGATGTTCATGCATGGCGGCTGGTTCCACCTGATCGGTAACATGCTGTTCCTGTGGGTCTTCGGGAATAACATCGAAGACGCAACAGGGCACGGCAAGTTTCTGATCTTCTACTTGCTATGTGGCATCGCGGCGGCTGCAACCCAGACCCTCGTCAGTCCGCATTCGGTCGTGCCCATGGTCGGCGCATCGGGCGCGATCAGCGGCGTCCTCGGCGCGTACCTCTTGCTGTACCCGAAGGTCCGCGTCCACACCCTCATCATCCTGCCGATCTACATCACGACGGTCGCGCTGCCGGCGTGGGTGATGCTTGGCTACTGGATCGCGCTCCAGCTGCTCAGCGGGCTCGGGAGCCTCCGCGAAATCGACAAGGGGGGCGTCGCGTTCTTTGCGCACATGGGCGGCTTCATCGCCGGACTCGTGCTCGTAAAGCTGTTCGCCTCCGAGGACGTGTTACAGCGGCGCCCTATGCCCCCACAGCGTTGGTAGCCGCCGGCGCAACTCGTCACGGACCGTGCGGAAGCTCGGCAGATCCTGCGGATCGGGCAGCGGCCAGTGCAACCGGCGGACCTGACCGGGCACCACCGGACAGACCTCCTCGGCGCAGAGCGTCACGATCGTGTCGACCGCGTCGAGCAGGATGCTCGCCAGACCCTTGGCCCGCTGCGTCGAGATATCGATTTGTTGCTCGGCGAGTGCCTGAATGGCCAGCGGATTGACGGTTCCTGGATCGGACCCTGCGCTCAGGAAGCGATACCCCGGGGGCGCCAGCGATCGCGCCAATCCTTCCGCCATCTGACTGCGCGCAGAGTTCTTGACGCACAAGAACAGTATAGTCGGCACGGCCGTCAGACCGTCCGGCCGTCCGGCCGTTCCTCGGAGTGGTGCTTGATCGACTTGCCCTCGACCAGGAAGACCACGTCTTCGGCGATGTTGGTGGCGAGGTCCGCGACCCGCTCGAGGTTTCGGCTCACGAGGAACAGCTCCATCGCGGTCCCAATGATGTGCGGGTCCTCCATCATGTGCGTGAGCAGAATCCGGAACATCGACGCGTGGAGCGCGTCGACGCTGTCGTCGCGCCGGCAGATCGCGCGGCCCGCCTGCGCGTCGCCGCGCACGAACGCGTCGAGCGCGTCGGCGAGCATCGTGCGCGCCTGGCGCGCCATCTCGAGCAGCTCGGGCTCCGGCACGATGGGCCGGCTGGCGAGCAGGCGCTCCGCCGACTGCGCGATGTTGACCGCGTGATCGCCCACGCGCTCGAGGTCGTTCGAGATCTTCATCGCGGCCGTCAGGAAGCGGAGGTCGCGGGCCATCGGCTGCTGGGTCGCCAGGAGCCGGATCACCGTTTCCTCGACGTCGAGCTCGAGCTGATCGATGGCCTTGTCGCCCAGAATGACCTCGCTGGCCTTGGCGCCGTCCCGCTGCAACACGGCCTCGACGGCCGCGTCGAGCGCGGCCTGGGCCTCGCCCGACATGTTGAGCAGCGCGACCTTGAGCTCCGACAGCTCGTCGTGGAAATGGCGATGGCTCGTCGCTTGCGCGTTCATCCGAACCTTCCTGTGATGTAGGCCTCAGTCCGTTCGTCCGTTGGACGCGTAAAGACCTGCTGTGTCGTCCCGAATTCCACCAGGTGTCCCACGTAGAAGAATCCCGTGTAATCCGACACGCGCGCGGCCTGCTGCATGTTATGCGTCACGATCACGATGGTATAGGTCTGTTTCAGCTCCACGAGCAGCTCTTCGATGCGCTGTGTCGCGATCGGATCGAGCGCGGAGCAGGGCTCGTCCAGCAGCAGCACCTCGGGCTCGTTCGCCAGCGCGCGCGCGATGCACAGGCGCTGCTGCTGGCCGCCGGACAGCGCGGTACCGGGCTCGCGCAACCGGTCCTGCACTTCGTCCCACAGCGCGGCCTGACGCAGCGCCCGCTCCACGCGGTCGGGGAGCTCCCGCGCCGAGGCGAGCGCATTCAGGCGCGGCCCGTACGCCACGTTGTCGTAGACCGGCTTGGGGAAGGGGTTGGGCCGCTGAAACACCATCCCGACGCGCTGGCGCAGCGCGACGACGTCCGTGCCGGGCGCGAAGATCGACCCGCCGTCGAGCAGGATGTCGCCGCTGTGCCGCGCTTCCGGCGTGAGATCATGCATGCGGTTGATCGAGCGCAGGAATGTCGTCTTGCCACAGCCGGACGGACCGATGAGCGCGGTGATGGCGTGCTTCGGAATCGCGCAGCCAACCTCGAAGAGCGCCTGCTTGGACCCGTACCAGAAGCTGTAGGCCTTGGACTCCAGGACGGCCGGACGGCCTGACGGCCGGACGGCCGCTGGCGACTCGGTCTTGGCCGTCGGGCCGTTAGGCCGTCCGACCGTCGTTCGCACAGCGCTCATCCAAACCGCCCCGTGATATACGCTTCCGTTTGCTCGACCTTGGGTTTCGTGAAGAGCTCGTTGGTCCGTCCCACCTCGATCAGGCTGCCCAGATACATGAACGCAGTGTAGTCGGACACGCGAGCAGCCTGCTGCATGTTGTGAGTCACGATCACGATCGTGTAGAGCCGCTTCAGCGCATGACACAGCTCCTCGATGCGCTGGGTGCCTGCGGGATCGAGCGAGGCGGTGGGCTCATCCAGCAGCAGAATCTCGGGCTGCGGTGCGACGGCGCGCGCAATACAAAGGCGCTGCTGCTGGCCCCCGGAGAGCGCGAGCGCGCTCGCATGCAAGCGATCCTTCACTTCCTCCCACAGCGCGGCCTGCTGCAGCGCGCGTGCGACCGCGTCGTCGACCTCCGCGCGGGACCGGCGTCCATTGACCCGCAGTCCCGCTGCGACATTGTCGTAGATCGACATCGTGGGAAACGGCGTGGGTCGCTGGAACACCATGCCGATCCGGCGCCGCAGCTCGATCGGACTGACCGCGTCGCCGTAAATATTGACGTCATCGAGCAACACCTCTCCCTGGACGCTCGCCCCGGCGGTCAGCTCGTGCATCCGGTTCAGGCAGCGGAGCATGGTGCTCTTGCCGCACCCTGACGGGCCGATGATCGCCGTGACGGTGTGGGCGGGGAACAGCAGCGACACGTCGCGCACCGCGCGGTGTTGTCCGAACATCGCGGTGAGATGCGATGCTTCGAGCCGGAGCCGGGTGTTAGCTGACGCGACCATAGCGTTGCCGGGTCACCCGGCGGGCGGAGAGGGAGATGACGAGCACGAGCCCCATGAGCACGAGCGCGGAGGCCCAGGCCAGGCGATGCCACTCCTCGAAAGGGCCCGTCGCATACACGTAGATCTGCAGCGACAACGTCTGCATCGGCTGGGTCACCGACAGTGTGAAGTTCAGGTTGCCCAGCGCGGTGAAGAGGAGTGGCGCGGTTTCGCCCGCGACGCGCGCGATGCCGACGAGACATCCCGTCACGATCCCGGTGAGCGCGGTGCGCGCGACGACCTGGAGCGACGTCCGCCAGCGGGGAAGCCCTAGCGCAAGCGCCGCTTCCCGCAGCGAGTGGGGCACCAGGCGTACCATTTCCTCGGTCGTCCGCGCCAGCATCGGAATCATCAGGATGGCGAGCGCCACACTCCCCGCGAGCGCCGAGAAGCGGTGGCTGGGCCGGACAATGAAGGTCCATGCCACGATACCGATGACGATCGACGGCGTGCCGTTCAGCACGTCGGCAATGAACCGCACGATGAACCCGAGCTTTCCGGACCCGTACTCGGCGAGATACATCCCGGCGCCAACGCCGATCGGGACGCCGATCAGCGCCGCGAGGCCGACGACGATGCCGGTGCCGACGATCGCATTCGCGACGCCGCCTCCTGTCTGTCCCGCCGGCACGGGACTCCTGGTGAAGAAGGCCCAGTCGATCGACGACGCGCCTTTCAACACGAGGTTGCCGAGGATGAGCACGAGCGCGAGCACGGCGATGAAGGAGAGCGCCATGACGAGGCCCGTCATCAGACGACTCATGAGATGGCGGCGGAACGATCGGCTGTTCACAGCGCCCTGCTCCCGACGGCCGTGCCGCGCGCGACCCGCCAGATGAGGATGCGCGCAATGGCGTTCACCACGACCGTCACGATGAACAGCACGAGCCCAACTTCGAACAGTGCCGAGTGGTACATGTTCGTCGTCGCTTCACTGAATTCGTTGGCGATGGCCGCGGCCATGGTGTAGGCGGGCTGCAGCAGCGAGATCCCGATGTCGTGGCGATTGCCGATCAGCATCGTCACGGCCATCGTCTCGCCCAGGGCGCGGCCGAGGCCGAGAATGACAGCCCCGATGAGCCCGGCGCGTCCGTACGGCAGCACCGCCGACCGCACCGCTTCCCAGCGCGTCGCACCCATCGCGAGCGCGGCCTCGCGCTGACTGCCGGGCACCGCGAGCAGCACCTCGCGGGAGACCGCGGCGATGTAGGGAACGATCATGATCGCGAGGATGACGCCGCCGGCCAGCAGGGAGTTGCCGTAGAACACCCCTTGCAGGAAGGGCGTCCACCCCAGCACGGCCTTCAGCGGCGGAACGACCGCGGTCCGCAGGAACGGAATGAGGACGAAGACGCCCCACAGGCCGTACACCACGCTGGGAATTGCGGCGAGCAGCTCGACCAGAAACGCGACGGGCTGGCGCAGCCACCGCGGCGCGAACTCCGTGAGAAAAATTGCCACGCCGAGCGCGAGCGGCACCGCGATCAGGATCGCCACCAGCGAGGAGAGCAGCGTTCCGACGATCATCGGGGCGGCCCCGTAGATCTCGGCGACGGGATCCCACGTCGAGGTCCAGAGAAATGAGGGGCCGAATCGGCGCAGCGCCGGCAGGGCGCTGACGAACAGCACCGCCAGGATCCCGAGAAACAGGAGCGGCAGCGCCAGCGCGAAGCCGGTCAGGATGCGGCGATAGGTGCGGTCGCTCTTATCCTTGCCAAGCAGTGACTGCCAGCGAGTCTCAATGCTCGAACGGGGGGGGACGCCCTCGATGGGGAGGCTGGTCATCGCGCGGGGGAAGCTACCGGTGCCTTCCCCGAAGTCCGTCACAACGGTGTAACGGAATTGTCACCGGGAAGGAAAAACACCCCCCGGCGCCCCAACTACACGCCGGGAGGTGCCCCCTTATGTCAGCGGGCTATTCTGCGGCTTTCAGAACCGGCCGGCCGCCGGCCGTAATGCTCCGGAGCCGCGCCTCGATCCAGGGATGCAGCTCCTTGGGGAGCGGCGCGTACCCCAGCTGCGGCGCTTTGGCCTGGCCTTCGCCCTCGGCCCACCAAACGAACTGGACCAGCGCCCGTGCCTTCGCCGTGTCGCTGTAGGACTTATGCAACAGCAACCAGGTGAAGGTCGAGATCGGGTACGCCTTGGCGCCCGAGGAGTTCGTTATGGAGACTCGGAAGTCCGTGTTCGGGCCCATGTCCTTCATCGCGCCGGCCGCGGCGGCCGTAACGGCCTCGAGGGTCGGCGTGATCCAGTTGCCCGAGCTGTTGCGCACCGTCGCGAACTGGATCTTGTTGCTTGTCGCGTACGCCAGCTCGACGTACCCGATCGCGCCCGGCGTCTGGCTCACGGTCGACGAAACGCCTTCACTGCCGCGTCCGCCGAGACCCACGGGCCAATTTACCGACGGGCCCTTGCCGACCTTCTGCTGCCACTCGGGGCTGACCTTCGAGAGGTAGTCCGTGAAGGCGAACGAGGTGCCCGAGCCCTCAGCGCGGTGCACGACGATGATGTCGGCCGCGGGCAGCGTCACGCCGGGGTTGATGCTCGCGAGGCGCGCATCATTCCACTTCGTGACTTTGCCGAGGAAGATGTCGGCGAGGACATCGGGCGTGAGCCTCACCACCTGCGTGACGCCTTGCAGGTTGTAGATGATCACGACCGCACCCATCACGGTCGGGATGTGCAACACGTTGCCCTGGATCGCGGCGATCGCGGAATCGATCATCGGCGCGTCGGTGGCACCGAAGTCCACGGTCCCATCGGAGAACTGCCGGATGCCGCCACCCGACCCGATCGACTGATAGTTCAGCTTCACGTCGGGATGCGTCTGGTTGTACGTCAGCATCCAGTCCTGGTAGATGATGTTCGGGAACGTGGCTCCGGCGCCGTTGAGCTGCACCTGCGCCGCCGCGGGAGCGGCGGCGCCGAGCAGGGCGGCGAGAGCGAGACAGCGGGTGGTCTTCACAGCGGGTGTCCTTGGGTCAGGGTCAGGTTCAGAACACGAATTGCGCTTGAATCAGCGCTTGATTGGTAGCCGTCCCGCCGCCTTGCGGCTTCACGCGATCGAGGTCGGCGAGCATACGGACGTTCGGGCTCAGCTGGTACGACGCGCCGGCGATGATCCGCGTGTTGCCATCGTTGGCGGTGTTCTTGTCCGGATCCACAACGTCCACGCGTCCGATGACGGCGACCTTGCTGCTGGTGAAGTGATAGACGCCAAAGGCGCTGATGATGCTGCCAGTGATGGCTGCATTCTTCACGGACACATAATCGCCCGCGACAGTGAACTGCTGTGTGCGATAGGAGAGCTGACCCAGATAGCGATTGCGGTCGGCGCCTCCAGTGGCCTTGCCGACCCCGGCGTACCCAGTGATCCGGAAACCGCCGACGCGACTGTTGTCGTTCGTGGGCTGGACGCGCACAGAGACGCGCGCCTCGACATCCTTCCGGAAGTCGCCGGGGCCGCCGTTATAGCCCTCCCCGTTCACGATGACGAACTGGCCATTCACCTGCTCGCCGTTCCAATGGCCATCGACGCCCACGCCGAGGTCCGCCGAGGTCATGGCCCCGTTCCGATCGACCGCGATGGTGCCCTGCATGCGGTAGTCCCACAGATTCTCTTCGTAATCGACGAACGGGGTGTGGATCATGCCCAGCTTGTAGGTGAGGGCGCTGCCGGTAGGCGTCCACGCTGCGAAAGCGTACTTGAGCCGAACCTGCAGGGAGTTGTCAGCGCCCAAGCGATAGACGTCTGTGGTGACGCGTGTCGTGATGCCGTTCGAGAACCGACCCAACACGTTGACGTATGCGCGGGTCACGTCGAACGAGCTCTTATTCGCGACGGGCTGGTCTGTGTACTGGTACTGCGTGTAGACGACGCCGCCGACTGTGATCTGCGGTGCGGCAGGCGCCTGGGTCTGCGCGGCCACGGGGCTGGCGAACACGCCCACCGCGGCAATGGCCAGGAGCGGATACGACAGTCTTGCGTGCACGGTTACTCCTCAAGACTCGGGTGATTGGTGGACTGCTCCAACGGTTGCAAACTGGCCGACGGGCATCACCAGGATGAGTCGGCAATGTCACAATTTAGTAACGAGAGGGATTAAGACACAGATAGCGGAGCCATACCGGCCTCCGCTACCTGGTACCCGGACAGTCGGCCGTGCACTCCGCCGCCGGGTACAGCGGACGGTCAATGCAGGATGAGGGCGGCCGCGCCGACCGCGCTCCCCAGGCCGAGCAATAACCCCGCGATGACGTCGCCCACGTGATGGACCCGGAGCCGGACGCGCGACACGGCGATGAGCGCCGCCAGCGGCAAGAGCACGGGGGCGAGCAGCGGATGAGCGAGCGCAATCGTTCCGCCCATGGCGCTCGCGGCTGCAGCGTGACCTGAGGGGAAGGAGTAGGGATCCGGCAGATCGATCAGGGCCAGGAGCCGTCCATTCGCGTCGCACGGCCGGGCCCGGGGCCACGGCGCGTTTCAAGACCTGCACCGCGAGGTGCGACGTTGTCAGCGCAAACAGCGCCGCGAACCCGAGCAGCTGCTCGCCGGCGGCGACGAGCAGCAGCCCGATCCCAATCGTCACACGGGCGCCGCCGAGGTGGGTGAGCCAACGCATCAGACGGTGGCCTCGAGCGGTTGCGCGGTGCGCGTGAACGCCTGGCTCAGTACTCGGCCTTCGTAGCAGCCGGGAATGTCCAGCCCGAACCACCACAGCAGGGTCGGCGGGATATCGAGCAGCGAGACCGGACGCGTGAGCTGATGCCGCCGCGTGACGTCGGGTCCTGCCAGAATCAGGGGAATGTGGTCATTGGCGGGATGGGGCTCGGCGTGGTCGTGCGTGCTCACACCCCCACCGCCGTGGTCGGCCATCACGATCAGCAGCGAATGCTCGCTCAACTCCGCCAACACGCCGATGGCCGCATCGACTTCGACGGCCGCGCCGCGGTACTGTGTGGACATCCAGCCATGCGCGTGCCCCGCCTGGTCGCAGTCGTTCAAATACACGAAGACAAGCCCGGCAGATTGCGTCAGCGCGAGGCCTCGAGCCGCGCGCGCAACCTCGCGCGCCCGGAGGCCGGCCGACCGGTACTTACCGAGTCCGGCCGCCTTGGTGAGGGCCCACAGGACCGCACGCTCGGCGGCCAGCAGCTCGCTCGCCACGACCTGGCTCGACACGCCGCCGCGGGTCAGCTCGCGAGCGAGCGGGCGGAGCGTCGGGAGCCGGGTGAGGAATCCCAGCCCCGGCTCGATCAAGCCGTGCGTCGTCGGTGCGACGCCGGTCGCGAGCGACGCGAGCGCGGCCACCGTGCGGCTGGGCCGGATCGTACTGGCGCGCAGCGCGGTCGTGTACGTCCGCGACAGGGCATCGAGCGACGGCATGTCGGTCGGCGTGATGGCGTCGGGCCGCAGGCCATCGGCGAGGACGAGGACTACGCGGCGCATGGGGTCGCTCCGGCTTCCGACAGGCCGGCGGCCGTCGTGTACTGCTGCAGCAGCTCGAGGTTCTCCGGGGCGACGTCGCGGGCGAGCGCCGCTGCCCGCGCCGCCCTTGCGATGTCGGCGCGGCGCTGCGGCGCAATCACGAGCGAGAGGATCTCGGCCGCGAACCCCGTCGTGTCCTCAGGGGCCACGAGGATGCCGCTGTGCCCGTTCGTGATGCTCTCGCGGAATCCCCCCGCATCGGCGGCGACCACGGCCAGGCCTGACGCCATGGCTTCGAGCGCCACGAGGCCGCAGGTCTCGGTTTTCGACGGGAGGACACAGATGTCGGCGCTCGCATAGACGTCCGCGAGCTTGCCGCGATCGAGAAAGCCAAGCTGACGCACCCAGGGCAGATGGGTCAGCAGCCGGCGCGTCTCGGGGCCTTCGCCCGCGAGCACGAACGTCGCACGTTGGCCCACTCGCTCGCGCGCGGCGATCCACGCCGCGGCGAGGACGTCGATGTTTTTCTCCGGCGCGAGCCGCCCGACGTGGAGGACGATGGCGGTATCGTCACCACCGGCCAGCCAACGCCGCCAGCCTGTGCTGCGGCGCGCGGGATGGAAGTGGACGGTGTCGACGCCGCGCCCCCAGACGACCGGACTCCCGATGCCACGGCGCAGCAGCTCGTCCGCCACGGCCTCACCGGGCGTTTGGGTCAGGACGGCAGGCCGATGGAACCAGCGCAGCCATTTCCAGACCAGCGGCTCGACGAGCCCCGCGCCGTAGTGTCGCGCGTACTGCGGGAAATTCGTGTGATAGGAAGTGACCAGGGGGATGCCACGCCGCACCGCATAGCGCCGCCCGGTCAGGCCGAGCGGACCTTCGGTGGCGACGGGTACGACATCCGGCTTGAACGCATCGAGGAACCGCGCGACCGCGCCGAATTGCGGGAGCGACAGCCGAATCGCCGGGTAGGGTGGAAACGCTGCCGAGGGGATGCGCAGCTCGGCCGGATCGGTCGACATGTGACCGGGATAGCGGGGTGCGACCACGGCGACGTGGTGGCCGAATTCGCGGAGCACCGTCGCGATGCGGACCACTACCGTCGTGACGCCGTTGACCTGCGGCGTGTAGGTGTCTGATACAAGCGCAATTCGCACGAGCCAACGATCACTACGGACAGTCAACAGCCTGTGACGTCAGCGTTACGGCTGTGTAACGAGCCCTAAGGTGGGAAGTGCAAAAGGATTGCGGTGCCTCGACCTAGCTCGCTTTCGGCCTCCACGCGCCCGCCATGGGCCTCCACCAGATGCTTCACGATCGCCAAGCCGAGCCCGGTCCCGCCTTCCTGGCGGGAGCGGCCGGGGTCGACGCGATAGAATCGCTCGAAAATGCGCGGGAGGTGCTCCGCCGGAATACCCGAGCCGGTGTCGCTGACGCGCACGACGGTGTCAGTGCCGGCGGACTGTGCGACGACGCGGATCTTGCCGCCTCGGGGCGTGTGTCGCAGGGCATTGTCGTAGAGGTTCGTGAAGATCTGCCGCAGCGCTTCGGGATCGGTGTTGACAGACGAGGAATTCGTTGCGGTTTCGAATGCCACGCCCCGGCTCGCGGCGCGCTCGGCGAACGGGGTCCACGCCTCACGCGCGGCGCCCTCGACGTTGACCGTTCGCGGTTCCGGCTGCCACCCCCCGGACTCGATGCGCGAGAGGTCCAGCAGGTCGTCGACCAGGCGCTGCATGCGGCGGGCGTTCTCGACGATCGTCTGCGCGAAGCCGGTGGCCTGCCCGTCAGACGACTCGGCGGCGAGCGTCTCGGCGTAGCCGGCGATGGCGGTGAGCGGCGTCTTCAGCTCGTGCGACACGTTCGCGACGAAGTCACGCCGGATCGTCTCGAGTCGCCGCACGTCGGTCACGTCACTGAACACCAGCAGCGTGCCGCCGTCTTCGAGCGGCCGCGCCGAGACGACGACGGTGCGCTCGCCGAGATCGAGCTCGCGTCCTTCCACCACAGCGCCGGTCAGGACTTCCCGCATCAAGGTGCGATGGGCGCGATCATGAAAGAGCTCCCCGAGCGGTGGGAGCGGCTCCGTGTCGCCGTAGCCCAGTAGGCGGCGGGCTGCTGAGTTCGTCGATATGACGGTCCCGCGCTTGTCCGCGGCCATGACGCCGTCGGAGAGCGCCTCGAGCAACGTGCCCGATTCCTCGCGCTCACGCCGCAGGTCCTCGAACCGGCGCTCCAGCTCGTGGTGCATCGCGCGCAGCGCGTCGACCTGATGTGCCAGCTCGGGTACGCGCACGTCGGGGAAGTCCGCAGGACGGCCGGCAGCGATGTCGCGTGCAGCTTCGGCGACGCGGAGCAGGGGCCGCGCCAGCGCGCGCGCGAGCAGCCAGGCGACGACCCAGGCGGCGAGCAGCATGGCCAGGCCGGCGATCGCGACCGCCCGCTGGACGGCGTGGACCTGCGTATCGACCGCGGCGAGCGTTGTCGAGACGCGCACCACGGCGAGCCCTCCCCCGGGGGGGCCGTCCCGGATCGCCACGTACATCTGGCGTTCGTTGGTCGACGCACTCAGCCGCTCGTTCATCCCGACGCTCTTGGCGGAGTCGAGCACCGCGCGCACTTCGGGGCGGGTGCGGTGATTCTCCAGCCTGGCGAGCGACGGCCGGTCGAACTCGGTATCGCCGCGGACGTGGCCGTCGGGATCGATGAGCGTGACGCGGCGGCCAAGCCGGGCACCCGCGAGCAGCGCGTACTCGGGCCAGCGCGCCGAATCCGCCGGCGTGAACGCTGCGACGAGGCGCGCTTCGCGCTCCAGCTCCGCGGCGATGTCGCGCTCGAGGTGCCGGCGCAGGAGCACGTCGGTGGCGATGATCGAACCCGCGACCGCGGCAGCCACGAGCAACCCGATGCTCGCGAACAGCCGCGTGACCAGTTTCACGTGCGGCGCCGGCGGGGAGACGTGGCGGGGGCGGAACGCTTCGGCGTGGCGGCGGGCTCACGGAACCGGTAGCCGACGGCACGCACCGTCTCGATCCACTCGCCGGCAGTGCCGAGCTTGGTGCGCAGGCGCTGGACGTGCATATCGACGGTGCGGGTCTGGATATCGGGCTGGGCCTGCCACACCGATTCGAGCAGATGCGAGCGCGACAGCACGCGGTCACGCCGCTCGATCAGGCGCTCGAGCAGCTTGAACTCGGTGGCAGTAAGCTCGACCTCCTTGCCGTCGGCGGTCACACGATGCGCCGCGCGGTCGAGGACAATGGGGCCGCCGACGAGTCGGCCGCCGGCGGCGACCGGCGGCGCCGCGAGCCGGCGCAGGATCGCCCCCACCCGCAGGACCAGCTCTTTGGGCGAAAACGGCTTGGCGAGATAATCGTCGGCGCCGAGGGAGAGTCCTTTGATGCGATCGGGCTCATCCTTGCGGGCGGTCAGGAGCAACACGCCGACGTCGCGCGTCTCGTCCCGGCGCCGCAGCTCCGCCAGCACGTCGAACCCGGAGTGTCCCGGGAGCATCAGATCGAGGACGACCAGATCGGGCCGCTCTTCGCTGGCCGAGCGCAGCGCGTCCGAACCCGTACCGGCGGTCGTGACGCGATAGCCTTCCTTCGCGAGATGATAGGCGACGAGCGCCGTGATGTCGGGCTCATCGTCGACGACGAGGATGCGGTGCACCGCTCCGGTGTCGGTCCCCATGAACAGGCGGGAAGGTAGCGCGGGCGACGCTCGTTTCGCAATTTTGAGTGCACTATGCATCTCCTCTCTGCACTGCTGATCGCGCTCCAGGCAGGTGCCGCTCCCCCCGATACCGCCCACATCGTCATCGTCGCGACGACCGACGTCCACGGCCGGGTATTCGGGTGGGACTACATCCGTGATGCCGCGGCGCCCGGCGGGCTGTCGCGCGCCGCGACCGCGCTCGAAACGCTGCGCGCCCGCTATCCCGGCAACCTCGTGGTCGTCGATGCGGGTGACCTGCTCCAGGGAAATCCGTTCGCCACGTTCTTCGGCCGCTACGACAAGCGTCAGCCGCAGCCCATCGTCAATGCGATGAACGCGGTGCAGTACGACGTTGCCACGCCCGGCAATCACGATTTCGACTTCGGCGTGGATTTCCTGCGGCGGGTCGCGACGGAAGCCACGTATCGCTATGTGTCCGGCAACATCGTCGATGACTCCGGCCGGGCATTCTTTCCGCCGACGGTGTTGCTGCCGCGCGGCGCCGTGAAGGTGGGGATCACGGGCTTCACCACACCCGGCGTGATGCTGTGGGATCGGGCGCAGCTCGCCGGGCGGGCGCGGGTCAGGAGAATCGCCGAGGCAGCGCCCGCGGCGCTGGCGGGGCTCGAACGCCTCGGTGCCGACATCAAGATCGTCCTGATTCACAGTGGGTTCGGTGAGTCGACCTACGACACGACGGGCGTCGGTCCGGAGAACGACGCCGCCGCGCTCGCCGCCGTAACGCCCAAACCGGACGTCGTGATCGTGGGGCACACCCACCGGGAGATCCGCGACACTGTGATCAACGGCGTGCATTTCGTGCAGCCGAAGAACTGGGTGCAGAGCATCGCCGTGGTGCACGTCTCGTTGGTGCGAGACTCGACGACGCGACGCTACCGCGTCACAGCGGTCCGGAGCGAGCTGATCCCGCTGGCGAACGTCGCCGAGTCGCCCCGCTTCACGCAGCGCCTCAGGGCCGCGCACGAGGCAGCCCGTCTCTGGGCCGGCACGCCGGTCGGAGGCGCGACCCCCGGCTTTGATGCGCGCTATGCGCGGGCGCAGGATACGCCGCTGCTCGACTTCATCAATGAGGTGCAGCGCCGCCGCGCGGGCGCGCAACTGTCAGCGACGGCCGCCTTTGACATCCAGCCGGGGTTACCCGAGGGAGACATTCGTCAGCGCGACGTCGTCGGGATCTATCCGTACGAGAACACGCTCCGCGCGGTCAAGATCTCGGGACAGCAGCTGCGCGAGTACCTCGAGCACTCGGCCCGCTACTTCCGCACCTACCAGCCTGGGCAGCCGATCATCAACGACAGCGTCGCGGGCTACAACTACGACGTCGTGAGCGGGGTGGTCTACAACATCGACCTCTCCCGGCCGGCGGGGCTGCGCATTCGCGGGCTCGCCTTCAACGGCAAGATCGTGCAGCCCACCGACAGTTTTACGCTGGCGCTGAACAGCTATCGCCAGGCGGGCGGCGGTGGGTACACGATGCTCGCCGCCGCGCGCGTCTTCTACGACAAGGGTGAGGACATTCGCGAGCTGCTCGTCGACGAAATCCGCCGTGTTCACACGATTCAGGCGACGGCGTATCTACGGCCGAGCTGGGCGATCATTCCCGATCCGGCCCGCGCGGCGGCCCGCGCCGCGTTCGCGCCGCAGCAGGCTGCCGCGACGATCACAGTGAAGGACAGCACGCTGCTCCGCGTGCTGACCACGAGCGATCTGCACGGCCAGCTCGAGGCGCGCGTCTGGGACTGGTCGCAGGGACGGCCCGTCGGCGGCGTGGCCGCGATGAAACCATGGCTCGACAGCCTCGCGCGCGGTTGCGGGTGCACGTCGGTGCGGCTCGACGCCGGCGACGAGATGCAAGGCACAGCGCTGTCGAATGCGACCTTCGGGCGTGGCACCGTCGACGCGCTGAACAACCTCGGCGTGGACGCCGCCGCGATCGGCAATCACGAATTCGACTGGTCGGTCGACACGCTGCGCGCCCGCATGAGCGAGGCGCATTATCCCTTCCTGTCCGCCAACATCACCATGGGCACCGGGCGGCCCGATTGGGCGACGCCGTGGAAGCTCGTCACGAAAAACGGCACCAAGATCGCCGTGATCGGTGTGACGACCACCGAGACGCCGACGAGCACCGCGGCGCGCAACATCCAGGGTCTCGCCTTCGGGGACGGGGCGCAGGCGATCAAGCGCTACCTGCCGGAAGCCCGCGCGGCGGCCGACTATGTCATCGTGGTGGCGCACGCCGGCGCGTTCTGCGACTCCACCGGCGCAGGGAGCCCCGCCACCTGCCATGGCGAGATTTTGGATATCGCACGCCAGCTCGATTCCGGGTCAGTCGATTTAATCGTTGCGGGTCACACGCACGTGCGCGTGAACACGGTGGTCCACGGTATCCCGATCGTGGAGGCGCAGTCGAGCGGCCGCGCGATCGGCGTCGCGGACTTCGTGCGGGTCGCCGGCCGGCGCGAAGTGCGGGTCCAGCTCGTCACGCCGTACGCGGACCAGGTCAAGGCGGACGTCCCGATGGCCGAGGCCCTCGGGCGTCAGCAACAGGCGGTTCGCAACATCACCGAGCGGGTCGTCGCGCGGCTCAAAATCCCGCTGAAGCGGGCAGGTGACGAATACGGTCTGGGGCGGCTCATCGCGGACGCGCAGCGCGCCGCCGGCCGCGCGGACGTGGCGATCATGAATAACGGCGGCATTCGCGCCGATCTTCCCGAGGGCGCCGTCACATTCGGCCAGGTCTATCAGGTGCAACCCTTCGAAAACCGCTTACTGCGCCTCACCGTCAAAGGTGAGGTGTTGCAGGACGCGTTGGAGCAGTGCGTCGCGGGCCGCGATCATCTGCCCGACTGTCACGTGGCAGGTGTGGAAGTGTGGTACGACGGTCGCAAGGAGCCCGGGAAACGGATCAGCAGCGTTCGGGTGAACGGCAAGGACCTCGACACAGGCCGAAGCTACACGCTTGTCGTCAGCGACTTCATGGCCACCGGTGGCTCCGGGTTCCGGATGCTCAGCGGCTCGCCGAAAGAAGACCTCGACGTCGCCGACGTCGACGCGCTAACTCGGTATCTGGGTGTGCTGCGCGCTCCCGTGGAGGCGCCGGAAGATGTGCGCTTCCATCGGACCGACCACTGATGCGGGTTTTCATCAACGACAAAGCAGTCGACGTACCCCGCGGCGCGCGCGTGCGCGACGCCGTCGCACAAGCCGACGGCGGTCTCGCGCGACAGCTCGACGGTGCCGCCTACGTCACCGACGCGGCGGGGCGCCCGATCGACGCCGGCGACGCCGTCGGTGAGGCGGGCTCCGTCTATCGCGTGGTCGTCTCCGCGCGGCAGGGCGCCAAGCCGCGTTTCACCAAGGACGCGCTGCGGCGCTGGCCCAAGGCCGAGCTGCACGTGCATCTCGACGGCGCGCTGCGGCCGGCGACCATGCTGGAGCTGGCGCGGGCGCAGGGCATCCGCCTGCCGGCCGACACGCCGGACGCGCTCGCCAAGGCGATGTTGGTCCGCGACGCCAAGAATCTCGAGGAGTACCTCCAGAAGTACGAGATCACGCTGTCGGTGCTGCAGACAGCGCAGGCGCTGGAGCGCGTCGCGTACGAATTCGTGCTCGACAAGGCGGCGGAGAATGTCCGCTACGTGGAAGTGCGCTACTCACCGCTGCTGCATCGCCCCGCGCTCACGCTCGCACAGGCGATCGAGGCGCCGCTCGCGGGGATCCGGCGCGGCGCGGCCGAGACGGGAACGCGAGTCGGGCTCATCGTCTGCGCGATGCGCACCAAGCCGCCCAAGGAGTCGCTCGAGCTGGCGCAGGTGGCAGCGGAGTACCACTCCGCCGGCGTGACGGCGTTCGACCTGGCCGGCGCGGAGCGCGGGTTTCCGGCGCGCGATCATCGCGCGGCGTTCGAGTACGCCGCGGCCCACGGCATGGCCTGCACCTGTCATGCGGGCGAAGGCGACGGGCCGCACTCGATTGATCAGGCGCTGCACGAGTGTGGAGCGCAACGCATCGGTCACGGTACACGGCTCGTGGAAGACACGAAGTTGCTCGACGAAGTCGTTCAACGTCGTATTCCGTTGGAAATGTGCCTCACGAGCAACGTGCACACGCACATCGTGGCGTCGGTGGCGGAACATCCCTTCAAGCGCTATCTCCAGCAGGGCGTCGTCGTCACGCTGAACACCGATGGACCGCTGACCGACGGCATCACCTTGACGGATGAGTATTTCCTGGCGCACGCCGTGCTCGGTCTCTCGTCTGATGAGCTGCAGCGCGTGGCGTTGAACGCCTGCGAGAGCGCGTTTCTCCCGGAGTACGAGAAGGTGGCGCTCGTGTCCCGTGTCCAAAGTGAATTGGGGGCTCTCTGATGTCCGCGAGACGCGTTCTCTTCGCGTTCCTGGTCACGTTGGGGTGCGCGCTGGTCGTGTTTACGCTGCCACGCTTTGTGTTCAACACGCTGAGCGGTGCGAGCGTGCAGACCGCGGCGCAGGATACCGCGAAGGCTCAGGTGGTCGCACCCGAGCCGCGCTCCCTCGGCTCCCGGCTCACGGGAATCGTCGGCATCATTTTGATCCTCGGCATCGGCGTCGCCTTGTCGCGCAATCGTCGCGCGATCAGCCGGCGCGTCGTCGCCTGGGGCGTCGGTTTGCAGCTGCTCTTCGCGATCTTCGTGCTGCGAGTTCCGGTTGGCCAGAAGATCTTCAGCTGGCTCGGCGCCACCGTTACAAAGATCCTCGGCTTCTCCTACGCGGGCTCGGAGTTCGTATTTGGCGAGATCGGGAAACAGCACTCGAGCATCGGCGTCGTGTTCGCGTTCCAGATCATGCCCGCGATCATCTTCGTCTCCGCGCTGTTCGCGATCATGTACTACCTCGGCATCATGCAGGTCGTCGTGAAGGCGTTCGCGTGGTTGATGAACAAGATCATGGGCGCGAGCGGAGCGGAAAGTCTCAACGTCGCGGCGTCGATTTTCATGGGGCAGACCGAGGCCCCGCTGACCATCCGGCCGTTCCTGCCGCGCATGACCCGCTCCGAGCTGATGACCGTCATGACGGCGGGGATGGCGCACGTCTCCGGTTCGATCATGGCAGCGTACATCCAGTTTGGTATGGAGGCTCGGTTCCTCCTCACGGCGGTCATCATGACGGCGCCGGGGACGATCATGATGGCCAAGATCCTCGAACCCGAGACCGAAGTGCCGGAGACGCTCGGCGGCGTCAAGGTCGATATTCCGCGCACCGACGTGAACGTGCTCGATGCGGCCGCACGCGGAACGGGCGAGGGGCTGCACCTCATGCTCAACGTGATCGCGATGCTCGTCTCCTTCATCGCGCTCATCGCCTTGGTGAATGGACTGTTCGGCTGGATTCACGGATTTGCCCCCTGGTTCCCGGCCACGCTGCAGACCGTGCTCGGATGGATCTTCCGGCCGATCGCCTGGGTCATGGGTGTGCCGTGGCATGACAGCGGTACGATCGGCGGACTACTGGGCGAGCGCATGGTGATCAACGAATTCATCGCCTACGCCCATCTCGGCCCGCTCAAGGGCAGTCTCGATCCCGTGTCGTTCACCATCGCAACTTTCGCGCTGTGCGGCTTCGCCAACCTCAGCTCGGTGGGAATTCAGATCGGCGGAATCGGCGCGCTAGCG
>DATLXS010000116.1:0-2937 GCA_035575675.1 Gemmatimonadales bacterium
AGTTGCGGGCGGCGGAATGGTCCGAGTTCGATCTTGCCAATGCCGAATGGCGGATTCCCGCGAACCGCATGAAGATGGCCGAGCAGCACATCGTGCCGCTCGCGCACCAGGCGTTGGCGATTCTGCGCGAGCTCGACCCGCTCGCAAGGCGCGGGCGCTACGTGTTTCCGTCACTTCTGACTCGCGATCGCCCGATGTCGAATAACACCATCAATACGGCCTTGCGGCGGCTCGGTTACGCGAGCAACGAGCAAACGGGTCATGGATTTCGCAGTATGGCGAGCACGCTGCTCAATGAGCAGGGATTCTCGCCGGATGTCATCGAACTGCAGCTGGCGCACTCGGAGCGCAACAAGGTTCGCGCGGCTTACAACAAAGCACAACGACTGTTGGAGCGTCGCAAGATGATGCAGGCTTGGGCGGACTATCTGGATGCCTTGCGCGAGCGGGCGCGCAGCGCGCGGGATCTGCGCCCGGTATGGCCGTAGGGCAGATTCCGACGCAATGAACCAGTCGAGTTCAAGAGTCCTCGCTGAGAGTCGGCTGACGATCGCTGGCGGTCTTCTCCGAGGCACGCTCCGCCTTCTTTGGCACGCGGTCCGACTACCGGTATACATGTTCCTCGTGATTCTCGAGCCCGTGCTCCGCTTTATCCTGGGGGCGCTCGCGTTGCTCGGGGTTCTCACGGCATTGTTTTTCAAGGTTTACGGCGTGCCGCACTTTCCCTTCGCCCTCATGCTCGGCGTGTCGGTGGGGTGCGGATTGATGCTGGTCGGTTACGACGCGCTACTACGCTTGTTCGGCAGATAAGGCTCCGCAGCTCAGGTGGTATTGCGTCAGCATTTCGGCGAAGGTCTCAGATCGGCCAACTGAAGACACTGGCGGCTCTGAAATGACGGCCACGAAGCGGCCGTTCGTGGCCTGGAGTAGGCTAACGCCTGTGTCTCACAATCCATTGCGGCAGATCTGTCACCAAATTAATAGTTAAAGAGCGCTGAGGCACCAATGCGCCACGAATCGTTAGCTCTGGACAAGCCTACTGTCGTAATACTGCTCATTTTCGCGCTGGTTCTTTTCCTTGCGATACTCAAAAGGCGCAACCGCCTCGCTGCCGGTTCCAGGCCTTGGCCTTTCTATGTGAAACGCCTGCTCACGCAGCCGGAGCAGGTTCTATATCACCGGCTCGTCAAGTCGCTTCCCAATCACGTCGTCCTCGCGCAGGTTCAGATGTCCAGGGTTCTTGGCGTAAAGAAGGGCTTCCGATTCCATGAGTGGAACAACCGCATCAACCGCATGAGCTACGACTTTGTGATCTGCGACAAAGCCGCAACCGTCATCGCCGCAATTGAACTTGATGACAAGTCCCATGAAAGGGAGGACCGCAGAGAAAGCGACGCGAAAAAGAGCAAAGCCACAACAGATGCTGGGCTTCGACTTGTCCGCTGGCACGTCAAGTCCCCGCCGGATGAACTGACAATTCAGCGCGAGTTAAGCGCAAATGATGCGTCGCTGGGTGGAGCGCTCCCTAGTATCTACGTGGAGCGACGGGATTAAAGTGCCACGCTCGACCCAGAGCGGTTGCCACGATTTGCCACCAAGCGAGGGTGGCTGGGGATGATTCGCCGAGATCCAAACTTCGCGGTGGATGCTAAATGCCTTAAATCGGCCAACACCGGCCGGTCAACGGTGCCGCGTAGAATTACAGAAACCGGCCGTTCGCTGGAGCGTCCAGTCCCGACGTTCTCATTTACCCGTTACAGCCAAGATTTTCAGTAGCGTGCGCGTCCCCCGGACATATCGAATACCGCCCCTGTGTTGAATCGACTTGCATCCGTGCACAGCCAAGCTACCAACTCGGCGACTTCACGCGCCCGTCCGAGGCGCCGCAGAGGACTGTCGTTGATCATCTGGTCGACCACCTCGGACCCTAGGCCTCGGATCATGTCGGTATCGATGGGTCCGGGGGCTATGCAGTTGACGAAGACGTTGTACCGCGCGACCTCTCGGCTCAACGCCTTAGTGAACGCAATCACTCCTGCACTGGCGGCTGAATAAGCGGTGATGCCCGCCAGACCTTCCTTTCCGGCCAGGGAGCCGAGATTGATGATCCGCCCGGCGCGCTGGCGAATCATGATCGGCAAGATAGCCTGCGTTACGTGCATGGTACCTAGGAGGTTCACCCGAACAATTTGCTGCCAGTCGCTTTGCGAGTGGCTCACGAACTCCGTCGTCTTTCCAAGATACCCGGCATCGTTCACAAGTATGTCAACGCGTTGATTGTCTTTGAGCGCAGCGGCTGCAAGGGCAATCTGCGCGGGTTGTGTAATATCGACCAAAGCAGACTCGGCGCCCGCAACATCCGCCTTACCTGCGTCCCAGATCAGAACGTGGCAACCGTTGGCAAGGAGTACTTCGGCGATCGCGCGTCCAATTCCGTTCGCTGCCCCGGTCACGAGGGCGAACTTACCCGCAAGATCGTATGTGTTTCCCATGGAGAGGGCCCGGGCGGCTGAGTTGCAAGGAACTCCAGGCGACAGTCGTGCTTATCCGTCGTAACTGTTCAGCAAGCCGAAGTTTGCGGCGCAATATCCTACGCTGCCCCAACTGCTAGACGCCATCGGACGGGATTAAGCGGTTCCGGCCAGAAGCGGTCGGTCGGCGCTGACATTGGAAGGGATCTCTGGGCACTAAGCTCGGCTGGCCGGGGGCAAGGGTGTATTGCTACTCGCCAACGCCCATGGGCAAGCTAGCATTCGGGATGCTCTCGCCGACCTAGATGGCGATTGATGCTGACCCACGCCCTGATCGTCGCGTGATCGAACTGTTTTGGCAGTGGAGGTTGCAGATGGGATCTGATGAACGAGCTATTCGTGAGGTGCACACGACTTGGATTGATGCAGTCAACGCCGGCGATCTTGTCCGCTTGCTCACCTTGAT
>DATLXS010000117.1:0-13689 GCA_035575675.1 Gemmatimonadales bacterium
CCGAACCGCACGGCGCGCATCGCGCTGCTGCACTACGCTGACGGCGACCGATGCGCACAACGTCTACCTCTCGGGCCGCAACATCCCCGACGTGCACGTAATGCGCTTCGCCGACGCGACCGCGTACGAGATCCTCTGGGCCCAGACGGTGGTGGTGGAGATCGGCGCGTTCGAGGAAGGCGCGGCCAAGGAGGCGAGCGATGCCTGAGCCGCACGATACCATCGTCCGTCCCGTGGTCACGGAGAAGTCGTCCGCGGCCTACGGCGCGCGCAAGGAGTACGCGTTCCGCGTGCACTCCGAGGCGACCAAGCCGCAGATCAAAGCGGCTATTGAAACGTTGTTCAAGGTGTCGGTCACCGACGTCCGCACGATGATCATGCGGGCCAAGCGGCGCACGTACGGGCGCTACCAGGGCCGCCGGCCGTCCTGGAAAAAGGCGATCGTGACCCTCAAAGAGGGCGACGCGATCGAGGTGTTCGAGGGCTAAATGGGCATCCGACAGTTTCGGCCGATGACGCCGGCCACGCGCTTTCGCTCGGTCTCCGACTTCTCCGAAATCACCAAGACGGAGCCGGAGAAGACGCTGCTCGAGCCGCTGCGGCGGACGGGTGGGCGCAACAACAAGGGCCACATCACGAGCCGGTATATGAGCGGCGGGCACAAGCGGCAGTACCGCCGCATCGACTTCCGCCGCGACAAGTTCGCCGTTCCGGCGCGCGTCGCGGCCATCGAGTACGATCCGAACCGCACCGCGCGCATCGCGCTGCTGCACTACGCCGACGGCGAGAAGCGCTACATCCTCGCGCCGAAGGGCCTGAACGTCGGTGACAACGTCGTGTCCGGTCCGGGCTCGGACATCCGCACCGGCAACGCGATGCCGCTGTTCGAGATTCCGCTGGGCACCGCGGTGCACAATGTCGAGCTGAAGATCGGCCGCGGCGGCCAGCTGTGCCGCGGGGCCGGGACCAGCGCGCAGGTCGTCGCGAAAGAGGGCAATTACGTCACGCTGCGGCTCCGCTCGACGGAAATGCGGATGATGCGCGGCGAGTGTCTCGCGACGATCGGCGAAGTCGGCAACGCCGAGCACGAGCTGCTGTCGATCGGCAAGGCGGGGAAGTCGCGCTGGCTGGGCCGCAGTCCCCGCGTCCGCGGCGTGGCGATGAACCCCGTCGATCACCCGCTCGGCGGCGGCGAAGGCAAGAGCTCGGGTGGCCGGCCGCCCACGAATCCGTGGGGCAAGGTCGAGGGCAAGAAGACGCGGCACAAGAAGAAGCATTCGACGAAACTCATCGTGCGCGGCCGCAAGCGCGGGAAGGCGACGACGTAATGGGACGCAGCGTCAAGAAGGGTCCGTATGTCGAAGAATCCCTGATGGTGAAGATCCGGGTCCTGAACGAGCGGAACGAGAAGAAGGTGTTCAAGACGTGGTCGCGCCGCAGCACGATCACGCCGGACTTCGTGGGTCACACGCTCGCGGTGCACAACGGGAACAAGTTCATCCCCGTCTACATCACCGAGAACATGGTGGGCCACAAGCTGGGCGAATTCGCGGCGACCCGCCTGTTCCGCGGCCACGGCGCCAAAGGCTCGGCGGCCGAGCGCGAGGCCGAGGCGGCCGCGGCCCCTGAGGGCGGCGCCGCTGCCGAGGGCGGGGCAGAGAAGAAGGGCAAGGAGTAAGGCATGGAGGCTCGAGCGAAACAGAGCGGCGTACGGCAGTCGGCGCGCAAGATGCGCCTCGTGATCGACTTGATCCGCGGCCGCGCCGTGCCGGAAGCCGATGCGATCCTGCGCTTTTCCAAGAAGCGGGCCGCGCGGCAGATCCATAAGGTGCTGAAGTCCGCCGTCGCGAATGCGCAGCAGGCGGCACAGCGGCAGAACACGCCGTTCGACGCCGACTCGTTGCGCGTGAGCTACGCGATCGTGAACGAAGGGCAGACGCTGAAGCGGTTCACCGCCGCGGCGATGGGCCGCGGCACGCCGATCCTGAAGCGCACGAGCCACGTGGAGATTCGCGTGGCCGGCGTGGACGGCGCGCCGGCCGCCGCCGCACCGACCGCGCCGAAAGCGGAAGCGAAGGCAGAAAAGCAGCCGCGCGCGAAGGCAAAAAAGCGCGCGCCGGCCAAGAAAAAGAAGACGACCAAGAAAGCGAGCAAGTAAGTGGGACAGAAAACACATCCATACGGGTTCCGGCTGGGCATCGTCAAGCAATGGCGCTCGCGCTACTACGCGCGCCACAACTTCCCCGAGCTGCTCAAGGAAGACGAGCTGATCCGGAAGTACCTGCGGACGCGCCTCAGCCACGCCGCCATCGCCGACGTGCACATCGAGCGCAAGCCGGGGAAGGTGACCGTGACGGTCCATACCGGCCGGCCCGGCGTCGTCATCGGCAAGCGCGGCGCGGAAGTCGACAAGCTCCGCGACGAGCTGGCGCAGCTCACGGGGAAGGAAGTCGGCATCAACGTCGAAGAGATCAAGCGGCCCGAGCTGGACGCGCAGCTGGTGGGTGACAGCGTGGCGCATCAGCTCACGCAGCGCATCTCGTTCCGCCGCGCGATGAAGCGCGCGGTGCAGAGCGCGATGCGGATGGGCGCGCAGGGGATCAAGATCAAGACGGCGGGCCGCCTGGGGGGCGCCGAAATCGCGCGCACCGAGGGCTATCACGAGGGCCGGGTGCCGCTGCACACGCTGCGCGCCGACATCGATTACGCGACCTCGACCGCCAAGACGACGTTCGGCACGATTGGCGTGAAGGTCTGGATCTTCAAGGGCGAGCGGACCGAGGATCTCCACGGCCGCACCTATTCCACGGGCGTCTAGACCATGCTGGCACCCAAGCGCGTCAAGTTTCGCAAGCGGTTCAAGGGCCGCACCTCGGGGATGGCCACGCGCGGCAACACGGTCGCGTTCGGCCACTACGGGCTCATGTCGCTCGACCCCGGCTGGGTTTCCAACCGCCAGATCGAGGCGGCGCGCGTCGCGCTCACGCGTGAGATGAAGCGCGGCGGCAAGGTGTGGATCCGCTTGTTCCCCGACAAGCCGATCACCAAGAAGCCGGCCGAGACCCGCATGGGCAAAGGCAAGGGCAATCCGGAGGGCTGGGTGGCGGTGGTGAAGCCGGGCCGGATCATGTTCGAGCTCGAAGGCATCGACGAGGCGTCGGCGCGCGCGGCCCTGGCGCTGGCCTCGGCGAAGCTGCCGATCCGATCGAAATTCGTGAAGCGGGAGGAGCGGTAAATGCCGTCGAAACGCGAGAACCGGTCCGAGGGGCTGCGCGAGCTCAAGACGGACGAGCTGGCGCAGAAACTCACGGTGCTGACCGAGGAGCAGTTTCGGCTCGAGTTCCGCCGGGCGACGGAGTCGCTCACGAATCCGCTGCAGCTGCGGACGATCCGCCGCGACATCGCGCGGATCAAGACCATTTTGAAGGAAAGGGCGTCGGCATGATCGATCGCGGCCGCAGAAAGGTTCGGACGGGGACCGTCGTCAGCGACAAGATGCAGAAGACGGTCACGGTCTCGATGATCCGCCGCTTTGCCCACGGCTTTTACGGCAAGCAGATCACCCGCACCAAGACGGTGGCGGCGCACGACGACCACGGCGCCAAGACGGGCGACACGGTGCGGATCGTGGAGACTCGGCCGTTGTCGAAACGGAAACGGTGGCGGGTGATCGAGATCGTCGAGAGAGCGAAATAGCCATGGTGCAGCAAGAATCGCAGGTCAAGATCGCGGATAACTCGGGCGCGCGCCGCGCGCTCGTGATCCGCGTGCTCGGCGGGTCCAAGCGGCGCTACGCGGGGCTCGGCGACGTCGTCGTGGTCACGATCAAGGACGCCATCCCGACCGGCCAGGTGAAAAAGGGCGAGGTGGTGAAGGCGGTGATCGTGCGGACGGCCAAGGAGACCAAGCGCAAAGACGGCTCCTACATCCGCTTCGACGAAAACGCCGCGGTGCTGATCGACGACGAAGGGGAGCCCCGCGCGACGCGCATCTTCGGCCCGGTCGGCCGCGAGCTGCGCGAGAAGAAGTTCATGAAGATCGTGTCGCTGGCGCCGGAGGTCATCTGACATGAAGCCGCTCGTCTACAAGAAATCGCGGCGCGTCCGGGGCACGGAGCCCAAGCGGCACAAGATGCATATCGCCAAGGGCGACACGGTGCGCGTCATCAGCGGCGAGCACCGCGGCAAGGAAGGACGCGTGCTCCACGTCTACCCCAAGAAGTATCGCGTCGTGGTGGAGGGCGTGAACGTCGTGAAGAAGCACAAGCGGGCGACGACGCCCCAGGGGGAGAGCGGGATCATCGAGTTTCCCGCGAGCGTGGCGGCATCGAAAGTGATGCTGCTCGACCCCAAGTCGGGCGAGCCGACGCGCGTGCGCCGGCGCCTGGACAAGGAAGGGAAGCTCGAACGGATTGCGGTGAAATCGGGTCAACCGATTCCGAGAGTGAGATAGCGATGGCGGACGAACAAGAGAAACAAGAAAAACAACCGAAGCCCAAGCAGGAGAAGCAGCAGAAGAAGCCAAAGCCCCCGAAAGAGGAGGCCAAGGCGGAGGCTGCGGCCGCTCCCGCTGAGCCCGTCGAGCCGGCGCCGCCGGCTCGGCTGAAAGAGTTCTACGAGCAGCAGGTGCGCGGCAAGCTGCAGCAGCAGTTTGCGTTCAAGAACCCGCACCAGATTCCGCGGCTCAAGAAGATCGTGCTCAACGTCGGGATGGGCGACGCGTCCAAGAACCCCAAGGGGCTGGACGCGGCGGTGGCGGAGCTCGCGGCCATCACCGGCCAGCAGCCGGTGGTGACGCGCGCCAAGAAGGCGATCGCGAGCTTCAACCTGCGCGAAGGGCAGCCGATCGGCTGCGCGGTGACGCTGCGCGCCGGGCGCATGTACGAGTTCCTCGATCGCTTCATTTCGATCGCGGTGCCGCGCATGCGCGACTTCCGCGGGCTGCCCTCGAAGAGCTTCGACGGGCGCGGCAATTACACGCTGGGTATCAAGGAGCAGATGATTTTCCCCGAGATCGACTACGACAAAGTCGAGCGGATCCACGGGATGGACATCACGTTCGTGACGAGCGCCGGGCGCGACGACACCGCGCTGGCGCTGTTGCGAGAGTTGGGCATGCCCTTCCGGGTGGAAACCCCGGCGGCGGCCTAGGAGACGTCATGGCGAAGAAGGCGTGGCTGGAGCGAGTCAAGAAGGGGCCGAAGTTCAAGGTGCGGGGCTACTACCGCTGCCAGCGCTGCGGCCGGAGCCGCGGCACGCTGCGCAAGTTCAAGTTGTGCCGCATCTGCTTCCGTGAGCTGGCGTTGCGCGGGGAGATTCCCGGCGTGCGCAAAGCCAGCTGGTAAGAGGGGACACGAATGAGCGTTATTGATCCCGTTGCCGATATGCTCACCCGGGTGCGCAACGCCTGCATGGCGGGGCACCGCCGGGTCGACATGCCGGTGTCGAAGTTGAAAGTCGCGATTGCCACGATTCTGCGTGACAACCATTACGTCCAGGACTTCAAGGTGCTGGACGATGGACAGCACGGGCTGCTGCGGCTGTACTTGAAGTATCACAACGATGCGCCCGTCATTCGGGAGCTCCACCGCGTCTCGTCGCCCGGGCTCCGGCGCTACGTGAAGGCGCGCGAGATCCCGCGCATCAAGAACGGCCTGGGGATGGCGATTCTGAGCACGCCGCAGGGCCTCATGACCGACCGCGAAGCGCGCACCGCCCGGGTGGGCGGTGAGGTGCTCGCGGTGGTGTGGTAGGAGCGAACGATGTCACGCATCGGCAGGAAGCCCGTCCCGTTGCCCAAAGGGGTCACGGCGCAGATCGACGGGCACAAGATCACGGTGAAGGGACCGAAGGGCGAGATCAGCCGCACGCTGCATGAGGAAATGGTGCTCTCGCTCGAGGACGGGACCGTCGTCGTGAAGCGCCCGTCCGAGGACGCGCGGCACAAGGCGTTGCACGGCCTCACGCGCACGCTGGTCGCGAACATGGTGGAAGGCGTCACCGGCGGATTCGCGAAGTCGCTCGAGATCCAGGGCGTCGGCTACAAGGCCGAGCCCAAGCCGTTCGGCATCCAGCTCGTGGTGGGATTCTCGCATCCCGTGCCCTACCACGCGCCGCAGGGGATCAAGATCACGGTGACCAACAACGTCCAGCTGAAGATCGAGGGCGTCGACAAAGAACTGGTGGGTCAGGTGGCCGCGGAGATTCGCAACGTGCGGCCACCCGAGCCCTACAAGGGCAAAGGCATCCGCTACGCGGGCGAACAGGTCCGGCGTAAAGCGGGCAAGACTGCCCAGGCGGCGAAATAGGCCATGCGATCCATCCGAAAAATCAAAACGTCGGCGGATCAGCGCTATCGCCGGCACCTCCGCGTCCGCAAGAAGGTCGCGGGGACGCCGGAGCGGCCCCGGCTCGTCGTGTTCCGGTCCTCCAAGCACATCTATGCCCAGCTGGTGGACGATGAACGCGGCCTGACCCTCGCCGGCGCGGCGGATACGTCCGAAGGCGTGCAGGTCGAAGGCAAAGGCAAAGTGGCGCGGAGCTTTGCGGTGGGGAAACTCATCGCCGCCAAGGCCAAGGAAAAGGGCATCGCCAAAGTCGTGTTCGACCGCGGCGGTTATCAGTATCACGGGCGCGTGAAGGCTGTCGCCGACGGTGCCCGCAAGGGAGGACTTCAGTTCTAATGGACGATCAAGAGCAGAAACACGAGACGGGCGCGGCAACGCCGGCACCCGCCGAAGTGGCGGCAGCGCCGGCAGCAGCGCCGGCGGCGGCGGCGGCGCCAGCGACCGAAGAGCATCGTCCGTCACGCGGCCCGCGCGGACCGGGCGGTGGTCGCGGCGGCCGCGGCCGAGGGCGCGGCGGCGAGCGCCGCGACGGCGGTGATCGCGGCGGGCGCGAAGGCGACGGCATGGTGGAGAACGTCGTCGCGATCAATCGCGTCGCAAAGGTCGTGAAGGGCGGTCGCCGTTTTTCCTTCAATGCATTGGTGGCGGTGGGGGATGGGAAAGGTCAGGTCGGTATCGCGACCGGGAAGGCGAACGAGGTCAGCGAAGCGGTGCGCAAGGCCGTCGAAGCCGCGCGGCGTCGCATGAACGAGATCCCGCTCACGGGCGGCACGATCCCGCACGAGATCATCGGCGAGCACGGCGCGGGGCGCGTGCTCCTGAAGCCGGCCGCGTCGGGAACTGGCGTGATCGCGGGTGGTCCGGTGCGCGCGGTGCTCGAGTGCGCCGGCATCCGGGATATTCTGACCAAGAGCCTCGGCTCGACGAATCCGCACAACATGGTGCGGGCAACGATGGACGGCCTCAAGCGACTGACCACGGCGCGGCGCGTCGCGAAAGAGCGCGGCGTCGAGCTGGAGGCGATCCACTATCGTGCCCGGCAGGAAGCCACGGTGACGCATGGGTAGGCTGCCCCCGACGCGGAAGTACCGCAAACGCAAAGCGGGCCGCGACCGCGTCCTGCCACCGGCGGGGAAGGGGAAGCTGCGGATCAAGCAGGTGCGCTCCGGCAACGGTCATTCCGGGCGCATGAAGCGGACGCTCGAGGCCCTGGGCTTCAAGCATCATCAGGATGTGGTCGTGCACGCGGATCATCCCGCGCTGCGCGGTATGCTCCAACAGGTGCGCCACCTCGTCGCGGTGACGCCCGAGAAGGAAGGAAAGAAGTAGATGCCAAAGGCGAAGGCGAAAGCCACACGGACACCTAGGCGCAAGGCCCGAGCCCCTAACCCCGAGGCCCAATTCCCGCGTCTTGCGCTGCACGATCTGCGCGCGCCGCGCGGCTCGCATCGCGCCAGGATTCGCAAAGGCCGCGGCCCGGGCTCCGGTATCGGCAAGACCGCCGGCCGCGGCGGCAAGGGCCAGACCGCGCGCCAGGGCGGCAAGGTGCGTCCGGGCTTCGAGGGCGGCCAGATGCCGCTCATCCGGCGCATTCCCAAGCGCGGCTTCACCAATCCGTTCAAGCAGCCGGCGCAGGTCGTGAATGTGCGCCACCTGGTCCTCCTCGCCGACGGCGTCGAGGTGACGCCGGAGACGCTGTTCGGCGCCGGCCTGGTGCGCCGTCCCGACCATCCGATCAAGCTGCTCGGCACCGGTGAGGTCGCCGGGCGGAAGTTCGTGGTGAAGGGCGTCGCGGTGTCCGCGAGCGCCAAGAGCAAGATCGAGCAGGCAGGCGGGACGATCGCGTGACAGCGCCGCTTCCCAATCTGTTCAAGGTCCCGGAGCTCAAGGAAAAGCTCCTGTTCACCTTGTTGTGCCTCGTGATCTACCGGATCGGGGCGCACATCGCGACGCCGGGCGTCAACGTCGACGCGCTCACGAATTTCATGAGCACGCGCGGGACCGGCACGCTGTTCGGACTCTACGACCTGTTTTCGGGCGGCGGCCTGCGGCGCGCGACGGTCTTCGCCCTCGGCATCATGCCCTACATCTCGGCCAGCATCGTCTTCCAGCTGGCGGGACCGGTGTTCCCGATCATCGAGAAGATGCAGCGCGACGAAGAGGGCAAGAAGACGCTCACACAGTGGACGCGCTACGTCACGGTCGTGCTCTGCCTGTTCCAGGCGTACGGCTTCGCGATATTCACCGAGTCTCTGCCCCAGGCCGTCGCGCACCCGGGCTTCGCATTTCGCATGACGACCGTCCTCACGCTCACGACCGGCGGCATCTTTGTGATGTGGCTCGGCGAGCAGATTACGGAGCGCGGCATCGGGAACGGCATGAGCCTGCTCATCTTCTTCTCGATCATCGAGCGCATCCTGCCGGAGACGGTGAACACCTTCGAGGCGTTGAAGACCGGCACGCTCAGCTTCCCGGTGCTGATGATCGTGCTGATCATGTGTGTGCTCGTGGTCGCGGGCACCGTCGCGATTACCGTGGCGGCGCGGCGGATCCCGGTGCAGATCCCGCGCAAGGTGATGGGGCGGGGCCGGATTCGGGAAGGCCAGAAGACGTTCATCCCGCTGCGCATCAACAGCGCGGGCGTGATGCCGATCATCTTCGCGCAGTCGCTCATCATCGTGCCGGGCACGGTGGCGACGTTCAGCGGCATCCCCTGGCTCAAGAGCTTTGCCGAATACTTCAACACGACGTCGCTCTGGTACATCGCCTCGAGCGCCGTGTTGATCGTGTTCTTCGCCTACTTCTACACGTCCATCATCTTCAACCCGGTGGATCTGGCGGAGAACCTCAAGAAGCAGGGCGCGTTCATCCCCGGCGTGAAGCCCGGCGCGGCCACCGCCGACTACATCGATGAAGTGCTGACCCGCATCACGCTGCCGGGTGCGCTGTTCCTGACGTTCGTCGCCCTGCTGCCGATTGTCGTCCAGAACACGCTCAACATGCCGTTCGGGTTCGGCGGCACGGCGCTGCTCATCGTCGTCGGGGTGGCGCTCGATACGGTGCAACAGGTGCAGCAACACCTGCTGCTCCGCCAGTACGACGGCTTCATGAAGGGTGGCGGCCCCGGCGGCGGCACCTCGCGCGTTCGCTTCCGGCGCTAAGTGTTCATCCTCATCCTGGGAGCGCCGGGCTCGGGCAAGGGGACGCAAGGGAAAATCCTCGCCGAGCGTCTCGGGATCCCGAAGATCACCACCGGCGATCTCATCCGGGCGGCGATGAAGGACGGCACGCCGTTCGGACTCGACGCCAGGAAGTACTACGACGACGGCAAGCTGGTCCCCGACAGCATCATCCTCGGCATGATCAAGGAGCAGTTGGACCGTCCGGAGGCGAAGACCGGCGCGATCCTCGATGGCTTTCCCCGCACCGCGGCGCAGGCGGAGCTGGTGGACCGGACGCTGGCGGCGAGCGGCCAGCGCCTGAACCATATCCTGTTGCTCGACGTCACCGAGGACGAGCTGGTGCGCCGCATGTCCGCGAGGGCCCACGTCGAAGGACGCCCGGACGACACGCCCGAGGCCATCGCGAACCGCCTCCAGATCTATCAGCGCGACACCGCCCCGCTCATTGCGCACTATGCCCAGCGCGGCATCGTGCACCGCGTCCCCGGCACCGGGACGGTCGATCAGATTAGCGGGGAGATCAAGCGGATCATCGGGCGATGATCACCATCAAGTCGCCGCGCGAGATCGAGACGATGGCCGCCGCCGGCCGCATCGTCGCCGAGACGCTGGCGCTGGTGGGGCGCACGATCCGGCCCGACATCACGACCGAAGATCTCGACCGCCTCGCCGAAACGTTCATCCGCAGCCATCCCGGCGCGCAGCCCTCGTTCAAGGGGCTGTACGACTTTCCCGCCACGCTCTGCACCTCGATCAATCAGGAGATCGTGCACGGGATCCCGTCGCACAAGCGCGTCCTCCACGACGCCGACATCGTCAGCATCGATGTGGGCGTGTGGCTCGAAGGGCTACACGCCGATTCCGCGGCGACGTTCCCCGTGGGCGACATCAAACCGGAGACGGCCCGGCTGCTGGCGGTGACGCAGCAGGCGCTCGCCGCCGGCGTCGCACAGGCGCGGGCCGGCAATCACGTCGGCGACATCGGGCATGCGGTGCAGCAGGTGGCGGAAAAGGCGGGGTACTCGGTGGTGCGCGAGCTGGTCGGCCACGGCATCGGTGCGGCCTTCCACGAGGAGCCGCAGGTGCCGAACTACGGCAAGCCGAAGCGAGGGCCCCGGCTCGTGGCCGGCATGACGATCGCGATCGAGCCGATGATCAACATCGGCGGCGCGGGCGTCCGCACGCTCGACGACAAGTGGACGGTGGTGACCCAGGACGGCTCGCTGTCCGCGCACTTCGAGCACACGGTCGCGATTACCGACAATGGGCCGCGGATACTTACGACGGTCTGACGGTCGGACGGCCTACCCGGCGCCTGACTGCTTGGCCCTGGCCTGGTCCGATACCCCCGCCAGATTCGCGTTCACATTCTCCGTCGCCCCATCGATCGCCGTGCGGGCCAGCATCCCCGCTACCCGCGCGTCGCTGACGGCGTTCTTGTTGCCGATCTGCTCGATCGTCTGGGCGAGCGCGAGCAGGCGCCGGCCGCGTTTGACGACGTCGGCGGGAGGCCGCGCCGCGGCCAGCAGCGCCTCGTCGATCGCCTGGGGGCGGCCGGCGTCGTCTTTCGGGATCTTGTAGGCGCGACTCACGCCTTCGTAGGCGGCCGCATCCTCATCCACCAGACGCCGCAGCTCGGCCCGCAGCTGCTCGGCTTCGGCGAGGATCGCCCGGGCCTGGGCGTCGACGGCCGCGTAGGCTTTTTTCCCCACCGTCAGCCGCGCGACCATCGCCACGAGCGCCGCGGCGAGCGTTCCGGCCAGCGCGGCGGCGCTGCCGCCACCCGGCGTCGGGGCTCCTCCTGCCAGCTCGTCGATCCAGCCGTCCAGGGAGGGCCCCCGCCCCCCCCCGGCGGACGGGATGGCCGCGGGCATGGCCGCGCGGATCTTCGTTTCCAGGATGTGATCTCCGGCGTTTGACAGCCGCAGCAACGATTCCGCGGCACCGACGAGCGCGCGCTCCGGAATGAGACCGACGATCTCGCTGTACTGCACGCCGACACCCTGCTTTTCGGCGCGAGCCTTGATCGCATTGAAGACCACGGCGGGCGAAGTGATGTCGATGTCCAGCAGGTTCATCGACACCTGCGCCAGGCCGTCGACGATGAAGCCGCTCGCCTGCACGCCTGGCAACCCGCCGCTGGAGGTGCGGATCTGCTTCGCGATCTCCTTGGCGACGGCAATCTCCTGGGTATCGAGATAGACATTGAACGCGACGAGAAATGGCCGCGCGCCGATCGCCGTCGCACCGGCCGTCGGGTGGACGCGCGGGGGCCCGAAATCCGGTTCCAGCGTCCGCCCACGCAACCCCTCGAACTCGCCCTTGCGAATGTCGGGCAGGCGCTCGCGCTCGACGCGGGTCGCGGCCTTGGCGTAGAGGAACACGGGGATCTGCAGCTCCTTGGCGACGCGCTCCCCCAGCTGCCGGGCGAGCTGCACGCACTCCTCCATCGTGACGCCGGCGACGGGCACGAACGGCACCACGTCGGTCGCCCCCATCCGCGGGTGCTCGCCCGAGTGTTTGCTGAGATCGATCCGCTGCTGTGCGACGCGCATCGCGGCGAAGGCGGCCGCGACCGCCGCGGCCGGCGGCGCGACGAACGTGAACACCGAGCGATTGTGCGCCGTGTCGGACTGCACATCGAGCAGCTGCGCGCCCGGCACGGCGCTGATCGCCGCGCGCAGCGCGTCGATGGTGGCGGGATCACGGCCCTCGGAGAAGTTCGGTACGCATTCGACCAGCGGAGCGGTCATCAGCTCTTCCTTAATAGATCGATGAGCCAGCGGTGCATCGCGGCGTTGCCCGCGACGAGTGACCCGTTTCCCTCACTGCTCAGCACATCCGACGCGCCGTCGTGCCGCGTCACGATGCCGCCCGCTTCGCGAATGAGCAATGTGCCCGCGGCGATGTCCCACGGCGCGAGCTCCAGCTCCCAGAAGCCGTCGAGCCGGCCCGCGGCGACGTCGGCCAGGTCGAGCGCCGCCGCTCCGGCCCGCCGCACACCGCTCGCGGCGCCGATCACCGCGGCAAACTGGGCCAGGTACACGTGCAGCACCTTGAGGGACTTGAAGGGAAACCCTGTGCCGATGAGGGCACGCCGGGGATCGGTCGCAGCCGATACGCTGAGCCGGGTGTCCTCCTCGAATGCGCCGCCGCCGCGCACCGCCCGGTATGTGCGGTTGCGGCAGACATCGTGGATCACACCGGCCGCCAGCTTGCCGTCGACCAGGCAGCCGATACTGACCCCGTACTGCGGGTAGCCGTGCAGAAAGTTCGTGGTGCCATCGAGCGGATCGACGATCCAGACGAGCTCGCCGCGCGCGGCTCGTTTCGGAGACAACTCCTCGCCCACGATGACCGAGTCCGGCTCCTCACGGGTGATCACGTCCGCGATCATCGCTTCGGCCGCCCGGTCGATCTCGGTCACGAAGTCGTGCTGTGATTTCTCCGTCCAGGTGGCTACGGCGGGGCGGGGGGCAGTCCGCAAATAGTCGGCGGCGCGCAGCGCGGCGCGCTCGGCCAACTTGACTAAGTCATTGTATTCACGCACCTTGTGGCCCCGTGGCCCCCGTGACATCCAAACGCGTCTTCAGCGGCATCCAGCCCTCCGGTGAGCTCCACATCGGTAACTACCTGGGCGCCGTGCAGAACTGGGTTCGGCTCCAGAGCGAGCACGACTGTCTGTTCTCGATCGTCGATCTGCACGCCATTACGCAGCCGTACGACGCCGGCACCCTCTCGTCCCTGACTCTCGATATGGCGGTGAGTCTGTTTGCGGCCGGTCTGGACCCCGATAAGTGCATCGTGTTCGTGCAATCGCACGTGGCCGAGCACACCGAGCTCAACTGGCTGCTCGCGCCCGTGGCGCCGCTCGGCGAGCTCGAGCGCCAGACGCAATTCAAGGACAAAGCGCAGCGCCAGGAAAGCGTCGCCCTGGGATTGCTGGCCTATCCCGTCCTGCAAGCGGCCGACGTGCTGCTCTATAAAGCTAGCCTGGTCCCGGTGGGTGAGGATCAGGTCCAGCATCTCGAGTTGATGCGCGAGATCGCACGCCGCTGGAACGCGCGCTACGCCGCAGCATTCTTCCCCGAGCCGCAGCCGCTCCTGACCAGGACCAAACGCGTCCTGGGCCTCGACGGCAAAGCGAAGATGTCCAAGAGT
>DATLXS010000118.1:0-12358 GCA_035575675.1 Gemmatimonadales bacterium
GTGGACCCGAAGGGGATCTACCCCGACATCGACCGCGCCAACAACCGGTGGCCGCGGTAGCGCCCCGGCCGCCCCGGCCGCTCCGCATCGCGCTGCTCACGTCGCGTGGCGTGGGTCGGGAGTGAGCCCCGGAGCTAGTGCAGGCCGCTCCCACCGGCGAGCTGCTTGACCAGCTCACCGATCACGGCCTTCGCGTCGCCGAACAGCATCCAGGTGTTGTCCTGCACGTACAGCTCGTTGTCGATACCCGCGAAGCCGGGGTTCTTGCTGCGTTTGACGGCGAGGACGGTCTTCGCCTTGTCCGCGTCGATGATGGGCATGCCGTAGATGGGACTCCCCTTGGCGTACCGGGCGGCCGGGTTCACGACGTCGTTCGCACCGATCACCACCGCGACGTCGGTCTGCGGCATCTCCGGATTGATCTCGTCCATCTCGACGAGCGCCGAGTAGGGGATGTTCGCCTCGGCGAGCAGCACGTTCATGTGCCCGGGCATCCGGCCCGCGACGGGGTGGATCGCGAACTTTACGATGATGCCGCGCTTGGTGAGCGCGTCGTACAGCTCAGCGACCTTGTGCTGCGCCTGCGCGACGGCCATGCCGTACCCAGGAATGATGACGACCGTGCGGGACTGGTCGAGCAGCTGCGCCGCGCCCTCGACCGTCTCCTGCTTCCAGACCTTTTGCTCGCCCGCGGCGATCGCCGGCTGCGCTTTCCCGAACGCGCCGAACAGCACGTTCGTGAACGAGCGGTTCATGGCGCGGCACATGATGATCGAGAGAATCAGGCCGCTCGAACCGTCGAGCGCACCCGCCGTCACGAGCAGCTTATTATCGAGCACGAAGCCCATCGCCACGGCCGACAGACCGGCATACGCGTTCAAAATCGAGATGACGGTCGGCATGTCGGCCCCGCCGATCGGGATGATCAGCAACACGCCGAACAACAACGCGAGCCCCGCGATGCCGAGAAACGCCTGCTGTGCCCATGGCGCACCCGGATCCAGCACCACCGCCACACCCAAACCCACGGCGAGCGCGAGCACGCCGATGTTCACGACGTTCTGGCCGGGATAGGTGACCGGCCGCTGCGGAATCCACTTCACTTCCTGCAGCTTGCCCGCCGCCATGAGACTGCCGGTGAAGGTGAGGAACCCGAGGATCACTTCGGCGCACAGGGCGCCCATGCGGAAATGCGTCATCTCGGCCGTCGCCGTCCCGCCGCGCCACAGGAAGTACTCCGCGGCGCCGACGAGGCCCGCCGCGAGCCCGCCGAAGGCGTGCGACAGCGCGGTTCGCTGCGGGACGGCGGTGAGCGGCACGCGCGACAGCGGGACGCCGACGACGAATCCCAGCGCGATCGCGCCGACGATCCAGCCGTGGTGGATGATCTCCGGCTGGATCCACGTTGCGAGCACCGCGACCGTCATCCCGATGACGCCGGCATACACGCCGCGCCGCGCCGTCTTGGGATCGTTCATCCAATTCAGCGCGAAGATGAACAGTCCCGTCGCCAGAATGGCGGACAGCTCGCTGATGGTGCGCATCAGCGCTTCTTGAACATCTTGAGCATGCGGTCGGTGATCAGGAAGCCGCTGACGATGTTCGTCATCGACGCGAACAGCGCGATCGCGCCGAGGATGCGGATCCCCAGCGGATGATCGGCGCCGGTCACCACGATCGAGCCGACGACCGCGATGGCCGAGATCGCGTTCGTGATCGACATCAGCGGCGTGTGCAGCAGGCGCGACACCCGGCGGATGACGCCGAGGCCGATGAACGTCGCCAGCACAAAGACGAACAGCATCGATCCGAAATCAGAGGTCATGATTTGCGCACCTCGCCCGCGTGGGTCACGCAGGTGTCACGAATGATTTGGTCTTCGAAATCCAGGCGCAGCTTGCCATCCTGGACGATGTGGCCCAGGAACGCCTGCACGTTCTTCGCGTACATCTGACTCGCGTGGAGCGGCACCGTGCTCGCGAGGTTCAGGGGCCCGAGAATCGCGACCCCGTTGCGCACGATCTCCGAGCCGGGCTCGGTCAGCTCGCAGTTCCCTCCCGTCTCGGCGGCGAGATCCACGATGACCGATCCCGGTTTCATGCCCTGCACCGCCGCCGCCGTGATGAGGATCGGCGCCTTCTTCCCCGGGATTGCCGCGGTCGAGATCACGATGTCGGCGTCCTTCGCGGCCCCGGCAAGAAACGCGAGCTCCTTGCGGTGCGTCGCTTCGGACAGCTCCTTGGCGTAGCCGCCCGCCGTTTCGGCGTGCTCGTCGATCGCCATCTCGAGGAAGTTCGCGCCGAGGCTCTGCACCTGTTCTTTCACGGCCGGCCGCACATCGAAGGCCGACACGATGGCGCCGAGGCGGCGCGCCGTCGCGATCGCCTGCAGGCCCGCGACGCCGGCGCCGAGCACCAGCACGCGCGCGGCGGGCAGCGTCCCGGCCGCCGTGACGAGCATCGGGAACAGACGGCCCGTCGCCGTCGCCGCGAGCAGCACCGCCTTGTAGCCCGCGACGGTTGCCTGCGAGGACAGCACATCCATCGGCTGCGCGCGCGTGATGCGCGGCAACAGCACCAGCGTGAAGGCGGTGAGCCGGCGCTGCGCGAGCGCGCGTGTCAGATCGCCGGCGGGCTGGAAGAATGCAACGAGCGCCGCGCCCTCCCGATATTGGGATACGTCGCCCGGCGATGGGGCTTGCACCTGCAGGACGATATCGGACTGACCGACAACCGACGACCGATCACCGAGCGTCACGCCCGCGGCGCTGTAAGCATCATCGGGAAAAAAGGCGGCCGTTCCCGCGCCGCGTTCGACGATCACCTCGAAGCCGCCTTTGACCAGGCGGCCGGCGATGTCCGGCGTAAGGGCGACCCGCCGCTCGTTCGCGGCGATCTCCTTCGGCACTCCGATGCGCATATGGGCTATGACCCGCGAGGAAGCTGAGGTCTGGGCGGCTCACGGTGCTGGGCCAGCATTCGCTCGGCGAAGTCCACGCGCTCGGCCAGGTCGTTGAACTGTTGCCGCAAGGCGTCGAGCTCTTCCTCGAGCTCATTCACGCGCTGCTCGGCGCGCCCCACGAGACGGTTGTGCATGAATGGCGACGGGGAAACCTCCCATTGGCGCAGCGGCAGATCGTCGATGTCGCGGAATTCACCCGTCGCAATTAGGACGACGTCGTAGAGCCACCAAATTCCCATTCCACCAAACGTGATCAGCTTTGGGATCGCGGTGCTGGTCTTACCGACGTAAAAGCGATCGAGGCCAAACCAGCCCCCAAACACCGACAGCACCAGGGCCAGGCCTCGAGAGCGCTTCGAGAGCTCGGGCTGCGGAGCCTCGTCGGCGTCGTCGCTGTAAACGTCGGGACGCGTCATGCCCGATACTACCGGGCCCGTTCCGGGGGGGCAAGCAAGTGACGGAGCGCGGGCTGGAGCTCGGTAAACGAAAAACGAAACCCTGAGGCCGTCAGGCGTTCCGGCAACACGCGCTGTCCGCTGCGCAACATGTCCGCTCCCTCCGAGCCGAACGCCAGGCTGAGCGCAAAGCCGGGAACGCCCACGAGCACGGGACGGCCGAGCACTTTGCCGAGGGTCTTGGCGAGCTCGCGGTTCGTAACGGGCGCAGGTGCGGTGAGATTCACTGGTCCCGTCAGATCGCGCCGGTCGAGGAGATGTTGCATGGCCTTGATGATGTCGTCCAACGCGATCCAGCTCACGTACTGGTTGCCGCTGCCCACCCAGCCGCCGAGCCCCAGGCGGAATGGCGGGAGCATCGTCGCAAGCGCCCCACCGGCCCGCGTCAGGACGACGCCGATCCGCATGTTGACCACGCGAATTCCCGCTCGTGCGGCGACCTGTGACGCCGCCTCCCAATCGCGGGATACCTGCGCGAGAAAATCGTCGCCGGGCGCGCTGGCCTCCGTGAGAGATTCCGCGCCGCGGTTCCCGTAGTAGCCGATCGCGGAGGCGGCCAGGAAGGTCGCGGGACGGCGCTGCAGGCTCGCGAGTGTCTCGCTCACGAGCGTCGTGCCGGCCACGCGGCTCTCGCGGATCCGCTGCTTCTTCGCCGCGGTCCAGCGCCCGAAGACGTTTTCGCCCGCGAGGTGAATGACGGCGTCCATGCCTTCGAGGCCGGCGCGATCGATTGTACCGCGCCCGGGATCCCACGCGACGACGTGCTCACCCGGCTGCGGTTGCCGGCGGACGAGCGGCACCACGTCGTCGCCGCGCTGCTCGAGGGCCCTGCGCAACGCGGTGCCGATCAGGCCCGTGGCCCCGCTGACGGCAATTTTCATTCGGGGAGAATCGCTTCAGCCTCGATTTCGACCAGCATGGTTGGATCCACCAGGCGCGTGACTGCCACCAGCGTCGTTGCGGGCCGAATGTCGCGGAACACCTCGCCGTGGGCCCGCCCGACCTCCTGCCAATGGTCGATATCGGTCACATACATCCGGGTGCGCACGACGTCCGCGTAGCCGGCGCCGGCCTGCTCGAGGGCCCGGCCGATATTGCGCAATGCCTGAACCGCCTGAGCGTAGGGATCACCGGGCCCGACGATCGTGCCACTCGGGTCCGTCGCGGTGGTGCCGGCAACGTGGATGACTCGACCGACGCGAACCGCACGGGAATAACCGACGCTGGCCTCCCACGGCGTGCCGCTGGCGATGTTCTGCCGCGTCATCTCCCCTCGAGCGGGGGTGCGGCGTTCCAGGTGACGTGCGACGGGGCGCCGGTCGACCTGGCGTCGGTGATCCGCTCGTCGGTGGCGCGAATGATTTCTTCCACTGCGCGCGGCGGATTGAGGAACGTCACTCCACCGATCGCCGGCGTGACGGCGCGGCCGTCCCCGACCCGAATGTCGGCCAGTCCCGCGCGCAGTTTGTCGAGCACGATGCGGGCTGACGCCGCGCTCGTCTCGGGAAGGAGCGCGATGAACTCATCGCGGCCCAACCGGGCGACCACGTCGGTGGCGCGGAGTGCGCCGCGCAACACCGTCGCGGCCGCGCGCACGAGGTCGTCGCCGACCCGGGACCCCAGGTCGATCGCGGCCACGCTGAAGGGATGCTGGTAGCGGCGCGCGCGCTCGATTTCCGCGCCCGCGGCCTCGTGGAACGCGCGGGCATTCCGGACGCCGGTGAGATCGTCGATGCGGGCCAGCCGGCGCTCGCGCGCCAGCGAGCTGCGGAGCGCCACGATGGCCCAGGTCAGGCCACCAATGGCACCCAGGGCGAAAACGATGATCGGCACGCAGTCGCGCACAGCAGAAAACTATCCGCTAGGTCGCTTTTTTGCCCAAGGGGATGACCGCGACCGCGTACCAGCAAGGATTCCAATGACATCCTTCCATGACGACCCGGATGCCGTAGCTCAGCGTCGCCGGGGGAGTAAAATGCAGGGCCGGAAGACTCTCGCTGTTGCGTTCCTTCGCAATCTCGCTCCCACCCGGCTTTACCAACGTGAGCTGCAACCGCGAACAGTCATCGTCACAGACCCCGACGATAGCGTAGGACGTACCCTGCGTGAGCGTGGTCTGAAACGACGCAGCCTCGTCGGTGTTGAGCATCCCCGACCGCTGCACGACCAGAAGCCGTGACGCCGTCCCCACGGCCGCGATGGCGCGCTGCAGGCGGTCCTGAACCTGGCGCTCCCAGCGCGGCTGCTGTCCCATCGCTGGGATTGGTATCGCGACCAGGCCGAGCAGCGCGAGGACGCCTCTCATCGCACTTGGCGCCGTGACGCGGTTCCGGCGACGATCGCCAACGCCAGTGCCGCGATCGCCAGCGCGATGGCCATGCCTCCCAGCGGAGGCGTCGGGCCCAGCCGAATCGGTTGGACGAAGGCGCGTTCCCAATCCGCGGTCCACTCACCAACCGGGCGCTTCAGCGCCGCGGCAAGCGCGGTGTCCACGGGCTGCGCCGAAGTCCAGAACGTCAGGAAGCGGTCGCGGCCGACCGCGCGTGCGACGTCGCCGAGGAAACGTTGCCCCTCGATCAGACGCGGGACACGTCCCCAATGCCGATCGACGCGCGTGATATCCAGGGACGGGATCGCCGGATCATCGCTCGCGCCGGCAAGCACCGCGGCGCGGCATCCGTCAGGCCGGCTCGCAAGACACGCGATCGCAGTGGGGGGCAAGGCATAGACCGCATCCCAGTACCAGGAAGGGCGCCTCCCGGCCATTTCGATCAAAGAACTGTAATACCGGCCCCGTGGGCCCGGATCCAACGTCAAGGCGAGGTCCCAGCCCCGCGTCACCAGCCAGCCACGCACCGATTTGCCGGGTGTGCCGTACGCGGCATAGAACGCGCACGGACCGAGGCCGGCCTTGAGCGTCTGCACGAGGGCATCGAACGGCACGCGACCGTGCGGGTCGCCCGTGAAGATTCGCGTCCACCACCGGCCAACCGACACCACCGCAATGCAGGTCGTCCGATCGCTCGAATCCGGCGCGAGATACGCAGCGGTTTGTTCCTCGGGGACGGGTCGATCGCGGCGGGAGGACACACTCATCAATTGGATGACGAGCGCGACGCTGACTTTCGTCTCACTCAGTCCAAGCTGCTGCCACGCCAGGCGCGCCGCGCTGTCCGCGACGAGAGGCGTGGCGGTTGCGGCGCCCGCGGATTCGCTCACGACGACCAGCGAGCGGCCGCTCGCTATCGCTGTTTGCGCGAGCTGCTGCAGACGGCGGCGCGCCGTCAGGAGATGCAGCGATCCATCGGCAGTCCGCCACTCGTCAGCCAACGCCTGCGCGCGCAGCCGGGCGGGCGTGCCACTCGGTGACTGGCCGACGAAGAACGGACTGCCGCTCGACGCGGCACCACGCGGCGGCAGATACGCCAGCGCCAGCGCGAGGCAGCCCACGAGACCGGCAACGACCCAGCCCCTTACAGCCGCCACCGGCTGCTCCGTAACGCACAGAATCCAAAGAACGCCGTCCACCCGATTGCAGCGATGCCCGCCCACCATGGGAGCGCGAGTGAGACAGGTCGCGCAGCCAGCACTCCGTTGCGCCACCGCGCCACCAGCGAATCGATATCCATCGTCGCCGCACTCGCTAGTCGCGTCTCCATGGAAGCTTCCGGATGTGCGACGAGGCGCGAGTACGCCTCCCGTCCACCGGCGCGCAGCGCTTCGCGAACGAGCGACAAGCGGGCGGCGGTGGCGAGGAGTCGCGGCAACGAGCCCGGCGGTAACGACCGCAACAGTGCCGTGCATGCGTCATCATTATGTTGCCGACATTTTTGCAGCGACGGGGCCGTCCCGCCCCGCGCGAAGTAGTCCCCAAACACTCCGCTGACGAGCGCCTCCCGCTCTGCCGGCGTCACGTACCAGCGTCCCACCAGCCCGGTCGAGTCGCCCAGCTGCAGGACGTCTTTGCAGCGAGCGATGTCGCCCACGAAACAGCCGCGCACCGCTTCGGAGGGCACGGTGACGAGCTGCAGGTACACGGCGGTCCGTTCATCGGCTGGGCGAAGCGTTGGACGGAGTGTCGCACCCAGCCAGTCGGCAAGGCCGATGTCGAAACGCGGTGGAGTCACGGTCGTCAACAGAACCCGGGTGGTCGCACGCATGTCGAGATCCCAGGGCAGCTCGACGCCGACGTGCAGCACCGCTCGACGAACACCGCTGTCGGGATCGACGGCGCGGATAATGTAAGGGTGTTGGACTAAATCCTCCGCCGCGCTGCCGTACAGACTGTCGATTGCCGGCCAGGCACGTGCGGCGGCTTCGCGCAACGGCAGCGGCGACGGATTGGCGATGATGCGCAAGGCGCCGACGGCGATCGTATCGGAGCCGGCCGTCGCCCGCACGCGCTCGAGACTGTCGGCGACATCGGCCAGCCGCTGCGCTTCCCGCCAGGTGCTGAGCAGGCTGTCGGCGCGGTTGCGCAGCCGCTGCATCAGCGAGTCCTGGCCGTGGAGCGGCGACGTCAGCAGCGCAGCCGCGAACGCCAATCCGAGAACCTTAGACATCGACAAGCATCCAGCGTCCCGTGAAGACCGCGAGTGGCCCGGGACCAAGTACGAGCACCGTCTGCGCGGCGCCGAACAGGTTGAGATCGATGTTGGCGATGCCGGCGACAACCTGCAGCAGGATGATTGCCGCAATCAGGCCGAGGATAATGCCCGCCGTGCGCGCCGTCCCCGCGGACACCGCAAAGAACACCGCATACGCAACGAACACCGCGAACGTGAACCGAACGGCCAATGCGATCGGATACGCCTGGAGTCCCGGTGGAATCGTAGCGGTCAGGCTGGCGAGCAACGCGCCAATTGCGACGGCCGCAATCGGCGCCGCGAGCAGCACAAAACCGGCGCCGAAGCGCAGGAGCACATACTCCCACCGCGGAAGCGGCAACGTGAGCGCGTGAATGTGGCGGCCGCGGTGGTCCGGCGCCCAGGCCGCGATCGCCATCAGCAGGCCAAGCGCGGTGGCGAGCAGCGGATACAGTGATCCCCACGACTGCACCGACCGCAACAAGTCCTGCGCCTGCAACGCGCCTCGATCGGCCCGCGCGGCCCCCTGCAGCGACAGCAGAGGTATCGCAAATGCGGCGATCGTGCCGAGCACGACGATGAGCCGGGACCACTTCCACTGCGTGTAGAGTACGGCGCGGAACATGGTGATCATGAGTGCGGCGTCCTTCCTCTAAAGCTGCGGAGTAGCTCCACGAATCCATCCTCGAGATCGAGGTCGATCACATCCTGCACCGAGGCACCCAGACTCTCGATGTATGAGGTCATGGCCGGCTCCCAATCGCCTACGACCCAAGTTTCTCCCGCTCCGTTCGAGGATTCCCGCGAGAGCATGCGAAACGGTGGATCGCCGATGTCGCGCGGGACGCCCGACACGACGAGGCGCTTGGTTCCGTGTTTGAGTTTTTCCATCGGCGCGGCGGTGATGAGTCGCCCGTCGTCCATCACGGCGATCCAATCGCAAACGCGCTCCAGCTCGTGGACGAGATGGCTCGAAATGAAGATGGTCGCGCCACGCTCGGACACGTACGTCACCAGCGCGCTGAGGATGTCGCGGCGGACGACGGGATCGAGGCCATCCGTCGGTTCATCCAGCACCAGCAGATCGCCGCACTGCGCGAGCGCAAGCAGAATCATCAGCTTGGCCTTCTGGCCTTTCGACAGACGGCCGAACAGCCGAGCGCCATCGAGCTCGAATCGCTCGACCAGCTCCTCGGCACGCCCGCGATCCCACCGCGGATAGAACGCGGCCTGGAAATCGATCAACTCGCGAACCGTGAGCGTCACATCCAGATGTGGCTGCTCGGGAACGTAGCCGACGCGAGCCAGCACCGTGGCATGGTGTTCCGGCATCGGGGAGCCGAGCACCGTGATCCGGCCACCCAACGGCCGGAGCAGACCGAGCACGAGGCGAATGGTCGTCGTCTTGCCGGAACCGTTCGGGCCGAGGAACCCGTAGATCGATCCGGCCGGCACGTGAAGATCGAGGTCTTTGATTTCGAACGCATTGCCCACCCGGTAATGCAGGCGCTCGATGTGGATGGCATCGGTCATGTGACTTTCACCCCCAATTCGGTCTCGAGGGCACGCTGTAGCTCAGCCAGGGACACGCCGGAGCGGCGCGCCTCGGCGAGGAGTTTCCGTACCAGCGCGACCGCCTGCTGCGAGCGCTCGCGTGCCCTGCGGCCCGGTGCCAGCTCGCGCACAAAGGTGCCTGCGCCGTGCCGAATCTCCACGAACCCCTGTGCTTCGAGATCCCGGTACGCCTGAATCACCGTCGCGGGATTAATGCGCAGCTCGGCCGCGAGCTGCCGCACCGATGGCAGGGGCGCGGCGCTTCCCAGCGTGCCGGTTGCAATCGCGAGCCGCACCCGGTCCGCGATCTGGACATAGAGGGGAATGGGACTGCGGGGATCGATACCGTGAAACAGGGACGGCTCCGAGTTCCAGTGTACTAGTACACTATAACAGTTGCCTGCCACTCGCAAGCGCCGTCCGGCATGCCAGATTTCAGCATCGCCTCAACGAGGAGCATGCTATGAGCGAAAAGAAGGCATTTCTCGACGCCTGGGAGCGGGAGACAGCGACGACGGTAAAGGTCCTGCGCGCCTACCCCGGCGGGAAAGAAACCATGAAGCCTCACACCACCTGTCGCACGGCCCAAGAGCTGGCGTGGACGTTTGCGTTCGAGGGTGTGGCCGCGACGCAAGCGCTCCAGGGCGAGTTCAAATTTCCGCCGACGAACATGCCGGCGATGCCGAAGACGTGGTCGGATACGGTCGGCGAGGTCGAGCGTGTGTTCAAGAAGATGGCCGACACAGTCCGCACGGCGGACGACCAGAAGCTGAATTCGACGATCAGGTTCTACACGGCCCCCAAGCAGATGGGCGACGTACGCCGGCAGGACTTTCTCTGGACGATGCTGAACGACATGATCCACCATCGCGGCCAGTTCTCCGTCTATCTCCGGATGGCGGGCGGGAAGGTGCCGTCGATCTACGGCCCGTCCAAGGATGAGCCGTGGCAGTGAGGATTTGAGCGCACAAATCGGATAGAACTCGGGGGGGGGCTCGCGCTAGATTCTCCGCCATGAGTCCCACTGAGCGCTGGCACGCGGTGTTGGCAAGAGATCGCCGGTTCGACGGGGCGTTCGTGTACGCGGTCCGTTCGACCGGCATCTATTGCCGGCCGTCCTGCGCCAGCCGCCGGCCGCGCCGCACGCAGGTCACCTTTTACGCGATCCCCGAAGCCGCCGAGCGGGAGGGCTACCGCGCCTGCCGGCGCTGCCATCCCGCCGACGCACCTGGTACCGATCCCACCATCACGCTGGTGCGCCACGCCGCGCGCGCGATCGCCGCCGGCGCGCGCCCGCCGGGCGATCCGCGGCGCCTCGCCCGCGCCTTCAAGCGCGTCCTGGGCATCACGCCCCGGGCCTACGCCGAAGCCCGCCGCGTCGGCCGGTTCAAGCAGGAATTGAAAAGGAGAAAACAGGTGAGTCCCGCATTGTATGCAGCCGGCTACGGCTCCTCGAGCCGCGTCTACGAGCGTACGGACGCACACCTCGGCATGACACCCGCGACGTACGCGCGCGGCGGCGTGGAAGTGGGCATCGCTTACACCACCGTGGCGACGGCGCTCGGGCAGCTCCTCGTCGCCGCGACCGAGCGCGGCGTGTGCCGCGTCGCGCTCGGCGACACCGACGCCGCGCTCGAGACCGAACTCATCGGCGAGTTTCCGGCGGCACGCGTCGTCGCCGACAAGAGCGGCAAGCTCCATGGTTGGGTGAGCGCCATCCTCGCCTATCTCGATGGGCGCGAACCCAATCTCGACCTGCCACTCGACATACGGGCGACCGCATTCCAACGGAGAGTGTGGCAGGAGCTGCAGCGGATCCCGTTCGGCGAGACGCGCACCTACAGCCAGATCGCGAAGCGCGTCGGCAACCCGAAGGCGACGAGAGCGGTCGCACGGGCCTGCGCCACCAATCCCACCGCTCTGTTAATCCCCTGCCATCGAGTTGTCAGGGGTAACGGAGAGCTTGGTGGATATCGTTGGGGAGCTGAGAGAAAAAGAACACTGCTTGAGGAGGAACGAGACGTTGAGTGAGACGCCGAGAGGCTGAGAGGCCGAGGGGCTATGAGCACCGAGCTTTGAGGGGCCCCCCCTCACTCCTGAGGACTCACGGCCCCTCAGCCTCTCGGCCTCTGAGCGTCCCCCTAATTCACTGGTATCCAGTAGCTGACTTTAACGGCAAAGAAATTGTCGCCACGAGCACCGAAGCTATCAGCCAAATCGCCGAGTCCGACCAGCCGCGCCGTCGGCTGATAGCCGAACTTGTTCTGGGCCCACACGAGGTACAGCGTGCTGCCGCGTCGCCATTCCCACCGCAGCACCGCATTGCTCCGGAACGAGAGGATATTGAAATCGGGATTCGGGATTTGCAGCGTGTCGGCGCCGCCATTGTCCGTGATCGTGTAGTCGCCGGCCGGGTCGCGCGCGATCGTGGTGCCGCCGGTGCCATAGCGGCGGAGGTTGAACGTGCGGGGCGCCGCGAGCTCACCGAATCCGTAGTAGCGCCCGCTCGCCGCGAACGGCTCGCCGTACAGCTCGAGCGTGAGGTCGGGACCGATCGTGTAGTTCGCGCGCAACTGCATCACAAAGGTGCTCTGATCGATTTGGGCAAAGACATACCGCGACCCGTAGGTGGCGGCTGGGCCGCCCCCCGTAAATGTCGTGACGTACTGGCGTGGGTCGATGGCGCGCAGGTAATTCGGCGTCGCGGTGAACTGGAAGCGGGTCGAGGGACGAACCGAGATCTCCCCACTGAGCCGGTACGTCTCGCCGCCCAGCTCATTCTCCCCGTAATAGACGCGGCCC
>DATLXS010000119.1:0-12146 GCA_035575675.1 Gemmatimonadales bacterium
AACCCCGCGGCGCCGACCGCCATCCTATCAGCATGAACGCCCTGGCCCTGATACTCGCCCTCTTCGCGCCGGCGCATCCGGCGATGAAGCCACGCATCCAATACACGCTCCGGGTCGACAGCACGGATCTCTCGGGCTGGACCGTCGAGATCCGGCTCCGCACGGCCTCCGACACCTTCCGCCTCGCGATGGCGGCGCATCCCGAGTACGACGATCGCTACTGGCGCTACGTGCGCGATGTGGCCGTCGAGCCAGCCGGAACCGTGACCCGCGTCGATAGCGCCGTCTGGCAGGTCACGGCACCGCGCGGGTTCGTGACCGTGCGCTACCGCATCGCGCTGCCCGCCGTCGAGCCGGGGCTGCGCAGCTCGTGGAAGCCGTTCCTCACGCCAACCGGCAGCCTCGTGGGCGGACCGCATTCCTTCATGTACATGCTGGGCGCCGAGGACAGCCTGGTGGGCGTCACGTTGGAGCTGCCGCCGAGCTGGCGCATCGCAACCGGGCTCAATCGCACCAACTCGCCTCGCACATTCACCGCGCCGAGCGCGGCGGCGCTCATCGATTCGCCGATTCTCGCGGGGCGGCTGCGCGAGTGGCGGTTCGTCGAGGGTGGTGTGCCGCATCGCGTCGTGTATTGGCCGCTCCCGAATGCGACGTCCTTCGACACGACCGCATTCGTCGCCGCCATCCAGCGGACGGTGCACCAGGCGATCGCGTTGTTCGGCCGCGCACCCTATCGCGAGTACACGTTCATGTTCGAGGACGGCGCCTGGGGTGGGGGACTCGAGCATCGCAACTCGGTGACGCTCGGCGCCCAGAGCGCCGACCTGGCGAAGGATCCGAACGCCGTCATCCAGGAGACGGCACACGAGTTCTTTCACACCTGGAACCTGATCGCGATCCGGCCGGTCGAGTACCACGACATCGACTACCGCACGCAGCCGCCCGTCTCGAGTCTCTGGTTCAGCGAAGGCCTCACCATGTTCTACGCCGATCTGTTGCTGCGGCGGGCCGGCATTCCCGTGCACGATTCGACGCGCCAGGCGCATCTCGAGCGGCTGCTCGGCAGCTACGCCGCCAATCCCGCCTACGCGCGGTTCTCCGCCGAGTCGATCAGCCGGGTCGCGTACAACGCCGAGCCGGGGGAGTTGGGCGATTACAGTGCCAGCACCCATCTCCAGGGCGAGCTCATCGGCACCATGCTCGACATCACGATTCGCAACAGTACCGGCGGTCGGCAATCGATGGACGACGTGATGCGGCTCTTGTTCAATCAGGCCTCACCCCCTGACCCCCTCTCCCTTCGGGAGAGGGGGACCGCTGAGCCGAGAATCGATGGTAACGTGATCGAGCAGGCGGTCGAAACAGTCTGCGGTTGTGACGTCACGCCGTTCTTCGATGCTCACGTGCGCCACGCCGCCGCGATCGATTTCGACCGCTACCTGGCATTGATAGGGCTACAGCCCCGTCTGAGCTGGGGACCGGCGGTCTACAACGGCGAGCCGGAGCGCGATCTGCGGGTCTGGGGGTACGAGCGGGACACGACGCTGCGCCTCGTGATCAACAACCCGGCGAGCGTTTGGGGTAGGGCAGGGCTGCACAGTCGCGATCGGCTTGTCAGCATCAACGGGGCACCGCTCAGGACATGGCCCGAATTGCGTGCAAAGCTGCAGAGCCTGCGGCTGGGCGACACCGTCCAGGTGCGCGTACAGCGCGACCAGCCGTTCGACGCCACGGTCGTGGTAGCGGGGTTCGAGCGTCCGACGGTGCGCATCGGGCGGTTGCCGAATGCGACACTTGCTCAGCGCCGTCTTGCGGAAGGGGCTACATTTTAAGATCCCATCACGCCTCGTGGAGCGCGCGTGTTAGCTGATCTCAGCATTTGGCACATCCTGATCCTGATCGCGGTCATAACCCTCATGTTCGGATCGAAACGGATCCCTGAGATGGGCGCGTCGATCGGGAAGGGGATTCAGGCATTCAAGCGCGGCCTGCAGGATGCCGGCAACGCGATTGAAGAGCCCCCCCCGCCGCAGCCGCCGAAGTCGGTGCCCAACGCGGGCGCGCCGAAACGTCTCAGCGAGTAGCGCTGCGGTAGTAGCACGCCGCGCGCGGACGCTGCATAATCCGCGCATGCGAACTTCAATACTGCTCCTGGGCGCGCTCGCGCTCCGGCCCGCGCTCGCCACGGCTCAGACTCCCGATCTCTCGCAGGCCCTCCGCTGGCGGACGATCGGTCCGTTCCGCGCCGGACGGGCGCGCGCCGTCGCCGGCACTCCCGGCAAACCGACCGTCTTCTACATCGGGTTCGACAACGGCGGCGTGTGGCGCTCGCGTGACTACGGGAGCAATTGGGAGCCGCTCTTCGATCGCGAAGCCACAGGCTCGATCGGCGCGATCGCCGTCGCCCCATCGGCGCCGAACGTGATCTACGTCGGCACCGGAGCCGGCATCATCCGCCCCGACCTGGCCACGGGCAACGGGATGTATCGCTCCAACGACACGGGCCGCACCTGGAGCCAGCTCGGTCTCGAAGCGACGCAGATGATCGCCTACGTCGACGTCGACCCCACCAACCCCGACCGCCTCTTCGTGGCGGCACTCGGCCACCCGTACGGCCCGAACGCCGAGCGCGGGATTTACCGCTCGAGCGACGGCGGCCGCACATTCGAAAAGGTGCTGTACAAGGACGAGTACACGAGCGGGAACGAGGTGCGCATCGACCCGAGCAATCCCAACACCGTGTACGCGACGCTGTGGCAGCAGCAGCAAACGTTTTATGAGGCGGCGTCATTCGGCCCGGATTCGACGTGGCCAGGCGCGGGCGGGATCTACAAGTCGACAGACGGCGGCACGACGTGGACACAACTCGGAGGGGGGCTGCCTCCGGTCCTCGAAGCGAACATCGCGATCGCGCCGAGTAATCCGCAGGTGATGTACACCATGATCGCGTCGGTGAATCCCGCGGGAGGATCCGGGCCGGTCAGCTTCTACAAGTCGAGCGATGGCGGCGGGCACTGGACGCTGCGGACGCGGATCCCGGGCGCCGCCGTCACGGGCGACACGACCGCGGCGACGGCGGACGACCGTCCCCTCGGCCGCATCGGCGGCGGCGACCTGCCGCCCATCGTCGTCGATCCCAAGAACGAGAACGTCGTCTACAGCGCGTCGATCGTCATGTGGCGCACTGAAGACGGCGGCACGAGCTGGTCGGCGGTCCGCGGCTCGCCGGGCGGGGACGACTATCAGCGCGTCTGGATCAGTCCCGACGATGCGAACTTGATTCTTGCCGTCTCCGACCAGGGCGGGGTGATTTCGTCCAATCGCGGCGAGTCGTGGAGCAACTGGTACACGCAGCCGACGGCCGCCGTGTATCACGTGACGGCCGACAACGCATTCCCCTATCGCGTCTGCAGCGGGCAGCAGGACTCAGGCTCGCTGTGCGTGTCGAGCCGCTCCGACGACGGCGAGATCACGTTCCACGACTGGCATCCCGCCAACATTCAGGAGTACGGCATCGGCGCGCCCGATCCGCGCGATCCGGACGTCGTGTTCGGCAGCGCGCGGCGCGGCGTGTCGCGCTACGACCGGCGTACCGGCCAGACCGCGCAGGTGGGGCCCGACTCGGCGGCGCGGGGCGACAAATATGGACGCAACGTGCGGACCATGCCGCTCATGTGGTCGCCGGTGAACCCGGGCGTCCTGTTCTACACGTCGAACGTCGTGTGGAGGTCGATCGATCACGCGCGCACGTGGACGCGCATCAGCCCCGACCTCGCGCGGCAGACCTGGACCGTGCCCGCGAGCGCCGGCCGCTATGCGAGTGGCGTGACGCCGACGCCCCGCGGCGCGGTCACCGCCTTGTCGCCCTCGCCCAGAAGCGGCGGCGTGATCTGGGCCGGGACTGACGACGGCAACATTCAGGTGACGACGAACGGCGGCACGACCTGGCAGAACGTGACACCGGCGGCCATCAAGCCGTGGACGCGCATCTTCAACATCGAGGCGGGGCACTTCGACCCACGGACCGCGTACGCCGCCGCCAACACGCTGCGCATCGACGACGCGCAGCCGCACTTCTGGCGCACGCACGACGGCGGCCGGACCTGGAAAGAGATCGACACCGGTATCGCGCCGAACGCCGTCGCCAACTCGATTCGCGAGGATCCCCGCGTCCCGGGGCTCCTGTATGCGGCGACCGACGCGCAGGTCTGGGTCTCGTTCGATGATGGCGCCAACTGGCAGTCGCTGCGGCTCAACATGCCGGCGATTTCGGTGCGTGACATTCAGGTCAAAGACGACAGCACCTGCCGCTGCGCCGATCTGATCGCGGGGACGCATGGGCGTGGCTTCTGGATTCTCGATGACCTGAGTCCGATTCGACAGCTGGCGAGCGCCCGGAGTGCTGCCACCTATCTCGTCAAACCCAACACCGCCGTGCGCGTGCGTTTCGGCACCAACGAGCCCACACCCTGGCCGCCCGAGCTCCCCGCCGCCGAGAATCCGCCGAACGGTGCGATCATTGATTACGCCTTAGGGCGAGACGCAGAGACGCCCGTGAAGCTCGAGATCGTCGATGCATCGGGGCGGGTCATTCGGTCGTACTCGAGCGCTGACTCTGTGATCGAACCCGATCCCGCTGCCGATCCCGCGGCCTACACTCTGGTCTGCCAGAAGAATCCGTCGGCCCCCGATTGCGGCTTGCCGCTGTACTGGCCCGCGCCGCAGCAGCGCCTGTCGACGCGCGCGGGGCTGCATCGCTTCATGTGGGACATGCGCTACCAACCGATCGGCGACAACCCGCGGTCGGGCGAAGTTGAAGCGACCGGCGCGGTGCCGCACCGCAGCGAGCACACGGCGGTAGCGCCCTGGGCGCCGCCGGGCCGCTACACCGTGCGGCTCATAGAAGGAGGAAGGACGTACACGAAGCCCCTGGTGCTGCAGCTCGACCCGCGCGTGAAGACGCCGGCGAACGGGCTCCGTCAGCTCGCGGCACTGACGCGCGAGATGAATGACCTGGCCGCCGCGGCACACTCGGCACACTTGCAGGCCCGCGCGCTCGCCGACGCGGCGACCGGCACGCGCCGTGCGCAGCTCGACACGCTGGCTCCGGCCGCGGCGTCGTCCCCCCTCTCCGCCAGGAGAGGGGGTCAGGGGGTGAGGACCCGGCCGCGAGCGCCAACATTGGAGTCCGCGAGCAACACGGCGCTGGCGGCGGCGATGGCGATGCAGGATGCGGACGTAACGCCCACTGCGGCGCAGGTCGCGGCATGCGCGCGGGCCCGCGCGCAGGTCAATGCAGTGATGGCGCGGTGGAATCGATTGAGGGCCGCGCCGCGCCGGACTCGATGAAGCGATCAGGGCGGGCCGACGTCGCCACCCTGGTCAATGGTGTCCCGCTCATGGTCTTCCTGCGGCTTGCCGAATGTCCAGTTGACGCTGAGCAATAGCCCCCGGATCGTGCGCCGGCGGTCCGACACCTGGTAGAACCGTGGATCGATCGTCGTCGAGCTTTCGCGGAACGTGTTGAAGGGATCGACGACGCGTAGCGTCACACTCATCCGGTCTTCCATCAGTTTCTTCCGGGCGGCGAGCGTGAAGCGCGTGCGACTCGCGTTCCGGCCCTGTTCGACTGTCATCGGTGCCTGGTAGGACAGCAGGGCCTGGACCTCGAGCGTGCTGGTGGCCCGGAACGTCGCGTTGGTACGGGACGTCCAGCCGAAAGTCCTGGCAGAGAGACCCGGCCCCAGATTCGACGCGTTGCTGACCTGCCGGAACGCGCTCGCGCCCGCGAACCCGTGGAGCCGCCCACCACTTCTGGCGATCGTGACGTCGGCGCCATACGCGTCGCTGGTGGAGATGTTGGCAAACGTCCGCGTCATCACGCCGGCCGTGTCGAGCGTCCGGATCGTACGGACGGCATCGACCGTGTGCCGGAAGAAGGGCGTGAGCTGGAGCGTCAGGCGGTCAGCGGTGCGTTGCAATCCCAGCTCGAGGGCGCGGATGTACTCCGGCTTCAGATAGGGATTGCCGCGCGAGATGTTGAGCGGGTCGAGATAGTGCGCGGTCGGATCCAGCACATCGGTGTCGTCGGGGCGGCGGATGCGCGTCGAGTAGCTCAGCTTCACCTGATGCGTGTCGTCGATGTTGTAGGCGATGAGGCCGCTTGGAAAGACACTCTTGTACGGGTTTTCGTACGTGACGCCGGTCGTGAGCAGATGAAACTGCGTCGTGGCGCGCTCGACGCGGATGCCAGCCTGGAGCAGGACCTTGCCGCGCTGCGCGTCGAGGATGCCGTACCCGGCGTGGACGACCTGGCGGTAGGTGAAATCGCTGATGCGCGTGGAGTCGGGCCCCCACGCAGCCCGCGCTGTGTCGAACACCTGCGTGTCCAGCGTCGTGTGAAAGCGTTGCAGCGATCCGCGGTACCCCGCTTCCAGCCGTAACACGCTCGAGAGCGGCCGGACGTAATCCAGCTTGAGCGAGTTCTCGTCGGGGTGCTCCCAACTGGTCTGTCGCTCGAGTGCCGACGTGTCCCTCGGCGTCCCGTCGAGCGCCAGGTCGCGGGCGAGGATCCCGCTGGGCCCGCCTTCCTGCGCCCGCACCACGCGCAGCTCGCCGGACAGCTTGTGGCCTTTGGCGGCGAAGCCGTGCTTGTAGGCGAGCGTCGCTTCGAAGTTGAACTCATGGTTCGTCCCGCGCGTGAACCGGTCGCTCAGGGCGGACAGCGTGCGTGCCGAGTCGAGGTCGCGGTACAGCAGGTTGTAGGTTTCCGCCTCACGGCGCGTGCTGTAGTCGGCGTCGGCGGAGAGCTCGTCGTGCTCGCCGAGCTGGTAGCCCGCGCTGCCAGTCAACGTGTGCGCGAGCGGGATCTGCGTACGGAGTCCTGCCTCTTCCAGGTACGTCAGGGGACTCTGGTAGTCATTCTCGCGAAAGATGGTGTCGCGCCGCGGGCGGTTGTCCCGCAGGAAACCATAGCTGCCGAACAGCGAGACTGGCCCCCGCTCGTAGCCGAGGTTGCCGCCCACGTCGACGTGGCCGGTCGTCCCACCCCCAACGGTGAGCCCGCCGCTCCGCCCTTCATCGGGCTTCTGCTTGAGGACGATGTTGATGATTCCCGCATCGCCCTCCGGGTTCTCGCGTGCCGAGGGATTGGGGATGACTTCCACCTTGTCGACCATGTCGGCCGGCACCTGCGCGAGGAAGTTGCCGAGCTGCGCCGGCTTCAGCGGGCTGGGCCGCCCGTTGATCTGGAGCACGACGCCGGTGTTGCCCCGCAGGCTCACGATATTGTCGATATCCACGTCGACGGCCGGCACATTGCGCAGCACGTCGAGCGCAGTGCCACCGCGGGTCGTCGGCATGTCACGCACGACGTAGATGTTGCGGTCCGGCGCCAGCTCAACATCCTGCTTCTGTCCGGTGACCTCGAGCGGCTGCAACACGACGACGGCGGCCGCGAGCGTCACCGTTCCCACATCGACGCTCGGCGTGGACGGACTTATCTCAATGGGCGGCAACGGCCGCGGCGTGTACCCGATCGCGTGGATGCGGACGCGGTAGCGCCCCGGCTGGAGGTTTGCGACACGGAAGCTGCCGTCGGTGCCGGTGGCCGCGTGAGCCACCGTTGCCGCTTCGATTCCGGTGACGTCCACGACCGCAGTGCTGATCGGCGCCTTGCTCGCTCCATCCACTACCAGGCCGTGGATGTCGCCGCCGGTTGGTGTGGGCAGGGGGGGATTCTGAGCTGCGGCCTGGGTGCCGGCCGTGAGTGCGGCCAGCGTGAGGACGCGGACTATTCTCATTGATGTTGGCAGAGACCAATTCTACCCGACCAACCTTACAGCAGCCTTACAGCCGTCAAGAAAAGAAACAAACGCACCGGCGCACAAGCGCGTAAAATACGAGCGTCACTCTTTCGAACCCCTACCGAGGACCGTATGCACAAACCGTCAATTCAGATCCTGGCATTGCTCGTCGCCGCGGTGCCGGCGTTGCCCGCCGTCTGCGCGGCGCAAACGTTCAAAGTCGCGAAGTACAGCATCGGCGGCGACGGCGGCACCGATTATTTGACCGCGGAGCCCGGCACGGGACGCGTGTTCGTGTCGCGCAGCACGCATGTGATGGTGATCGACGGGGCCTCCGGGAAGGTGCTCGGGGACATCGCCGATACGCCGCGCAATCACGGCATTGCGCTCGCGCCCAAGTCGGGCCATGGATTCGTTACGAGCGCCGGCGATTCGACCGTCGAGATGTTCGATCTCGCGACCCTCGCCCTCATCAAAAGGATCCCGGTGCCGACCGGTGGTCTCGACGGCATCATGTACGACGATTTCTCCGACCGCATCATTCTTACCAACCACAGTCGTCCGATCGGCACCGTGGTTGCCATCGACCCGAACAGCGGTGCCATCGTCGGTACGGTCCAGCTCGAGGACAACGGGCCGGAAGGCGCGGCCAGCGACGGCAAGGGCAAGATCTTCGTCAACAACGAGGGCACGAGCACAATCCAGGTGATCGACGAGAAGACGATGACGGTCCTCGCGTCGTGGCCGCTCGCGCCGTGCGAGGGGCCGACCGGCATCGCGTACGACCGCGCCACCGATCGCATTTTCTCGGGCTGCGGCAAGACGTCGGTGGTGCTGGACGCGCGGACCGGCAAGATCGTCGCCACGATCGCCAACGGCGAAGGCGTCGACGCCCTGGGGTGGGATCCGGTGCAGAAGTTGATCTACATTCCGGCCGGGCGGGACAGCAACGTCACCGTCGTGCGGCAGGATGGGCCCGACAAATACACGGTGGTCGCGACCGTTCCGACGATGCGCGGGGCCAAGACCATCTCAGTGGACACGCAGAAGCACATCGCGTATCTCTTCCAGCCCGAGTACGGTCCGCTGCCCCCGGGAACGCCGCCGCCCCAGCCGGGCCAGCGTCCGGCGCGCGGGCCGGTCATCGGAGCCTGGTTCTTCGCAATCAGTCACTGACGCACATGGGGGGGAGGGAAGAGGCATCATGAGAGTCGGCACTATCGTTGTGACGGCGTGCGTACTCGCCGTTCCGCTGACGGCGCAGAACTCCGCCGCGACGGCGTCGGAGCGTGACACATCGGTCAAAGCCGCGGCTGCACCGATCCCGAAGGAAGCGTCGTCGGTCACCGATCACACCATCCGGATCGGCAGCCAGCTCGTCGCCTATCGCGCGACGGCGGCGACGCTGCTGCTCAAGAACGACAAGGACGAGCCGATCGGGTCGCTCTACTACACCGCCTATACGCGCACCGGCGCGGGGGACCCGAGCCAGCGACCCCTCTCTTTCATCTATAATGGCGGGCCCGGCTCCGCCTCAGCGTGGCTGCACATGGGCGCGTTCGGTCCGCGGCGTATCGTGACGACCGACGCAGGGCCCACGCCGCCGCCGCCCTACCAGGTGGTGGACAATCAGAGCACCCTGATCGATGTCACCGACATGGTGTTCATCGATCCCATCGGCACCGGGTTTTCCAAGCCGGTGGGCAAGGGCACGGGGAAGGACTTTTGGGGCGTGGACGAGGATGCCAAGGCGCTCGCGCAGTTCATCTCGCAGTACGTGAGCCGCACCGGCCGCTGGGCCTCGCCCAAGTACCTGATCGGCGAGAGCTACGGCACGACCCGCTCGGCGGTCCTCGGCAGCCGGCTGGAACGCGACGGGATCTCGCTCAACGGTATCGTGCTCATCTCGTCGGTACTCGATTTCGAGACGCTGCTGTTCTCGCCCGGGCATGATCTGTCCTACGAGCTCTACCTGCCGAGCTATGCCGCGACCGCGGCTTATCACAAGGTGATTCCGGCGCCCGCCAACATGAGCGCATTCTTGGCGGACGTCCGCCGCTACGCGATGGGCGACTACGCCGCCGCGCTCGCCGCCGGCGCGACGCTGCCCGCGGACCGCAAGGCCGCCGTGGCCAAGCAGGTGGCGGCGTACACCGGCCTCTCCGAGGACTATGTCATGCGGGCCGATCTGCGCGTGAACCTGCGGCAGTTCATGGCCGAGCTGCAGCGCAGCCGCGGGCTCGTGACGGGCCGGCTCGATTCGCGCTTCTCCGGCCCGCTGCCCGATCTCTTGACCGAGAACGCGCCGGGCGATCCGCAGTCGAATGCCGTGACGGGCGCATTCACGGCGGCCGCCAACGCGTACCTCCGCGGCGAGCTGAAGTTCGACACGCAGGACCGCTACCTGATGGGCGGCGGCAACCAGGGGCAGTGGAACTGGGCGCGTGACGGCCAGCGTGGCTGGGCGGCGACGACGTACGTCGGCTCTGATTTGACGCAGGCGCTCGTGACGAACCCGCATCTGCGGATCGAGGTCGAGAACGGCTATTACGATCTGGCGACGCCGTTCTTCGCGACGGAGTACACGGTCAATCATCTCGAGGGGCTGTCACCAGATCTGCGCGACAACATTACGCTCAAGTACTACGACGCCGGGCACATGATGTATCTGTACGAGCCGGCGCTCGCCGAGCTGAAGCAGAACGTGGCGCGGTTCATCACAAATCCTGCACCGGCGACCGCGAGGACCGCCGGATCTAACTGAGGCCGCCCGGGAGAATACTCTTCGGGCCGAATTTGCCGCGGACGCGATCGATGGCTCGGGCGAGCCCTCGATCGCGTTCCGTTTCCTGTCCCGTCGTGGCGAGCTCGAGTTGATCGACGGCGATGGCGGGTTTCAGACCAGACAACCTGACCCCGACGAGCCGCGCCGGCACCCGGCGGGCGCTGCGCAATTTCGCGAGCAGCTCACGTGCCACGTGCAGGATCACGCGATCCGACACGACGGGCTCCGGAAGCGTCCGCTGGGCCCCGCGCGTCTTGAAATCCCAGTCGCGCAATCGCACGGCGACGGTGCGTGCCGTAAGCCCATCGCCGCGCATGTCCGCCGCCGCACGGGTGACGAGCCGGAGGAGCTCGCGTTCGATGTCCCCATCTTCCGTGAGGTCTTTCGAGAATGTCTCGTCGCGACTGATGCCCCGGTTCATGGTGCGGTGGAAGACATCGGCGCTGTCCGTCCCGTGGATGCGATTCCAGAGCCACTGCGCTTCGCGCGTGCTCAGCCACGTTCCCAGCGTCGCGAGGTCGTAGCGCAGGGCGTCGGCGACGGTGATCAGACCGTGCGCTGCGAGCCGTGCCTGGAATTTCGGACCGACGAGCGGGATGTCGGCCAGCGTGCAGGAGCGCAGGAACGCCTGTTCGGCTCCCGGCGCGACGATCAGCACGCCGTCGCCTCCGCGGCTCGGCTTGGCGCGATCGACGGCCATCTTGGCGATCAGCTTGTTGGTGCCGCCGCCGATGGAGAGCGTCAGTCCAGTCGCCTCGCGCAGGCCATCGCGGATCCGGTGCGCCGTCGCGATCAGGGGCTCATGGTGGTAGAGGCTCTCGGTGCCGGTGAGGTCGAGATACCATTCGTCGATGCTCGCGCCTTCGACGACCGGTGTGTACTGCTGCAGCGCGGTGCGGATCTCGGCGCTCTTCCTGATGCACTCCTTGAAGGGCACGGGGACGCACAAGGCGTCGGGGCAGAGCCGCAGCGCGCGCGCGATCGGCATCGCCGAGCGCACGCCGAATTTGCGGGTCTCGTAGGAGGCGGAGCAGACGACGCCGCGGCTCTCGCGGGACCCGCCGACGATAAGCAGGGGCGCCTTGCCGGCGCCGTCGGGATCGACGGCGCGCGCGACGGCGACGTAGAACGCGTCAGCATCGGCCAGCAGAATCTGGCGCATGGGACTTGCCCGAACATATCCCGAAGCGACGCGGGGGGCAACTGCGAGAGGTGGCGGTCGAATCGCGTGCGATTGGCTTAGTTTTTTCTCCCATGAGCAAAGGCACCATCGGCATCCTCACCGGCGGCGGCGACGTCCCCGGACTCAATCCCGCCATCCGCGCCATCACGATTCGCGCCCTGCGCGATGGGTACAAGGTCGTGGGCATTCGGCACGGCTGGGGCGGGCTGGTCGACTACTCGCGCGACAAGGGGGCGGACAACAGCGAACAGGTATTGCCGCTCACCGAAGCGATCGTCAACCGCGCCGGCCGCACGGGCGGCACGTTCCTGCACACCTCGCGCGTGCGGCCCAGTACGCTGCCGAAAGAGCGCGTCCCGGCGCACCTCAG
>DATLXS010000120.1:0-4954 GCA_035575675.1 Gemmatimonadales bacterium
TACCACGCAGCCCCCTTTGTGAGGGCTGAGTAAACCAGACCGTCGATGAGGCCCGTCGACCGGCAAATCTAATTGTCGTCAGCGCCGCTCAGGCCACCACGACCGACGACAACTACCGGCAAATCTAATTGTCGCCAGCCAACCTACCTCTCCTATCTCGCCCGGTGCCATCTACGCGGCGCTGCGCCGCTCCCAAAGGCGGAATACACGCTTCTCAAGCAGTCCGTGGAGCAGCTCGCTGCCTTCGGGCGGAATCTCAATCAGATCGCGCGCGCCATGAACCAGAGTGACCGGCCAGCAAGCCCTGGGCGCGCGGAGGTCGCTGCGATGCTCAAGTTGTCGGAGTCCCTGAGGGATCACTTCAGGGGGCTGCTGGACGCTAACGACCGATCCTGGAGGACGGGCCATGACACGACGACTCGTTGACACTGGGCCCCCGGGGTGGCTCGACATTGGAAGCTACGGGCGCTATGGACCGGGCCGGCGCGACCGGCTGTCGAGCGCGCAAGTGGCGTTCATCGCCCGCACCGTCCGCCGGGCCCCGGAGGTCATGATCAAGATGCTGAATCAAGGCGGACGGGGCTTAGGTTCCGTGGCCCGACACCTGAAGTACCTGGACCGGGACGGGGAGCTTCCGATCGAGACCGATGACGGCGACCCCCTCAAGGGTAAAGGCGTATCCAAGGCGCTCCTCGATGACTGGGACCTGGAACTGGATGCCAAGCGGCCGCCGACGGCGGACCACAAGCCCCGGCAGATGGGCAAGCAGCCGAAGCTGGTGCACAAGATGATCTTCTCGATGCCGGCGGGGACGTCGCCGGATAAGGTCCTGGCGGCCGTCAAGGACTTCGCTCGGGAGGAGTTTGGGGCGAAGCACCGGTACGCCATGGTGCTTCACACCGACGAGCCTCACCCCCACGTGCACGTGGTCGTCAAGGCAATGGGATACGACGGGAACCGGTTGAACATCCGAAGGGCGACTCTGCGCGAATGGCGACGCCAGTTTGCCCGGCACCTACGGGAGCACGGCGTCGCGGCGAATGCGACCGAGCGGGCGGTGCGAGGCGTAACCAAGCCCCAGAAGCAGGACGCGATCTATCGTGCACAGCGCCGCCGGGATTCTACGCATTGGAGACAGCGGACTGCCGCGGTGGTGCGCGAAATGACGTCCGACGGGGAGATAAAGCCTGAGCCTGGGAAGGCGGAGTTACTTGAGACCCGGTACCGCATCGTAAACGGCTGGAACGCGATCGCAGATGATCTGGCTCGACAGGGTCAGGCTGGCCTTGCCCAAGAGGTCCGGCGGTTTGTCACGCAATTGCCACCGGTTCGAACCGAGCGGGAATGGATCCGCGATCGGATGCTCGAGCAGGCGAAGGGAAGTGAGCGCGCGCAACTCGCCGATCGATGGAAGCAGGACGGGATCTACCGTGCGGAGCGCCGCCGGGATTCTACGCATTGGAGACAGCGGACTGCCGCGGTGGCGCGCGAAATGACGCCCGACGGGGAGATAAAGCCTGAGCCTGGGAAGGCGGAGTTACTTGAGACCCGGTACCGCATCGCAAGCGGCTGGAACGCGATCGCAGATGATCTGGCTCGACAGGGTCAGGCGGAACTTGCCCAAGAGGTCCGGCGGTTTGTCACGCAATTGCCACCGGTTCGAACCGAGCGGGAATGGATCCGTGATCGGATCCTCAAGCAGACGAGGGGAGGCGAGCGCGCACAATTCGTCGATCGATGGAAGAAGGACGCACTGGCTTCCTGGCAGGTCTTCCGTGCGCAGCAACAAGCATCGGAGCACGCGCGGCTGCGTGAGCTGGAGCATGCGCGGCAACAAGGTCTCGAGCGGACAGGAAAACGCTCAGGTACCCATCGCGATGACCGGACGCGATAGCTCCGCGCTTTCAAACGAGTTGGATGCATCCATGGATCAAGACAGCGTGAAACTCGGCCTCCTGATGGAGACTGCCCAGACGCATCAGAAGCTCGCTGAGACGGCTATCGAGAAGCTGAGTCAGCACACTCAGTCGCTGGAAGCCGCGGTCAGAGATCAAATCCAGCGCGCGCTCGTCGACGCGCTGAAAACCGTGCACGCGGAGTCTCAACGTGCGGTCGATGCCCTCCAGAAGATAAAACGTGCAGCCAATGCGCGCGTTACGCTGTGGACGCTTGGCCTTACAGCGACATCAGCCGCCATCGCTCTCTTCGTCGCCTGGTGGGTGCTGCCGACGCCACGAGAAATCGCGCGTTTACGTATCGAGCGGGATGAGCTCGTGAGCAACATTGCGGTCCTCAATCAACGCGGCGCGCGTGCAGACTTGCGTCGTTGTGGGACTGGGCGCGTGTGCGTGCGCGTGGACCTCAGTGCGCCGCGGTACGGCGAGAGTTCCGACTACATGGTCATCAAGGGCTATTAAGCGAGCAAGCGCAGAAGTTTTCTGTAGACGATCAACGCAAGCTCAAGGCCAAGAGAAATGCTGAGCACCAAGAGGAAGGGAAAATCCGGCGGCCCGAAGAACTTCCAGAACAGCGCCGTCAAAACGCCAAGGAGGGCGAGCGCACCCAGCACGAAGGTGACGACTGGCTCGAGAACGAGAAGGAAGAGGAACAATGGCAACCGGATGGACTGCCAGACAACCCATAGGGCGCATCTGCCAAGATCGCCTGCGATGGTTGGTCTGTTGTCCGTAACAGGAATCGAGCCGGGAATGCTCATGGTCAGACCCTTCGTGACTGATAGAAGAGGAACAGAGATCCCGCACCTACGCACTCGTGCGGGCCGTCGCCCGACCGCGCGGCCGCCCGCCCTTTCGTCCATTCCTCCGGGCTGCAGCCGCCTTGGCCGCCGATGATCGCCGGCCGCCAACGCGCCCCAATTCGGCCATCCATTCCGGTCCCGCGAACACTGACGACACCAGTCCAGGGACGCTGAGGTCGACGTCCAACGCTTCCCAGTGCAGACCGCCGCCCCGGCCCAGGACTTCAACCGCCCGTACTTCGCTCTGCGACGCTCCCTTGAGGGCCGGAATCAGCTTCACGGGGATAGTGATCTCGGCTCCATTGGTGAGCTCGATGCGCAGTGTGTTGTCCCTGGCCTGATAGGTGGCACGAGCGGCACGCGGTTCCGTCTTTGCAGCTTGCCGTCCCGCGCGGGAGGCCCGCGCAAAGTTCGTGCGCAACTCCTTCTTTATCCACTCAGGCATCGCCATGAATCTCTCTCCATCGCTGTATCAGAAGATCGCGATTCCGCTCGATCTCCGCAAGAGCTCTGACCAGATCCCGGCGGGACAGCCCGTCGTTCGTCATCACCCAGGGACGCTCACCCTCATCACCCAGCGCGATCCTCGCCTCGGCGCCAGGACCAATGACGTGCACATGCGGCGGGCGATGATCGTACGAGTAGATCATCACCCGCAGCCCCCGAAACCGAAGAATGGTCGGCATAGATTGTAACCAAACGCTTGGGTTTATTCCACGGCCGCTAGCCGAGCCTCGTGGCCAGATCGGTGACGCTGAGGTGGGTGTAGCGCTTGAGCATCTGCAGCGTCTTGTGGCCGGTGACGGAGGCGACCTCCATCACATTCAGTCCCTTTTCGAAGAATCGGCTCGTGGCTTCGTGTCGGAGATCGTGGAGGCGGAGACCGGTGATGCCGGCGCGACGCGTGGCGCGGTTAAAGGAGAGCCTTAGAGCTAACGGGGTGAGCTCGCCAAAAACGCGTCCGCTGGAGGAAGCGGGCAGGCCACGAAGTACTGCGACCGCGCGGCTCGAGAGCGGCACGCCGCGCGACTCGCCATTCTTGGTGACAGGCAGGAAGGCCGTGCGCCGCTCGAGGTCCACGTTGTCCCACAATAGTCCCAGGAACTCGCCCCGCCGCATGCCTGTTTCGATGGCAAGGGCCACGCAATGCGCGAGCCATTTGTTGCGGGCGCCGCGGCAAGCGGCGAGGAGCCGCTGTTCTTCATCATCCTGGAGCCGCCTGTCCCGCGGTCGTCCCTGCGGGGGCCGGCGCACCAGAGTGCAGGGATTGGTGGGCATATAGACGTCCCACTCGCGCCGGGCCGTATCGATCGCGTGCGAGAGCACGCTGAATTCGCGGTTTACCGTGGCGCCTGAGACGACCTTGAGGCGCTCATCCCGATAGGCCGCCAGGTGGGAACTCGTGAGCGCCGACATCCGGATGCGCGCAAACGGACGCTGCGCCATCGCCTTGAGGCGCAGGTTTTCATCGAGCGAGCCCCGTTTCGTGGGCGTGACTTCACGCCGGTAGCGCTCGAGCACCTCCGCGAGCGAGAGCCGCTGCGCGGTTCGCCGATCCACGACGATGCCCTTATCGAGGTCCGATTCGACGCTGCGCGCCCACTGCTGGGCATGCGTCCTGTTATCGAAAGTCTTGGTCTGCGCCATAAGGCCGGCGCGACGGATCTTCACTCTCCAGAATTGACCGCGTTTCTCGATGGTCGCCATAGGACAGTTCTCCTGGATGGCGTTTCACCCGGTCGCGCCACTGGCACTGTCCCAAAACTGTCCCAAAATGCCTTAAGAGCGACCATTCAGAAAACAACAGCGATCCAGGAAACTTCCTAGATCCTTGTTCCGCCGACGTTTCTGAATGGTGGGCGGTACTGGGATCGAACCAGTGGCCCCTGCCGTGTGAAAGCAGTGCTCTACCGCTGAGCTAACCGCCCATTTTGGGGAGCGGGAAGTCTAGCGACCGTCGGAATCCGAGGCAAATCACCGCTCAGCGCCACGTGGGTGTCCGCACCGCCGGCGTTCGCGGCGGCTGCGGGCCCTCCCGGCGGGCGTACCGGGACAGCCCTTGGTAACATGCGCGCCCCTCACAATGGCGGACAGGTCGGCAGGTCCACATGACAGTCGTCACGCGCTTTGCGCCCAGTCCCACCGGGCTGCTGCACGTCGGCGGCGCGCGCACGGCGCTGTTCTGCTGGCTGTACG
>DATLXS010000121.1:0-2766 GCA_035575675.1 Gemmatimonadales bacterium
TTAATGACCCAAGTCGGCCCGAGGAGGAATCCCGTGGATGTCCCATTTGTGATCCGGCACCGGCTGGAGGAATTGGGGTTGGAGCAGCAGGATCTCGCCCGCGCGGCCCGCGTGACCGAGTCCTACATATCGCAATTACTGACTCGGAAGAAGGCGCCCCCCGCATCGAACCGCACCGACATCTATGCCCGGATCGACAAGTTCTTGAAGCTCCCGACCGGGGAGATGGCGAAACTGGCGGACCTGCAGCGCAAGGAAGAATTGAAGCGGGAATTGGGGGACGCGCTCGCGCCCTTGTTTCACGAAGTCCGCGAGCTGATCCTGCGCAAGTGTAATCCCCAGAGACGAGAACACGTCCGCGCGATCTTTGAAAAGCAGCCCTTCGGCGAGCTCGAACGCCTGGTTACCCAGACGCTGCTGGATGTGGTCAAGCGCGCGGCGAAAAACGAACTCGAGAACGACTACTGGCTCCGCATGGTGGCCCAACTGAGCGGCCGCAGCTATGAGGAGATGCGGGTCGTCGTGCTCGAGTTCCTCGATACGGACATCTTCCACGTGTCCGCTGAGAACTGCGTCTCGTTCTTGGATCCGCTTATTGAATCCTGGGACATCGACCTCGCGACGTTCGGTCTGGAGATTGTCCTAAACCACAGCGTCGTCCCAGGGCAGGCGAAGCGATTCGAGTTTGTCGAGCGGGAATCCGAACCGCCCGTCGGCGAAGAGCCAGGACTCCAGGAATTCCTTCAGGATCCTTCCCTCAGCGGCTCCGCGACCGCAGAGGAAGTCGAGTTTCTCAAGCAGCTGAGGTTCAAGCACGCGCGGCCGACGCCCCTCTACTATTACCGGGAGTTGCAGAACCTCAGAGACCCGCTCCATTTTCGCACCCCATAGGCTGCACATGATCGGTGACAAGCTCATCTCCTGGCCCGGAACGATGAGAGACTTTGTCTTCGGGCCGAGCTACACTCGGGGGGCGATCCGTCAGGCGCTCGGCGGCGACCTGTCGAGCTCCCTGCCGCACCGGGATGGGCGCGTCGTATGCGGCTGCTTCAGGCCCGATCTCAACCCCGACGCCCCTGATGTCATCCTGTCCGGCCGCGGTCCTGGGATCGAGCGCTCGGCGCGAGTCTTCGCGACGCAGCGTGAGTTCATACCGTGCTTCGTGAAGGCAGATACGAACGCCTGGGAGTACGTGGGTCGCTTCTGCGTGCGTCGGGTCATCTCGGACGTGGTCGAGCTTAGGGCCAGGGCGAGGGCCGCGTCCAGGCCGCCGAAAGACCTCTCGATGGTCCTGTACCTACGGGGTAGGTAAAGCGCTACGTTGGTGCTTAACTATATTTGTGAAGTGCACCATAATTCTTACTATTCACTTGACAACCTTAGTACAACTAGCGTATCTTGCAGTGGTTAGAACGCACGATAGTTCGTTGCAATCGACTCACAAGAGCAAAAGAGGACCATATGGTCGGTATTATGACGAGGGACCCGATGCTGGATCTGCTGCATCAGCTGGAACACCGCATGGGCCGGACCTTCAACGGCGAGCCGTTACGCGCGTCCGAGTGGTCTGTACCCGAGGCCGCGACGACCGCCTGGCTGCCGCTGGTGGACATCTTCGAGGAGCCCGATGTCATCCGCTTGGTCGCGGAGGTACCCGGAGTGAGGCCCGAGGACGTGAAGATCTCGGTCGAGGGCAACCTGCTGACGATCACGGGCACGAAGGCGCAGGTGGCAGAGGAGAAGGCCGAGAAGGTCCATCGCTATGAGCGGACCTATGGCGCCTTCGAGCGGACGTTCAGGCTGTCGGCCTCGATCGATCCCAAAAAGATCAAGGCGACCTACGACCTCGGCGTGCTGACGATCACGCTGCCGAAGGCGGAGACGGCCAAGCCGCATTTGATCGAGGTGGAAGTCACGCAGCAGAAGGCGGTGGAACTTACGCCGCAGAAGGCGTTGAACGCCTGACCGGATCTGTTCGGAGGAGGAGGGTGGAGGGTATTTCGCCCTCCTTCTCGCCCGGAGAGGCTACGTGCTGACGGAGTACACACTATGGAAGGCCTGCTAACACACGTCGCTACGGCGGACTGTTTCATCACTCCACATCATCCGGCGCTGGATTGCGGGATCGTCACAGCTTGGTGGCACTACCAGGTGAATGGCGCACGGCCACGCCACGGCAGCACGGGGACGAGCAACGCGAGCGGCAACGTCAGGGACGACCCTAGCGAACATGAATCGCCCTGAGGACCGACCGAGAATCGTAGCAGAATCACAACAAGACTCACAACGCGCGACCCCCTGAGCAGAGTTCAGGGGGTCGCCGTCTTTTCCGAAACCCCACAGCGAAAGCCGCTGCAGAGCCTGATCTTCACTCAGTCGGGACGGCGGGATTTGAATGCAACGGCCCCCATGCGGGGCCGTTGTTTTATCGGCACTCACGCGCACCAAAGGGCCGGATTGGCAGCTATCGGCAATTATGGACCGGCAAACATTACGGCAAACATCTCCAGCCAGTGTGAATGCTCCCGCCGGATCAGCCGGGCGTTTGACGCTGTCCGGTTGCCGCCGCCTTCTCGATCCAGTCCAACATCCGATGCCGCGTGACCGCGTCGTCGAACGTGGCAGAGAGATGCGTTCCTTCGCGATAGTCGCGCGCGAAATGCGCGTACGCCTGGGCGACGTTGGCGCAAGGACCTTGCAGCGGCGAGAACCGGTACTGCGGCGGCACGGGCAGGCCCTCGAGCGAGGACTGCACGCCGTTGCCGC
>DATLXS010000122.1:0-2117 GCA_035575675.1 Gemmatimonadales bacterium
CTCTCGTAGCGGCAGTGACGGGGATCAATGACCGGCGAGCGGGGCGCAGCGACCGGGCGGCCGACCTGCGGGCACTGGCTCTGTGGTTTGCTGAAGCGGAGGATGATCAGGCGGCCCATCGCCTGTGGCGGGGCGCGTTTGGGCTCGATTCCTGTCGGCATCTGTCGATTGACGTCGACACGCTGGATCAGCGCGGGGCCGAGCCTGTGTCCTCAACGACGCGCTGGATTGATGCCCCGCCGGTACACATTTCGCCGCGGCTGCACAATTCCGGGCGATATGCGGCGCGGGGACGGCCGCAGAACGTGATTGACCGGAGCGCGGAAAGAGCGAAGCTCGGCCAGCTGGCAGTGCAGGAGGCGGGGGAGATCCGCCGGTGGCGGCGGATGCTGGCAGGCGGGCGGCGCCTACGTCTGTCGCAGCTTGGCGAGTTGCCGGAGGGAGCGTTTCAGTTGTTTCTTGATCTTCTCGGCGATGCGCTGGCGGCCAAAACAGGATCCGCAGCGGCGGTCTCGGTGACATCCAGCGATGGCGTTCTGCAGATCGATCTTGAGCGAACCGAGGATGGGGCCATGGCTGTTATCCGCGCGACTACCGGTGTGCTGATCGGCGAAGACCACTATCTGACGATTCGCCCCCTGGTGGAGGATGGCGAAGAAGCGGATGAGGCGTGGGGGCTGGAAGATGTGCAATCGCTGGTGGCGGAGGGATAGATATGGACATGGATACCTCTTTGCCGCGGCAGACGATATCGAGCAGCTTGCAGGCCCAAACCGTGCATGAGCGGCGGCGTGCGATTGCAGCGCTGTTGCGGCGGCCGCTGCTGACGCCGGGCGAGAAAGGGGCCTCCGATTTCATGCTCGTTCGCCGGCATGCGGCGTGGCTGCGGGAGTGGTTCATGAGACATTGCCAATGGACGCTGCACGTCGAAAGCGAAATGGCGCGCCTGCGCAAGACGCCTGGCGACCTCAACGATTCCACGCGGCCGCTGCTCGATAGCAAGGAGCAGTCATTCACGCGGCGGCGGTACGTGGTGTTGTGTCTGGCGCTGGCAGTGCTGGAGAAATCCGAGCGGCAAACCGTGCTGCGGCGGTTGGCGGATGCCATCGCCGGCGAGTTTGCTTCCGATCCGCAGTTGGGCCGCAACGGAGTTTCCTTTGACTTGGCGCTGCGCGAACATCGCCGGGATCTGGTGGAAGTCATCAAGCACCTGATCGATCTGCGTGTTCTGACGCGCGTGGATGGCGACGAACAGTACTTCCTGACCTCTCCGGACCAAGACGCACTGTACAACATCAACGGCGCGGCATTGGCGGCGATGCTAAACGTGCGGCGCGGGCCGTCAACGATGGCTGCACGATCGACCGAAGAGCGCATCAACGCTATCGTGGACGAGCCGTTTCCGGACACCGAAGAGGGCCGGCATCGCCGGCTGCGCACGCGATTATTTCGCAGATTGCTGAACGACCCGGTAACTTACTATTCGTGGCTCAGCGAGGAGGAACGCGCGTATTTTGTGTCGCAGCGCCCCTCGATCGTGAAAGAAATTGAAGGCGCAACCGGATTGGTTCAGGAGACCCGGCGCGAGGGTGTGGCGATGATCGACCCGGATGAACTGATGACCGACGTGAAGATGCCGGAAGAAGGCACGGACGGCCATGCCACGCTGCTGATCGCCGAGCATCTGGCAAACCGGCTTCGTGACGAACGGAGGGACCCCGTGAGCATTTCCGAGCTGGAGGGCTATGTCGAATCGCTGATTCGGCAACATCGACATCACTGGCGGAAGGACGTCGGCGAGCCGGGCGCAGCCAGCCTATTGCTGTATGAAGCGCTGGGTCGCATGGAAATGTTGAGGTTGATTGATGTAGACCCGAAGAATCATGTGGTCACGCCCTTGCCGGCGATCGGCCGTTTTGCGGTTGGTACTCCACGCGACGATGCATCACCGACGAGAGAAAGGACTCCGTGACTTCAGGACATTACTGAGGGTCTGCGCGGATCGAGTAGAAAACATGGAAACGGTGAGACCTCAGGGTATTCCGCTGCCGCAGGCGGCCAGTGCGCGCTGGCAGCCACTACGATCGGGACTGGTGAATCTGTATCGCTACGACGAT
>DATLXS010000123.1:0-19675 GCA_035575675.1 Gemmatimonadales bacterium
TCCAACACCTCGCGCAACGGCCGGTTGCGGCGCCGCTCCCCCTGGACGGGGGGGCTGGGGCTGGGGGTGGGGGTGGGGGTGGGGGTGGGGGCCGGCGCCGCCGCACGCGCGCGGGGCGGGGACTTCTTATCGTGCGTGCTCATGCGGTCTGGATCCCCGACGCGCGGTCATCGGCCTGGCGCAGCTCTTCGGTCGCGGCTCGTACCGTCGATGCGGCGCCATGCTCGGCGGAGTAATTCTCGACCAGCCGCAGGCCCAGGTAGTAGCCGGAGCGTTCGGGCAGGACCTTTCCGGCGAGCAGCCGCGCAGCGGGGCTCATGCCCCCCGACAAGTAGCGGAGCCGCAGTCCCAGGCCGGTCGACTCGAGGTCGTTTGTGGAGGCACGGCGCAGGAAGGCGTCCAGCTCCCGCAGCCGGCGATACTGCCGCCGGTTGTACCCGAAATACTCCCAGGGGTCGGATCCCGGCGCGACGGCCTGGGACGCCGCGATCGCCACGCCTTCGTTGACGACCAGCTCGCGCAGTGTGGCGCGGGAGCCGATCTCCCAGGCGTCGTAGTAGCCACCTCCCCCCAGATCGCCGACGAGCCGCCGCATCGCGGCGCGGCTGGTGGGTGAGGTGTAGCGCAGCGCGTGCGCGACCTCGTGGGCGATCCACAGCGGCAGCAGCTCGGGCGCGAGTCCTATGCCGTACGTCTGCGCGTTGGCACGCCCGGTGAAGTGCTCGAGACACACGAACGCGATGCCGCGCCCCGCCACGACCAGCTCGCCCGCGTTGGCCGCTCCCACACCGACCATGAGATAAAGATCGACCGGACAATCGGCCTCGAGCAATTCGAGGGAGCGTCGCAGCGCGTCTTCGGCGATGGCGACGACATCCACGTCCTCGAGCAGGCGCCGGAGATCGGAGCGATCGGCACGCAGCGCCGTTTCGATGATCGGCTCGGCGTGTGGCGAGGCCGGATCGAGGACGTAGTTCTGCCAGTAGGCGCTCAACAGGGGACGATGACGATCGAGATACTCGTGGTACGCCGCGGAGGGACTGGGCGCGGCCAGCGTCGCGAGGAACTCAGGAACGAGATTGACGAGCATTGCGCTGGTTGCCGCCCAATTTGGGAAGGCTCCCAGCGGATATCAATCTCGCGGGCTAGGAGGTCCGACTTGACACTACGGCTTCGGCGGCGTACGCAACCGGCGGCTGATTTCGGTGAGGAACTTCCGCTCGGCCGGCGTGAGACTCTCGACGCCGCTCGCGATGATCTTGTCGAGCACGCGGTCGATCTCGGCGTTCGCGCGCGCGTCCGACCCGCTGCGCGGCTTGAGCGCTCGCGTGGACGGGGGGATGGCGCCGCTGCGGCTCACGCGCGGTGGCTGCGACACCAGCACGCTGGATTCTGCGGGCTGCCGTGCCCGCCGCTCCCCGCGCGTCGCGCGCCAATCCTGGCCCTTGAGCCAGAGCAGCGCGGTGCCGATGCCGCCGAGGTGCGCGATGTGGGCGATGCCGTCGCTCACCTTCAGCAGCGCCAGCACGAGATCCACGCCCACGAGGAAGGTGACGAGCCACTTCGCGGGAATCGGATCGGGCAGGGGAAAGAGGGACACCGGATGGTCGGGCCAGTACCACGCGAACGCGACCGCCACCCCGAAGATCGCGCCCGAGGCGCCGACCATCGGTGGCACCCGCACCAGTTGCTGCAGCAAGAACGATGACGCGGCGCCGCCGATCCCGCAGAGCAGATAGAAGAGCACGAACGTCCGGCCGCCCATGCGCTCTTCGACCGATGACCCGAACACCCACAGCACGAGCAGGTTGAGCGCGAGGTGCAGGATCCCCGCGTGCAGGAACATGTACGTGACGAATGTCCACGGGCGCTCCCAGGCGTGCGCCGGGGCAAACCCGAAGGCGTCGGCAAAGCTCGGGGACGTCAACAACGTGCTCTGGATGAGGAATACGAGCAGGTTGGCGACAAGCAGTCGTCGTACCCAGACGGTCAAACCATACATCCGCTGCGGGCCCATCTGATCTCCTACGTGTCCTTTGATGCGTCTAGTTTTTATCCCCCTTGCCCGGCCCGGTTGTTCCGGGCCAGGCTTGCAATACGCTCACACAGCTCGGGAAAGGGGATGCCCGACGCCTGCGCGGCCTGAGGGAACAAACTGGTGCGGGTCATTCCCGGCAGGGAGTTCGCTTCCAGACAGAAGATGTCTCCTTCGGGGCTCACCCGGAAGTCGACGCGCGAGTAGCCACTCAGCTTCAAGGCGCGATGCGCCATCAGCGCGTATTCCTGCAGTTGCCGGGCGAGCAGCGTGTCGATCTTGGCCGGGAACGTCTCCTCCGACATGCCCGGCGTGTACTTGGTCTCATAGTCGAACAACTCGTGCTTGGACGCGATTTGCCCGACCGGCAGGGGCAGGTCGCCGAGCACGCCCACGGTCAGCTCGATTCCCGGGATGAATTGTTCGGTCATCACCTCGTCGTCATAGCGTGACGCGAGCTTTAGCGCGACGCCCAGGTCCTGAGCCTTCTTCACAAGCGTCAGCCCGACGGACGAGCCCTGCTTGGATGGCTTCACGATGACCGGCCATCCCAGCGCGGTCGCGACGTCCTCAGGCGCCACGGGGGGAGGCGTCATGAACCACGCGGGCACCGGCACACCGGCCGCACGAAACAGCCGCTTGGAGAGATCCTTGTCCATCGCCAACGCACTCGCGAGCGGGCCGCTCCCCGTGTACGGCACCCCGATGAGTTCAAGCACCGCCTGCAGTGTGCCGCCTTCGAGGGCGCCGCCGTGCACGGCGAGAAACAGCACGTCCGCGCTCCGCACAGCCTCGAGCTCGGCCAGCCCCTCCGACAACATCTGCCGTTCACGCTCGGCGAGCGCATCCACCGTTGGCGGTGCGAGGCCCACGGCTCCTCCCAGCAGCTCGCGCTCGGCGCGCTCGTCGAGCGGCGCCCCCCCACCGGCGAGATCGACGACCCGCACATCGTGCTGCCGGCTCCGCAGCGCCGTGACGATTTGCGACGCGCTCGCGAACGCCACCGCGCGCTCCGCCGTCGCGCCCCCGGTGAGCACGGTCACCCGCATCAGCGGATGCCCGCCAGCTGGTGCAGCAGATCGTAGCGCGTGACGATGCCGACGAACTTGCCGTTGCGTCGCACCAGGGCCGCCGGGGTGGTGCGCGACAGCAGCGTCGTGAGCAGCGCGACCGGCGACTCCCCGTCGACGACCGGGAAGGGAGAGTCCATCACGTCGCGCACTGGGCTGTCCAGAGTCTTGGGCTGCCCGATGGCGCGGGCCATCAGCGCCTGTTCCGAGATCGCGCCCACGCCGTCGTCACCGTCCAGCACCGGCAGCTGCGAGACGTTGTAGGTCGACATCAGGTTCAGCGCCTGCCGGACGGATGCCTCGGGCGCAACGTGAATCAGCGGCGGCGCGTCGCTGGTCTTGGCGGCAATGAGGCGCCCCACGGTGGGCCGCTCGTCGTCGATCAGCTGATTCTCGCGCAACCATTCCTCGTTGTAGACCTTGCTGAGGTAGCGCTCGCCGGTATCGGCGAGGACGGTCACGACCAGGGCCTGGGGATCGTCGCTGCGGCGCGCCACATCCAGCGCCGCGACAACGTTCACGCCCGTCGACCCGCCGACGAAGAGTCCTTCTTCTTTCGAGAGCCGCCGCGCCATCTGCATCGCGTCCTTGTCGCTGACCAGCACCCACTCGTCGATCACATCCCAATGCAGCGACGTGGGGATCTTGTCACCACCAATCCCCTCGACCTTGTACGGCTGGCCGTCGCCCTGTTGGCGCGTCCTGGCGTAGTCGGTGTAGATCGACCCCACCGGGTCGCCTGCAATCACACGAATCTTGGGGTTTTTCTCCTTCAGATACTTACCGGCGCCGCTCACGGTGCCGCCCGTGCCTGGCGCGCACACGAAATGCGTCACCTTGCCGCCCGTCTGCTCCCAGATCTCCGGCCCCGTGGTGTGATAGTGTACGTCGGGGTTCACGGGGTTGTAGTGCTGGTCGGCGAAGATCGCGTTGTCGTGCGCCGCCGCGATGGCGCGGCCTTTCACGATGTAGTTGTCGGGATGATCGGGCGGGACGGCGGTGGGCGTGATGATGACTTCGGCGCCGAGGGCGCGCAGCAGCCGCGCCTTCTCCTGCGACATCTTGTCCGGCATCGTGAAAATGCAGCGATAGCCCTTCACCGCCGCCGCGATCGCCAGACCCACACCGGTATTCCCTGATGTGGCTTCGACGATCAGGCCACCCGGCCGCAGTTTCCCGGTGCGCTCCGCCGCCTCGATCATCGCCAACCCGATCCGGTCCTTCACCGAGCCGCCGGGATTGAAGAACTCCGCTTTCGCATACACCGGCGTGCGAATCCCGCGCGTGACCTTGTTGATCCGGATCAGCGGCGTCCAGCCGATCGTCTCGAGGACGTTGGCGTACGGCTTAGTGTGCTGAGGCACTCGTGTCCGGGCGCGCCTTTGTCGTGTCAGGCGGGCGCGTCGTGTCCGCCGGGGGCGGCGAGGGGCGTACCCTGGTCGTGTCCTTGCGCGTCGAATCCGCCGTGAGGCGAACGACTGGCGAGGGCGGCCGTGGCCGTTGTTGCGCCGGCGCCGGTGGTGGAGTCGGCGTCGGTGTGGGCGCAGGCGCCGGAGGCAGCGTCACGTTGCCGGTGCGCGTCGTCCCTACTTGGCGGAACTCGACCGGCTGCAGGAACGCCGTCGCCACCGGCACCCCGCGCCGTTTCGCCGGCGCGAACCGCAGCGTGCCGGCACCCGCCAGCGCCGCCGAATCGAGCGCCGGATACCCGCTGGGCTCGGCGACGCGCGTGGATTCAGGAATCAGCTTGCCGGTCGAATCCACGAACAGCCGCAGAGTCACGTCGCCTTCCACCTTCTGCTCGAACAGCGCCGGCGGATAGGCGATCGGCACATCCGGGTTCAGCGCGACCGGCGCTTCCGATTCCGGCGGCGGTGCCGCCTGGCTCGTCTGGCCGGCCTGCGGTGACGACCCACGGCATCCCACGACCCCGATCAGCCCGAGCAGCGCCAGCGCTCTCACGAGCCTCCCTCTTTCCGCCGCTTCTGCCATGCCGCCAGCTGATTCAACGCATCAAGCGGCGACAGCGAGTTGACGTCGAGCCCGTCGAGCTCGAGCAGCAGGGGATCGGGGCTCGGGGTTCGGGCCTGGCCGAACAACGCGAGCTGAGTTGCGTCGAGTGGTGCGGGAGCCGGTTGCTTTGCGACGTGATGCCCGGCTTCGAGCAGCTTGAGGACCTGCCACGCCCGCGTGACGACGGGGGCGGGCAGCCCCGCCAGCCGGCCGACATGAATGCCGTAGGAGCGGTCCGCGCCGCCCGGCTCGAGGCGATGCAGGAAGACGATTTCTTCGCCGACCTCGCGCACCGCGACGTTGAAGTTGCGGACATGCTCGAGCTCTTCGGTGAGCTGCGTCAGCTCATGGTAGTGCGTCGCGAAAATCGTCTTGCAGCCGATGCTGTTGTGGAGGCACTCCGTGACCGCCCAGGCGATCGCCACGCCGTCGTAGGTCGACGTGCCGCGCCCGATCTCGTCGAGCAGCACCAGGCTGCGGGCGCTCGCGGCGTGAAGAATGGCGCTCGTCTCGCTCATCTCGACCATGAAGGTGGACTGCCCGCGTACGAGGTTGTCGGACGCGCCGACGCGCGTGAACAGACGATCGACGACACCGATCCTCGCGCGCCGGCACGGCACGAACGAACCAATCTGCGCCAGCACGACGCACAGCCCCACCTGCCGGAGCACGGTGGATTTGCCTGCCATGTTGGGGCCGGTGAGCAGCGCGACACGCCCGCCCTCGTCCAGCGTCACGTCGTTCGGGATGAACGCCTCGCGCGGCATCATCCGTTCGACGACCGGGTGCCGGCTCGCTTCGAGCTGGAGCGTGAACTCGCCCGTGACGTCCGGACGCACGTAGCGCTCGCGCTCGGCGACGTCCGCCAAGGCGGCCCACGCGTCGAGACGTCCCAGCAGGCCGGCGGTCGTCTGCACGCGAGCGATTACGGCGCCAACGCGGCGGCGCAGCTCATCCAGCACCTCGGCCTCGCGGGCGGCGATGCGCTCTTCGGCGCCGAGGACCTTGGCCTCATACTCCTTGAGGTCGGGCGTGACGTAGCGCTCGGCACCCGTCAGGGTCTGGCGGCGCTCGTAGTCGGCCGGAATCCGGTCGCGATTGGCGTGCGTCACTTCGATGTAGTAACCGAAGACCTTGTTGAACCCGACCTTGAGCGACGTAATGCCGGTGCGCTCGCGCTCTGTGGACTGCAACGCCGCGATGTACTGCTTGCCGCCGTCACGGGCTGCCTTCAGCTCGTCGAGGTCAGGATCGTACCCCGGCTTGATCGCGTCGCCCTCATCGAGCTGCGCCGGCGGCCGCTCGACGAGCGCGCGCCCCAGCTCCTCCCCGATATCGGTCAGCAGGTCCAGCTCGAGTGCGCTCGCGTCGAGCAGCGCGGATCGCTCTCGGGCCACGAGTCCGCCCAGCGCTCCGGCAACATCGGGAAGCCGTAGGATCGAGTCGCGCAGCGCGCCCAGCTCGCGTGGCGTCGCCCGGCCGAGCGCCGCCCGGCCCGCCAGCCGCTCGAGGTCGCGCACGCCGTCCAGTGCCTCGCGCAGGCGCGCGCGACCCCGGCCATCGCCGACCAGCACCTGGACGGCATCGAGCCGGGCGTTGATCGCCGCAGGATCGACGAGCGGCGCCAGCAGCCAGCGACGCAGCAGGCGGCCGCCCATCGGCGTCAGGGTGCCGTCAATGACTTCGAGCAGCGTCGCGCCTTCCGCGCCGGCGCGGAGGGGCTCGACGAGCTCGAGGTTACGGCGGGTCATCTCATCGAGCGGCAGCACGTCGCCGCGGCGCACGATGGTCGGGTGCGCAAGGTGCGGCAAGCCGCCCGGCTTGAGCTCGCGGGCATAGCGCAGCAGCGCGCCCGCCGCGCCGATCGCGGGCCGGTCCTCGGCGCTGACGCCGAGGCCGTCGAGCGAGGCGATGCCGTAGGTCCGCATCAGGTCCTCGCGTGCGAGCTCGGGGTCGAACTCCCATGCCTCGCGTACGGTGACCGTTCCTACGTCGGCTGCAACAGAGACCCCGGCCGGCACGACCAGCTCGCGCGCCTCGTAGCGCGCGATTGCCGCGGCGGTGTCGCTCGCGGGCACGGTCTCGAGAATCAGCTCGCCGGTGGTGACGTCGAGGGTGGCGAGCCCGGCCGCCCCGCCGCGCGGATCGACCGCGACGACATAGTTGTTGCGGTTCCGAACGAGCCAATCATCGCTGAGCACCGTACCCGGTGTGATGGTCTCGATGACCGCTCGACGCACGAGGCCTTTGGCCAGCTTCGGATCCTCGACCTGCTCACAGATCGCGACGCGGTGCCCTTTCGCGATGAGACGGCGCAGGTACTCGGTTGCCGCTTTAACGGGCACGCCCGCGAGCGGGACTTCGGCCGCGCCGCCGTTGTTGCGCGACGTGAGCGTCAGGCCAAGCTCGCGCGCGGCGAGCTTCGCGTCGTCCTCGAACATCTCGTAGAAATCGCCCATACGGAAAAACAGAATGGTCTGGGGATGGCGGGCCTTGATGTCGCGATACTGTTGCATCAATGGCGTTTCAGTCACTGCGGTCACGGCTCATCCACCACGAAAGGCTGGCCCCCGACCTTCTGCTTGAGACGCAGCTGCGCCCGCTGCGCTTCTTCGCGCGTGGCGTAGCGGCCGACGCGGACCTTGAAGAAGCCGGTCGAGTCCCGCAGCACACGGGCGTCGAAGCCCATCACCTTGAGTCGCGTCAGCATCTCATCCACCTGCGCGGCACTCTTCACGGCGAGCACCTGGACGGCGTAAGCGTGCGGTCCCACGGGCGGCGCCGCCGTCGTCTTGGCCCCTGTATCGGGCGGAGGCGGAGGCGTGTTCGAGGGCGGACTGCAGCGCGACGCGTAAAACGTCAGCTGATTCTTGAATTCGACGTCGTCGCCGGAGCCCTCGAGCGCCTGCTGGATCAACTCGCAGCCGCGGGTCTCGTTCTTGAGCTCGAAGTAGGCCCGCCCGGCGGCGAAGTTGGCGCGCGCGCGCAGGGGCGAGTCCGGATAGTCGCGGTTCAGTCGTTCGGCGGCTTGAACGGTTTGGGTCGGATCGTGCTGCGCGAAATACAGCTGCGTGAGGAGCAGCAGCGCGTCGTCCGCCCAGGGTCCTGCGCCGTACTCGACTACGATGCGATTGAGATACAGAGCGACGGTCGGGGCGTCGGGGGCGATTTTCGCCGCGGCAAGCAGCGCTTGTGGATAGGCCGAGTCGCCAGGGGGCAGGATCGCGAGCAGCCGGCGCACGATACCGCGAGCCGAATCCACCTGACCCGATTGCGCGAGCCGGAGCGCTTCGACGAGACGACTGTCGGTCTGGGCGGAAAGAGGGAAAGTCGGAATGATGGAAAGAAGCACGACAAACATTCCCACATTCCATCGTTCCATCATTCCGAGTCTCAAGCAGCCTCCCGCTTTGTCACCGCAAATCCCAGCACCAATTGCGTCAAGATCCCCCGATCGTCCGACAAGGTGGCGGTCTTCAGTGCGGTATCCGCCACGAGCGCGGCGCGCAGTGCGTGCCCGAGCTCCCGCGCGCTCCAGAGACCGCTCCAGGCCGTCCACCGTTCGGCTTCCTCTTTATAACTCCGCAGGCCGTACGGCCTGACGCCCTGGATTTGGCGGTACAGTGCGTCGGGCAGGCGAGCCAGTTGCAGTCCGCGACCGCGCTCCGAGCGGGCCAGCGCGGTCCCCACCAGATGGGTGCCGAGCAGAGAAACAATCCTGACGCCGCTCATGCCGGCCTGTTCCAGCACCGGTTCCACCAGCTGGGCCGCACGCGCCACCCGCCGCTCGAGGGCCGCCTCAACGAGGTCGAACACCGTTTCGCCGCGGTGCACGCCAACGAGACTGGACACATCCTCGGCCGTCACGGCTCGGCCTGTCCCCGCCGTCAGGCCTGCGAGCTTCTCGAGCTCGCGACTGAGCGTGGTCAGGTCGTTGCCGACCGCCTTCAGGAGCAGCTCCGCCGCGTCCGGGGCGAGTGTCATGCCCAGCGTGGTCGTGCGATGCTGTATCCAGCGCGGCACACGCTCGGCGGCGAGCGGTTCCATCGCAACGGAGGCGGAGGCCCGCACAAGATCGGGATCAGGTTCTTCGCCCGCTGCGACGACCAGCACAAGGACTGTGGTCGGATTCGGGGCCGCCAGATAGCGCACCACTTCGTCGCGCAGCTTCGTCTTCCGCTTGCCGAGCTGCTCCACCCCTCGCAGCACGACGACGCGCCGGTCGGCGAGCATCGGCAGCGTATTGACCAGCGCGTGAAACGATTCCGGCGTCAGATCAGGGGCAAACCGAACGTCCAGATTGAAGTCTCTGCTCGCTCCCACGGCGGTATCGACGAGCGCCCGGATGGCCTCGTCCTTGAGGACATCTTCGTCGCCGTACAGCAGATAAACAGGTTCGGAGATGCGAGCGCCCTTCTTGAGGCTGCGAAGGAGCACGTCGAGGGTGAGCGCCGCCATTCAGCGAAGTTATCGCGCCACTGTGCTCGGAGAAAGGTCGGAAAGCCGCTTACCGCGACGCTGATGCGGGTTGATAGAGCACGGTGCCGTTCGGATACGGATTGCCGCTGCCGACACTGGCACGAGGGTCCTGGAAAGAGACGAAGGGCAGTGCGGCGCCGGCGACCGGTTTGGGGAACGCGACCGGCGGGAGGAGCGGCGCGCGCGCGATGCGCGGGCGCCCTGCGAACTCGAAGAAGAAGAGCGCGACGGCGGCGATCACCAGTATCGTTGCCGACATGCCGGCCTCTGCCGGCTGGCGCGGCTCGCGGCGGCGCTCGACCGCAAGTCTCGCGTCAAGACGCTCGCGAAAATCGGCTGAAGCCGTAATGGGCGTGGCGGAGTGGAGCGCGAGGACGGCTTGACGGATGGTCACGTCATAGCGGCGACACACCGCGCAATGAGCCAAATGTCGCGAGAAGCGCAGCAGTTCCCGCGACGACGTGATCAGTCCGTCGCGGAACTCACTGTGGCGTTCGAGGAATTCATTGCACAGCATGGGAGGAATGTACCACCCCCGGCCACGGGGTGTTCCGCGACCGGTGCCCCGAACGGTCAATTTGTAGCTAAACCAGGATGGGACCGATGAGCTGGGCGAAGCTGTTTCGTGCCCGATTCAGGCGGCTTTTCACGGTCCCGAGGTTGCACCCCGTAATCTCGGCGATCTCCTGGTAGCTCTTCCCTTCGAGCTCCCGAAGCACGAACACCTCACGATGGTGCTCAGGCAACCGGTGCACGCACTGATCCACGGCGTCTTTCAAGAACCGCTTGCGATAGAGATCGTCGGGCCGTGCCGTCGTGTCCTCGAACTGCAACGGCCGATGGTCGGCTTCCCAGTTCTTCTTGATCGTTTGAAATAGAACCAACGGATTGCGGCTACGATTACGCAGCTCGTTCTTCGCGAGGTTCGACGCGATCGTGTAAATCCAGGTCGAGAACTTCTTCGTTTGATCGAAGCGATGCAGATGGCGGAAAACCCGGATGAAAACTTCCTGCACCAGATCCTCTGCCCGCTCCCGATCGCCGATCGTCCGGTTCACGAAATTGAGCAACCGTGTCTGGTAGCGATCGACGAGAGTCCCGAACGCCTGCGGCTCACCCGCGAGATGGCGCATCACGATCTGTCCGTCGTCGAGCTCATGCAGCGCCTCGCGCGCGAGCGCACGCTGCGATTCGATGGCTGGCGTGGGATGCTTTAGCGTGGTCCGCATAGGCACCTTTGTGTTTCGGACAGGAACACGAAAAACGCTGTGGTGATTCACCTTATGTGCAGTTGGCACAAACCATGCCTCCCAGGCTACATGCGTAACCCCATACCGCACAATGAATTGCGACTGGCAGTGAAATGCGAAAGGGGAATATATTGTCCTAGCCGGGAGACGTCGCAATTCCACATTGGATCTAGATCCGAAGAGCTGGTGGGCTAATGCTCCAGGATGAAACCCGCCACAAAGAGCAGCGCTAAAGCGGTCTTCGCGTCTGCGATTGCGCCACTTCGGATCAGCTTGAGGACCTCCGATAGGGGCCTTGGCGTCACTTCGATGAATTCATCCGGCTCCCGCGCATGTTGGCCCGCCGTCAGGTCCGTTGCCAAAAAAAGATGAATGCGTTCGTCCGTGAAACCGGGGGTCGTCCAGATAGTAGTAAGACGCTCGATCCGCCCGGCTTTCACACCTACCTCCTCGAGCAGTTCTCGTTCGGCGCACGTTTTCGGGTCCTCCCCCGGATTCAGCCGTCCCGCGGGGATCTCAATCAGCGTCCCGTTTGTCGCGTAGCGGTACTGCTGAATCAACAGGACGGTCGGATCTGGCCCGAAGGGATCGGAGGCGAACGGAACCACGGCCGCCGCGCCCGGATGGCGAATCATTTCCAGCTGCCCTGTGGAGCCGTCTGGAAACCGCACGGTGTCCACGTCCAGCTCGATGACTCGGCCGGTGTGGATTCGCTTACGCTCGAGCTGCATCAACCGCTCCTGTTTAGCGCTGGAACAACCAGGTGAACGGGACCTTGAACCCTTCGGCGAAGAGATATCCAGTGTTGCGCCGTACGTTGGCGTGAATCGGTGACCCGGCGGCGGGCGAGGTGTACGGGGTGAGTCCCAGGCGTCTCGCGATGATCTGCAATCGCAACATGTGAAAGCCGTCGCTGACCAGCAGCACGCGGCGACTGTCGCGCCCATTGAACCAGCGCCGGACCTGATCGATGGACGAGAACGTGTCGTGACCGCCGGCGAGTGGAATCACCGCGTCGTCGGGAATGCCCAGGTGCACCAGGTAGCTGCGCCCGACGTTGGCTTCGTTGAGCGTGTCGCGGGCGCCGACGCCGCCGGTCACGAGCACCGTGGGAGCGAGCCCGCGCTGGTACAGGGTGGCGGCGTGATCGAGGCGGGCACGGAAGACGGGGGATGGTCGGCCGTTGTACTGGGCGGCGCCCAGCACCGCGATGGCGTCGGCGCCGGTGGCCTGATCATGGGCAGCCTGGACCGCGACCGCGACCACTACGGCCGCCCATCCCAGCGCCATCAGGATGACTGCAACGACTATCCCGCCAAGGGCACGCCGTGCGGTCCAAAATGGCATGCCACAAGATACTCAGGGCCGAGTAAGCAACTCCTCGAACAAACTCAGGGCGCGGGGGTCATCCGATTGCCCCAGCCAGAAGATCGCCTTGCGCCGCAGCTCGGGGTCTTTGTTCTCCCTCACGATCCGGATCAGTGCGGGTACACCCTCTTCATGCGGGCGCTGCGAAAGCGCGAAGACCGCGGATTCCCGGACGTCGCGGTCGGCGCTCCCATCATCCACCAGGTCTGTCAGTCCCTTGGTCGCGGCGTCCCCTACTGCCTGTCCCAGCCAGAAGATGGCGGAGCGCCGTACCTTGCGGGAGACCTGATCGGACTTCGCGATCTTCAAGAGGTCGGGCCAGATCGTGACGCTGTCGGCGAGGACGGCCGGGAAGATCGCCTTCTCCGCGGCGCGCGATTCGTCGCGCATTGCGAATGCGAGCAGGTAGCTGGCCGCGTCTTTCGCGCTGACGGTGCCGAGGTCCGTGGCCGAGGTGCTGCTGCGCCACTCGCCGCCGACGTAGACGCGGAGGTCGGTGATCCGCCCGCCGCTCTTGGTGAGTGCGACACGGACCGGGCCCGAGTCGCACGGCGCGTCCCAGTCGGCGCGGTCCTCCCAATTCCCGTCGATCTGACGGTTGTGGCCATCCCAGCTGATCATGTTGCCGCCGTTGCCGTAGACGCCGGGTCGAGCCGCGAAACTGAACCGGACGCTCCCATCTGAGGCTTTCGCGACGCGCTGCTCGACAGTCTGTGCGGCCGCGCTACTCGCGAGCACGAGCAACAACGCAAGAGTTTTCATTGGTTGATCAATTGTTGGAGGTAATCCGCCGCGCGTGGGTCCCGCGATTGGCCGATCCAGAAGATCGCCTTCTTGCGCAGCTCGCGGTCGGGATCGTTCTTTCCGATGTCGAACAGCTTGTCGAGCGCAGCGTCTTCGCGGCGCTGCGAGTAGACGAAGATCAACTGCTCGCGCATGTCACGGTCTTTCATGCTGTCGTAGAGCCGCACCAGGTCGGCAACGTCGACGTTGTGACCCTGGCCCGCCCAGAACAGCGCCTTCTTCCGGATCTCGATGTCCTCGGCCGGGTTCAGGGCGATATCCATCAGCCAGCGGTAATTATCCGCGCCACCCATCTGCGAGAGGGAGAAGATGATCTTGTCCTTGAGATCACCGTTCTCCACCTTGCCATACAGATCCTTGAGGAACTGGGCATTGTCGGGCGACCGGCTCTGTCCAATCCAGAAGATCGCCTTCTCCCGCAGATCGGTGTTGACATCACGCCGCATGGCAAAATCCCGCAGCACCGCGCCCGCGCGGGCGCTGCGATGCTGCGACAGCGCGAAGATCGCTTTCTCCTGGATCGCGGGGGGCGTCTTGGGATCGCGCAAGATCGAGTCGAGCGCGGCGACCGTCTCGTCGCCCGGCACCTGCGACAGCCAGAACACCGCTTGCTCGCGCACCTCCTGGTCGGGATCGGAGCGTACGATCTGGAGCAGCAGCGACGACGTTTCTGAGGTGTGCTTCTGGGACAGCAAGAACACTGCCTTGCGCCGCAAGCACGCCGACCCCGCATCACGCCGGGCGAGCACCGTCTTGAGGAGCGGCACGGCACGATCCGGGTCCATCTGCAGCACAGCATTGAGCGCTGCGATGCGCATGTCGTCATCGTCATCATCATCGCAGGCCCCGTTGCGCACACCGGGCGTGCCGGCGATGGCCATGGGCGCGGAGGGGGCGGAGGGGGCGGAGGGGGTACCGGCGATCACCGGGGTCCCGGGCATGGCGGGCGTTGCTGGCGCCACCAGGTCTGCGTCGCGAGACACGTCCTCGGCGGCGTCGGAATCCCCGCGCCGCGCCAGCTCGCCCTGGATCCGGCGCAGCAGCACCCGGGCATCGCGGTTCGTCGTGGCTTTGGGGTAGCGATCAGCCTGTGTCTGCAGCGTGGTGCGTGCATCGCGCAGGTTGTCGTCGGACCCCGTCCGGTACAACGCGAATGCTTGCCAGTAGTAGGTATTGGGGACGTACGTCGAGCGTGGGTAGCGATCGCGGATGCTGCGGAACAGCTCCGCCGCCCGGTCGTACTGATTCTGGTTCAGCGCTTGCCGCGCGGCGCGGTAGAGCGAGTCGGCGACATCGGCCTGCGCCAGATCCGGCCACCGGGGCTCGCTGACCTCCTCGTCATCATCGCCGTCCCAGGCGAATGCCGGTACGGCCAACGCAACCGGCGCCGCCGCGAGCGAATAGGCGGCCATCTGGAGGTCGCTCGCGACCATGGCGAGCACGGGTGCTTGTACCGTGAGCGCGTCGAGGTCGGGCTGCGCCATGACGAGCGCCTGGGCGCTCGCCTCGAGCGCGGCAACGGGAGCGACGAATGGCATGACCGTGATCGCGCGCACGCGCTTGTGGGCGCGCGCGTGGGGAGCCGGCGCCGGGGCAGCGTGCTGCACGGCGGTCGTGACGGCGAGCAAGAGGGATACGGAGGACAACATCAGAGTGCTCCTTCTGTGCGCACCGGTACGGGCCCGGCGGGAATCGCCGAGCGCAACTTGGGCAACACGTTCGATTGGTTCATGCCTTGAGTGATGAGATCGCGGTCGTGACCATCCTGCAGCGGATTGAGCAGGGAGATTTGCATCAGCACGAGCTCCAGATCCTCGAGCAACGAGCGCAGGCGCGGATTATCACCCGCGGGGGAATCGAGCATCAGTTGTGTCGTCGTCAGCAGGTCACGCGCCTGGCGCGCGAGCCGCGCGGTGTTCGCCGAACGATTGGCGTCCGCGCGGAACGACGTCAGGAACGCCTCGGTCCGCGAGAGGTACTGCGTCGCAGCGACCTGGTAGGCGACGCTGGACAGAGAGTCGATCTCATTCGCGACTCGGGGGCCCGGCGTCCGAGTAGTCGACCAGCGACCGATACCGATGCCAAGCACCAGCACCGCAGCGGCCGCAACGGCCCAGCGCAACCAGGGGCGCAGCACGATGACGCGCTTGTGACGCCGCTCGGCTTCGATCCGCGACCACATCTCCTCGCGAGGTGTGGTGGATGGTGCGTGGTACGTGGTGCGGGCCGCATCCTGCAGCCACTGCTCGAATTTGGGATCTTCCCGTTCCTGCATCATTGCACCCATTCTCCTGCGAAGTCTGACAGCGCCACGCGCAACTTGGCTCGCGCGCGCGACAGCTGTGCCTTCGACGTGCCGGTCTCGACGCCCAACGCGGCGCCGATCTCTTCGTGTGTGTAGCCCTCGACGTCGTGCATCAAGAACACCGTGCGGTAACCCTCCGGTAGATCATCGATCGCCTGCTTGAGCCGCACTTTCAAATCCGGTTCGGCCTGTCGCTGCGCCACACCGATGTCGTGCGCGTCGTCGATATCCGCTTCCCGCTGCCGAAACCGCTTCACCTTCCGCAAGCCGTTCAAGACGACCGTGGTCGTGATCGTGTGCAACCAGGTCGAGAACGCGGCATCGCCACGGAACGAGCCGAGCCGGTCGAACGCGCGAATGAACGTTTCCTGGGTGAAATCCTGCGCCAGGGCATCATCGCCCGCGAGCCGGAAAGCCAGGCGGTACACGCGGTCCACATGCGCGTCATACAGCGTGCGCTCTGCAGCGCTGTCCCCGGCGCGGACGCGGGCAATCAGCGTTGATTCGTCCACGGCGCTCCGAGGTGACGGGCTGGGCTCGTAACTACTGATGGGACACGGCGGACGACAAAAGGGTTACGTGGCGGGGGTCTACCTGGTGCCAAAGAGGCGGTCGCCGGCATCTCCAAGACCCGGCAGGATATACCCCTTGGAGTTCAGCTCCCGATCGAGGGAGGCGGTATAGACCGGCACCTTGGGGTGGGAGTCCAGCATCGCCCTCACGCCCTCGGGAGCGCACACGAGGCACATGAACCGAATCCGTTGCACGGGGGCGCCGGCACGAACCAGGGCGCTCACGGCAGCGACTGCGGACCCGCCGGTCGCCAGCATGGGGTCGAGCAGGAAGAACGCGCGGTCCGCCTCCCCCGAGGGAATCTTGAAGTAGTAATCCACGGGCTGGAGCGTGTCGTGGTTGCGGTACAAGCCGATATGGCCGACGCGCGCGGAGGGAATCAGCTGCGAGATCCCCTCCACCATGCCAAGGCCGGCGCGCAGAATCGGCACCAGCGTCAACTTCTTGCCCGCGACCTGGCTGCCGGTGGTCTTTTCGAGCGGCGTCTCGATCTCCACCGCTTCGAGCGGCAGGTCCTTTGTCACTTCGTACGCCATCAGCATCGCGATCTCGTTCACGAGCTGCTTGAAGTCGCGCGTGCTGGTCTGCTTGTCGCGCAAGATCGTGAGCTTGTGCTGGATCAAGGGGTGGGACAAGACCGTCAGGTTGGGGAAATGCGTTGGGGGGACTCGCGCCATGAGCGAAGAAGGTACGCAATGGGGGCGGCTTTCGCCGCCCCCCGGTTCAGCGACTGCAACTACCTGCTGCTCTGTGTCACCTCGACCTGGATCTGCCGTGGCCGAGCCTCGGCCATCTTCGGAAGGGTCACCGTCAGGACGCCCTGTTCGTAGGCCGCCTTGATGTTGTTCGCGTCAACGGTTGCGGGAAGCGAGAAGGTCCGCTCGAACACACCGTAGGTCCGCTCGTAGCGGTGCACGCGCTCCGTCCGTTCCTCGGCCGCTTGCTGCTTCGTGCCGTGAATCGTGAGCACATTGCCTTCCAGCGAGATGCTCACGTCCTCGGGGCGCACACCCGGCACTTCGGCCATGATGCGGATCGCATCGGCTTCCTCGAAAATGTCCACCGGGGGCACCCAGGACGCGCTCACACTGTCTCGGTACTGCCAGTCCAACCCGCTCAGCCCAAAGGCGTCGTTGAGCAGGCGATTGATCCGGTTGCCGACGTTATAGAGTTCGGCAGCCGCGGGATCTCTCTGCGAATTGCGCGTGGTCAGGAACATAAGGCTCTCCTCCTTTTTGGTTCCGTAAGAGGTTTCCGGTTTACCAGCCTTGCGCAGTCGCCCGCGTTGGCATCTTCCGTGCCAATTCTCGGAGAGCCCTTTTTGCCGATCTGACAGCCGGGGTCGCTCATCCTGACAAATGGTCTGTCGTCCTGACCGACCGCTGAGGCGTTCTCCCTCGTCGGTTCAGGAGAGGGGGACAGGATGAGGTCGCGGGGCGAGCGACCGGCCTGTAGGTTTCTGGTCCCCGGTAGACTTCCGACAAGGATTGGTTCCGATGCGCAACTTTCTCCTCATTCTCGTCGCTCTCGGCGTGGCCGGACCTCACCGGCCTGCCGCGGCACAATCGGTCGACAGCCTCGTCGCCAAATACATCCAGGCGTCCGGTGGCCTGGCCAAGATTCAGGCGCTGCAGTCGCTGCGGCGCACCGGACGATTCACGGGCGGCGGCGGGTTCGAGGCGGTCGTCGTGCAGGAGAACAAGCGCCCGAGCAGCGTGCGCGAGGAATTTTCCATCCAGGGGATGACCGGCATCAACGCCTACGACGGGCGCGACGGCTGGAAGATCGAGCCCTGGAACGGCAAGCGCGATCCGGAGGCGCTTGGGGAAGAAGAAATGCACAGCATCCTCGACGACGCCGACTTCGACGGTCCACTCGTCAACTATCAAGCCAAGGGCAATCGCGTCGAGTTTCAGGGGGTCGAGCAGATCGAGGGAAGCGATGCCTACAAGCTCAAGGTCACGCGGCCCAACGGCGACGTCAGCTTCTACTACCTGGACACCGAGTACTATGTCCCGATTCGCATCGACACGCAGCGCATGATCCGCGGCGCCCCACAGGAATACGAGACGTCGCTCGGCGACTACAAACAGGTGGCCGGCGTGTATCTGCCGTTCGCGTACGAGTCCGGCCCCAAAGGCTCGAGCAGCACCGACCGCTCGAAGATCACCTACGACAAGATCGAGCCCAACGTCTCGCTGGAGAATGCGCGGTTCACCCGGCCCGGAGCGCGCCCATGAACGCCCTCTTGCTGCTCCTGATCGCCCAGCAACCTGCCGTCAAAGTCGACTCGGAAACGATTTCGGGCTTGGGCGCGCGCAACATCGGCTCGGCGGCGATGAGCGGGCGCATCGCGGCGCTCGATGCCGTGCACGAGGGCGCCCGGCTCACGATCTACGTCGGCGCGGCGAGCGGCGGCGTGTGGAAGTCGGTGAACGGCGGTACGACGTTCAAACCGGTCTTCGACAAGCAGCCGGTCCAATCGATCGGTGCGGTCACGATCGATCCCAAGAACCCCAAAGTGATCTGGGTCGGTAGCGGCGAATCGTGGATGCGCAACAGCGTGTCCATCGGCGACGGCATCTACCGGTCGGACGACGGCGGCGAGAACTGGACCAACCTGGGGCTGCGCGAGTCCGAGCACATCGTCAAGATCCTCGTCGACCCAAACCAAACGAGCACTGTCTACGTCTGCGTCCCTGGAAAGCTCTGGAGCGACAGCGAGACCCGAGGCGTCTACAAGACGACGGATGGTGGCAAGACGTGGACACAAGCGCTGAAGGGCGCCAACGCGTCCACCGGTTGCTCGTTGCTGTCAATGGATCCGTCACGCCCCGGTACGCTGTATGCGGGCATGTGGGATTTCCGCCGCCGGGGTTGGACGTTCCGCTCAGGCGGCGACAGTGCGACCGCGCCGAGCGCATCGAGCCTGTTCAAGAGTACCGATGGCGGCGCGACGTGGACCGATCTGACGGCCGCGGCCGGCTCCGGGCTGCCGCCGAAGCCGTGGGGCCGCGTGGCGGTGGCGGTGGCGCCGTCGAAGCCGGACATCGTGTACGCGTTCATCGAAGCGGTGCCGCCGCAGAACGCGCTGTATCGCTCCGACAACGGCGGCAAGACCTGGCAGATGCTCGATCGCAGCCAGAATATGATCTGGCGGCCGTTCTACTTCGCGAATCTGATCGTTGACCCGGCGAATCCCGACCGTGTCTACAAGCCCGACGGCGGTCTCATCGTCAGCACCGACGGCGGCAAGAGCTTCAGCGGCATCTCCGGCGGCGCGCACGGGGATTTCCACGACGTGTGGATCGATCCCAACGACACCGACCATTTGATCACTGGCGACGACGGCGGCCTGTGGTTCTCCTATGACGCCGGGAACAAGTGGGTGAAAAACGAGAACCTGCCGGTTTCACAGTTTTATCACGTCAGCGTCGATATGGCGCGGCCGTACAACGTGTACGGCGGGTTGCAGGACAACAGCTCGTGGGTTGGTCCGTCGGAATACCCCGGCGGGATCACGAACCACCAGTGGGAGAACATGTACGGGGGGGACGGCTTCTGGATGTTCGCCGATCCCACCGATCCCGACTACCTGTACGCCGAGTACCAGGGCGGCGAGATCGCCCGGGTCAACCGCAAGACGCACGAAGGCCGCAACATTCGGCCGTTGCCCCGCTACCAGGAGAAAAAGCTCCGCTTCAACTGGAACACGCCGATTCATGTCAGTCCGACGCAGCGGGGCACGATCTACATCGGGGCGCAGGTGCTGTTCCGC
>DATLXS010000124.1:0-2344 GCA_035575675.1 Gemmatimonadales bacterium
AAGGAAGCCCGGCGGTGGACGGGAAGCTCGTCGTCATCGGTGGGCACATGCACGAGTACGGGCGGACGATCGAGTTCTGGGACGCCACGGCGGGGAAGATGCTGTGGCATGGTGAGCCCGCCCCGGCGCCTCCTGGAGAGCCGAGCGCCGTGCCGATCGCCAAGCTCTATAGCATGGGCGGGCTCGGGCTGCGCATCACGCCGACCCACCGGTACCGGGTACGCGTGATTTACGAGAATCCGACGGATCGCGTGATTCCGGACGGTGGGATGGGAGTGGTCGGCGGTCTCTTCATCCCCGATCGCAACGCGGTGTGGCCGGCGACCAACCCGACCGATTCATTGTATCAGCGGGACCTGCGGCATTTCATCGGAGCGGTGGGGAAACCGGCGGCGAGCATGCCGATGTCCCACATGCACATGGGCCACTAGACGCTGCTGCCGGACTCGACGCCGTAGTCGCCCACGGGCACGCGCTGCGGCGCCGTCGCTTCAGCGGTCTGCATGATCCCCAGCATCAGCGCGGCCACCATCAAGCCGGCCAGCGCGTCCACGGCGTAGTGGAATTGCCCGTACACCACCGCCAGAATCAGCCCGGCGGTGAAGGGCAGGAGCACGAGCCCAACTGCGCGCCAATAGCGCAGCGCCATGCCGGTCGCCACGACCGATGCCGCGACGTGCGATGAAGGGAACGCCGCGCCCCAGGAATCTCCCCGATCCAGGAGCCAGGCCGCGAAGCGCGCCGGCCCAACCTCGGTGGCGATGTTGTGCGCGCCCTCAAATGCATAGCGCGGTCCCGCCACGGGAAAGAACAGGAAGACAACGTAGCAGAGGTAGAACGTCGCCATGACGGCGAAGATCGTATGCCGCGAGGCGTCGCGGCGGCCGGCCATCCAGAGCGCGAACGGCGACGCGTACAGGATCGGATAGTAGGTGAGGTAGCAGGCGTGCAGGATCCACGACAGCAGGACGTTCGGCGACTCCCGAATCCAGCGGTAAGAGATCTGCGAGCCGAACACCCACGTCTCGAGCCGCTGGATCATCAAATCATTCTGAAACCCGGCCCTCAGGGTGAGAATCCCGATCTCGCCGTACAGGGCCGGGAGCAGTAGCATCGGATACCAATCGCCCAGGAACCGGCCGATCGGGCCTGCGGTGCGCGCGCGCGGTGCGACGAGCACGAGCGCGAGGATCAGCGCGTGCGCCGTGAGCAGCCACGGCCATCCCGGAATGCCGTTGCCGCGGAACGCGAGCAGAACGGCGCCGCTGGCGATCGCGACGTAGGCTCCGGTCGCGACGTCGATCGCCGTAAACCCACGCCACAGCGTCTTCACAGCCATCCCACCTCCCGATACCAATTCGCGGCGCGGCGCAGCCCGGTGTCGAGCTCGATCTGGGCGCGCCAGCTGGTGTCCCGGGTCAGGGCGTCACCCCGGCAGGTCCACGCCGGCGCCAGATACTCGTTCCCCTTATCGGCCGACAGCAAGGTGGCGCGACCCGCCAGATGCGCAAGGGTGCCCACCGTCCAGAGCACGCCGCGCACGACGAGAGGAGGCATCGGAATGATCCGCGGGTGTGTGCCCACCGCGTCCCCGACCCGGAGCACGAACGCACGGCTTGTGATCGTCGCCGGATGGGTCGCGAAGTAGATGCGCCGCGCCGTGCGGTCCGTCGCCGCGGCGGCAATCAACGCCTGCGCGAGATCCTCGGCATGAATGAGCGACAACTCCTGCGATCCGTCGCCAAAAACCGGGACGACGCCGCGCCGGGCAAGCCGGAACACCGTGAGGGTGCCGCGGTCCCATTCCCCATACACCACCGGCGGCCGGACGATCGTCCATTCCATCGGCATCGCCCGGACGAGGACCTCGGCGGCGAGCTTGGAGCGTCCGTAGTCGGTGATGGGGGCGGGCGGGCGGTCCTCGTCGATGGGATGGCCGGGCGTCGTCGGACCGGCGACCGCGAGCGAGGAGATGTGCACAAAGCGCCGGACGCCGGCATCCCGCGCCGCCTCCAGCACATTGGCCGTGCCGTCCCGGTTGGTCGCCATGAACTCGGCGGGCGAGCGGGCGACGATCTTGCCGGCGACATGAAACACGACGTCGGCACCCGTGCAGCCGTCCCGGAGCGCGTTCTCGTTGTCGAGATCGCCGCGGACCAGCCGCACGTCATCCGTCCAGCCGAGCTCCGTGGCGAGCGCCGGCCGCCGCACGAGCGCGGCGATGGAATCGCCGCGCGCGCGCAACGCGTTGACCAGATGCGCACCGACGAAGCCGGTGCCTCCGGTCACAAATACGTTCACAGCCGCTTGTCGTAAACCCGGTAGGTCTTGGAAGCGTGGAATC
>DATLXS010000125.1:0-29465 GCA_035575675.1 Gemmatimonadales bacterium
TCCCACGAGCGCGACCGCGCTGCCGCCCACGATCATCTGGAATGCCGCCCCCATGTACGGACTGGCCTGGGTGGGATGGCGCTTGGCGTACACGCTGCCCAGTGCCCACGACGCGCTCGCCAGCGACAAGGCGATCGGGCCGCGCTTGTCAGCCGCAAGGATCTCGGCTGGTGATGCGCCGACCAGGAGCAGCGTGCCGGCGAAGCCGAGCAGGAGCCCGGCGATGATGCGCCAGTTGAGCTCGCTCGAACCGCCGGGGATGACGGCATCGAACAGGGCCGTCCACATCGCGACGGTGACGACGAAAATGCTCGCGATGCCGGACCCGATGTACTGCTCCGACCAGACGACGAACGCGTTGCCGCCGGCGAGCAGCAGGAGGCCGACGATCGTCAGCGTGCGCCAATCGCTGCGCCGGGGTAACGGATCACCGAGGGCGCCGGCGAGTGCCAGCAGGACCAAACCGGCCGTGAGAAACCGCAAGCCGGCGAACAAGAACGGCGGCAGCTCCGTAACCCCGACCTTGATGGCGAGGTAGGTCGAGCCCCAGAAGACGCAGACGACCAGATAGGCGATGAGCGCCTTGCCTTTGAGCGCTGCCCCCATCAGTCGGGCTCCGCCGGAATGAAGCCAGGTTTCTCGAACAACGTGGAGAGCACGATCGTGGTGCGCGTGTTCATCTGAGCATTCGGGCCGCGCAAATCGCGCAGGATTGCCTGCACCCCTTCGAGATCGTGGGCGACGACCTTCAGGATGTAGCAGTCGTCGCCGGCGATGTGGTGACACTCGAGGACGCCGGGATGTTTTTCCATCTCGCGCATGCGTGGCTCGTCGCCGACGTAGTCGCTCGAGCCATAGCGCACCGCCACGAACGCCGTCACCGGCAGCCCGACCTTGGCGCGATCGAGTTGGACGCGATAGCCCTGGATGTAGCCCGACTCTTCGAGCCGCTTGACGCGCTCCATGATCGCCGGCCGGGAGAGACCGATGTCATCGGCGACGGCCTGATAGCTGGCCCGCCCGTCTTGGGCGAGAATGCGAAGAATCCGTCGGTCGATGGCGTCGAGCTCAGTTTTCGCGGTCATTTGGGAGGCTCTCGAGTTTGTTTGTGAACGCTTCGTCAGTCTACTAGGTTTCTCTCCTACGGAATATCCGTTTCCTACTTTCCAACTGTCCTTTGATTAGGACAAGGGCGGGCGTACTATTCCAGCGATGCAGGCTCTCCGCGCCCTCGTTCGCGAGTTTCCTTCGGCCCTGCTTGGGTATTCGGGCGGCGTGGATTCGGCGTTTCTCGCGGTGACCATGCGGCAGGAGCTTGGGAAGGACCGCATGCTGGCGGTGATCGGTCGCAGCGCCTCCTATCCCGACGCGCAGTGGCAGGTCGCTCGTCAGGTCGCCATACAGTTCGATATCCCGTTCACGGAAATCGCAACCCACGAGCTCGACGACGCGAGCTATCTCGCGAACCCCTCAAACCGCTGCTTCTACTGCAAGACCGAGCTGTGGCACCGGCTCGTGCCGCTCGCTGCGGAGCGCGGACTTGCGGTCGTCTGCGACGGCACGAACGCCGACGATCTGCACGAACACCGGCCGGGGAAGGCGGCGGGCGTTGCCGCCGGTGTGCGCTCGCCCCTCGCCGAAGCGGGACTCACCAAGGCGCAGATCCGCGCTCGGTCGCGGGAGCTGGGTTTGCCGACCTGGGACGCGCCGGCGGCACCCTGTCTCTCGAGCCGGGTGCAGTATGGGCTCACAATCACGCCGTCGCGCTTGAAACAGGTTGAGGCGGGAGAAGCGTTTTTGCGCGAGCTGGGCGTGACCGGCGATCTGCGAGTCCGCCACCTCGGTGACCGCGCGCGCCTCGAGGTCGAGCCGCAGTGGGTGTCGTGGATCGAGGCGCGGCAGGCAGCCATCACGGCTCATCTGACGACATTGGGATTTGCGCACGTCGAGATCGACCCGAAGGGCTACCGCCGGGGGAGCCTGTTAGAGCGTTCGTCGCCCTGAACTTTCCTGCAGCCGTGCGCCAGGAGCTCTGGGACGTGCTCGCGCCCCTGCGCGAGCGACGCGAAAAGCTTCCGGTGAAGTGGGTGCGTCCCGAGAACATTCATTTGAGTCTCAAGTTTTTGGGCGACGTAGAAGAAACACGGGAGCCGGAGCTCGTCGCGGCGCTGCAGCGTGCCGCCGGTTCGCGTCCTGAGCCGCGCCCGCTGACGCTGCAGATCAGCGGCTTCGGCGTCTTTCCCGACTACCACCGCCCCCACGTGCTGTGGGCGGGCGTGACGCCCGATCCCAGCCTCGAGCTGCTGCAGCACGGCGTCGAGCAGGCATTCGCGCCGCTTGGCTTTCCCACGGAAGCGCGGTCGTTTCGGCCGCATGTGACGCTGGGGCGCGCCGCGCGCGATGCGCGACCGCGCGACTTCAAAGGACTCGAAGCGATGCTCACCGGCACCGATTTCGATGCAACGGTCGCCGTGACGGAGGTCGACCTGATGCAGAGCACGCTCCAACCCCATGGCCCGGTGTATCAGGTCAGATCGCATGGACGGCTGTCTTAAGGGTGTCTTCAAGCTCGGGTGCGCGATCCTCGTGATCGGCGCGCTCGCGCTTGTGTGGTGGTTCCGCGAGCCGATCATGCAAACCGGCGCGCGCTGGTTCGGCCGCTCGACGGCCCTGCCGCCGGTCGCCGACACGGCGGTCGGCGCCCCCACACCCAAGGCCGTCGCCTCGGGGAAAGCCAAAGTCGGCAATCTCCGGACCTCGGCCGGGCCCGACTCCGTGGTCCTCACGCCGAACGAGATGGCGTCGCTGATCGGTGGGGGCATCGACTGGAACGTGCGCAAGATGTACGACTCGCTGCGCGTCGAGCTGCAAGAAGACACGCTCGTGCTCTACGCCCGGCTCGACACCCGGGCGCTGCCGCCCGGTACACTGGGACCGTTCGCCGGCATGTTCGGGGCGCACGAGCCGCTGCGGATGGCCGGCACGGTCTCGATTGGGAAGCCGGGCACGGCGCTGTACGCCATCACCGCGATCAGCCTGCGAGGCATCGAGATTCCCGGGCCCTTTGTCACGCAGATCACGAGACAGATGGCGGGTGCCTCGAGCAACGGCGCCGTGCCCGTGAAGGTGGATCCTGCAGTGACCGCGGTGAAGGTGCACCCCACCGGCGTCGTGCTCTACAAGCGGCGGCGGAGCGGCTCGTGAGCCCGCGCCGCGCGATGATCGTCGATGATGAAAAGGGGATTCGCGAAGCGCTGAAGCAGGTTCTGGAATACGAAGAAATCGAGGTGCAGGTCTGCGCGTCGGGGCACGAGGCGATCCGCGCCTATCCCGACTTCAAGCCGCACCTCGTGTTCCTCGACGTAAAGATGGAAGGGATGGACGGCCTGGACACGCTCAAGCGCATCCGCGCGCTCGATGCCCAGGCGCAGGTGGTGATGATTTCCGGCCACGGCACCATTCAGACCGCCGTCGAAGCGACCCAGCTCGGCGCCTACGATTTCCTCGAGAAGCCCCTCGACACCGATCGCATCCTGCTGACGCTGCGGAACGCGCTGCAGCATGTCGTGCTCGTCACGGAGAACGTCCGGCTGAAGCAGGAAGTCCGCGCCCAGTACGAGATCGTGGGGTCGAGCAAGGCCGTGCGCCAAGTGATTGGACTGATCGAGAAGGTCGCGCCCACGCCGGCGCGCGTGCTGATCACGGGCGAGAACGGCACCGGCAAAGAGCTCGTGGCGCGGGCCATTCACGCGTTGAGCCCCCGTGCCGCCGGTCCCTTTATCGAAGTCAACTGCGCCGCGATCCCGTCGGAGCTCATCGAAAGCGAGCTGTTTGGCCACATGAAGGGCAGCTTTACGGGCGCGTTCGCCGATCGGGCCGGGAAGTTCGAGCTCGCCGACGGCGGCACGCTGTTTCTCGACGAAATCGGCGACATGAGCCTGTCGGCGCAGGCCAAAGTGCTGCGGGCGCTGCAGGAAGGCGTGATCTCGCGCGTGGGCTCGGGGAAAGCGCTGCCGGTGGATGTGCGCGTCATCGCTGCCACCAACAAGGATCTGCGCGCGGAAATCGCCGAGGGGCACTTCCGGGAAGACTTGCTCTACCGGCTCAATGTGGTGCCGATTCACGTGCCATCCTTGCGCGAACGCCGCACCGATGTCCCGGAGCTCGTCACCCATTTCTGCGCGGAGCTGACCAAGGGCGGGGGATTGCCGGCCAAGGAGTTCGACACGGCCGCGGTCGAGCGGCTGACCGCGCACGACTGGCAGGGAAACATTCGGGAGTTGAAGAATGCCGTCGAGCGGCTGCTCATCCTCACGAGCGGCCCCACCGTGACCGCCAGCGACGTTGAGCGACTTGTGGGGAGGGGAGGGGCCGGGGCGGACGCAGGACGGGGCAAGAGCGCAGGAGCTGTAGGCGCTGGAGGCGATGCCGCCTGGCTCCGCGCCGCAACGTTTGAAGAGTTCAAGCAAGCGGCGGAGCGCGCGTTTCTGCTCCGTAAACTGCAGCAGCACGACTGGAACGTCTCGGAGACCGCGCGCACATTGCAGATGCCGCGCAGCAATCTCTACAAAAAGATCGAGCGATACGGATTGGCCCGCGGTGGAGAGGGAGCTCCGTGAAAGAGAAGGATCCGAAAGAGCGCGACTGGGATCGCGAGATGCGCGAGGTGGACAAGCTGCTCGCGAAACTGCCGGAAGCGGACCCCACGCTGGGCCGTGGCGTGCCGACGGTGCCAGTCTCGCCGCGTCCGGGGCTCGGCGGTGTCGCCGGCGCGAGCGCGGTGCATCCGGCTGGGCCGGCACGCGGACGCGCGTGGCTCACGACCTGGCTCCGTGTGGGGCTCGCGGCCGGTCTGGGCGTCGGCATGCTCGTCTGGCCGTACACGCACGCCTGCGGGCTCAAACTCGTCTTCTATCTTATTGGTGCGGCGACCGTGACGGTCGCCGGAGTCTGGAGCGCCCTGACCTCCTGGAAACGCCGGCTGGGCGTTGCGCATACGCTGTCGATCATCCTGATCGTTTGGGGTCTCGCCCTGGCCGGCCGTCAACTGCTGCCGCGTGTGTACGGTAAGACTCCCGTTCCTTTTTTCTGTCCCGAACCGTGAACGCCATGGCTCAGCCTCCTGACTTCAAGAATTTCATTGCCGGCGATTGGGTCGTTCCGTCGACAGGCGAGTACTTCGAGAACCGCAACCCCGCGGACTGGAGCGACGTCATCGGCCGCTTCCCGCGTTCGGGCGCGGACGACTTGAAGCGCGCCGTGGCGTCCGCCAAGCGCGGCTTCGCGCAGTGGTGCAAAACACCGGCGCCGATACGCGGGCAGGTGCTGCAGCGGGTCGGACAGCTCTTAGTCGAGCGCAAGGACGACATCGCGCGCGCGATGACGCGCGAGATGGGCAAGGTCGTCGCGGAGACGGGCGGCGACGTGCAGGAGGGGATCGACACGGCATTCTACGCCGCCACCGAGGGCCGGCGCCTGTTCGGCCGAGTCGTGCCGTCGGAGCTGCGCAACAAGTGGGCGATGAGCTATCGCCGGCCGATCGGGATCGCGGGGCTGATCACGCCGTTCAACTTCCCGCTCGCGATTCCCACCTGGAAAATGTTTCCGGCGCTGCTGTGCGGAAACGCCGTGATCTTCAAGCCCGCCGAAGATGTGCCGCACACGGCGCATCTGCTGGTCGAGGTGCTGCTCGAAGCGGGATTGCCGCCTGAGGTCGTGCAACTGGTGCACGGGCAAGGCTCGGTCGTCGGCCGCGCGCTCGTCGAGCACCCCGAGGTCCCGGTGATCTCGTTTACGGGATCGACGGAAACGGGCTCGGCCATTGGCGCGACCTGCGGCAAGATGCACAAGCGCCTCTCGCTCGAAATGGGCGGGAAGAACGCGATGATCGTGATGGAGGATGCCGATCTGGATCTTGCGCTCGACGGCGTGCTGTGGGGGGCGTTCGGCACCACCGGGCAGCGCTGCACCGCGACGAGCCGGCTGATTCTGCACGAGAAGATCCACGACAAGTTCGTGCAGATGGTCAGTGATCGCGCCGCCAAGCTGCGGCTGGGGCCGGGACTCGATGCCAAGACCGAGGTCGGCCCACTGATTCACGAAGAGGCTCGCCAGAAGGTCGCCGAGTACGTCGATATCGCCAAGAAAGAAGGCGCCAGCGTCGCACTCGGTGGCCGGATTCCCCAGGGCGACACGCGTCTCGAATGCGGCTGGTTCTACGAGCCCACCGTGATCGCCGGTGTGAAGCCGGGGATGCGGGTCGAGCAGGAAGAGATCTTCGGACCGGTCCTGGCCGTCATCAAGGCGAAGGATCTGCCCGACGCGATCCGGATCAACAATGGCGTGAAGTACGGACTGTCGAGCTCGCTCTACACGCGGGACATCAACGGCGCGTTCCAGGCCATGACCGATCTGGATACGGGCATCACGTATGTGAACGCGCCGACGATCGGGGCCGAAGCCCATCTCCCCTTTGGGGGGGTGAAGCAAACCGGCAACGGGCATCGCGAAGGCGGGTGGGAGGTGTACGACTTCTATTCCGAGACCAAGACCATCTACGTCGATTTCTCGGGGCACTTGCAGCGGGCGCAGATCGACACGGAGGAACGCCCTTGACGGCGCCGGTGCAGCGGGGCTAGAGTACTTTACAACTGTCGACCCGTGGTCATTTGCCGCGTATTGCCGCCACGCTAAACAAGGTGCTAAAAAGCGACTCGCCCGCGGCTTTATTGGTCCGGGCGATGATTGTTTCAGGGAATCGCTTCCCGCGGCCGCTCAGCTGAGCGGCCGTTTTCGTTCGGCCGTGGGGGGATCATGCCCGTCGTTCCTGCTAGTCGAGTCAACGCCCTCTCGGGCGAAGGCGCGTTCGACGTGTTGGTAGCCGCACGCCGCCTCGAGGCCGCCGGGCGCCATGTGATTCACCTCCAGATCGGCGAGCCTGACGGGGCAACGCCGCCCCACGTGGTCGAGGCAGGCATCCGCGCGCTGCACGATGGCCACACGCGTTACGTGAACCCGGCCGGCTTGCCCGTCTTGCGCGATGCGATTGCCGCGTCGCTCGCGTGGCGCGGTGTACAGGGAGCGTTGGCCGAGAACGTCGTCGTCGTTCCGGGCGCCAAGCCGATGGTGTTCTACGCCCTCCTCGCCGTGGTCGAGGCGGGCGATGAGGTCCTCGTGCCGGATCCCGGGTTCCCCATCTACCCGTCGGTGGTGCGATTCGCCGGGGCGGTTCCCGTTCGCTACCCGCTCGACGCAACGGGCGCGGTGGATGTTGCGCGGCTCGCTGCCCTGATCAGTCCGCGGACTCGCGCGTTGGTCGTCAATCTCCCCGGGAATCCCACCGGCGGCGTCGCGACCACGGACGCGCTGCGCGCGATCGCTGAGCTCGCGTTGCGGCACGACCTGGTCGTGGTTTCGGACGAGGTGTACGGCCGGATCCGGTACGATGGGCGTTCGGACAGCATCGCGGCCCTGCCGGGCCTGCTCGCGCGTACCATCATCGTGGACAGCTTCTCGAAGTCCTACAACATGACCGGCTGGCGGCTGGGCTTCGGCGTGCTGCCCGCGGCGCTGGTCGAGCGCGTGACGACGCTGGTGGTCAACGGCACGTCCTGTACGCCGCCGTTCGTGCAGCTGGCGGGGGTCGCCGCGCTCACCGGGCCACAAGATTCCGTGACGGCCGCGGTTGCGCGGTTCGAGCGCCGGAGGGACTGGTTGGTCGACGGCCTGAACGGCCTGCCCGGCGTCCGCTGCGCCCGGCCTGAGGGAGCGTTCTACGCGTTCCCCGACGTGCGGCTGGTCGAAGAGCGATCGGGCCTCTCGACCCGCGAGCTCGCCGCCCGCCTGCTCGACGACTACGGCGTGGCGGTGCTGCCCGGCACCGACTTCGGACCGGGTGGCGCCGGCCATCTGCGTCTGTCGTGCGCCGTGTCGCCGGCCGATCTCGATCTCGCGCTCGAGCGGATCCGCGAATTTGTCAGCGATCTCGCAGTCGCGTCTCTGACCGATGGAGGCGTCCATGTCGGTTCGTAAGGTCACCGTCGCCACCCTGGCCGGGTTGAAGGCCCGCAACGAGAAGGCCGTCTTCGTCACGGCCTACGACTACCCCACGGCCACATTCGCGGACCGGGCGGGCGTCGACATGATTCTCGTGGGCGATTCCGCGGCGATGACGATGCTGGGCCTGCCGAGCACACTGCAAATCGGACTCGACGAAATGCTGGTCTTCATCAAAGCGGTCACGCGCGCCGCGAAGCACGCCTTCGTGGTGGGCGATTTGCCGTTCCTGTCCTACCAGCCGTCGGACGAGACGGCGATCCGCAGTGCGGGTGCCTTCATAGCGGCCGGCTGCGACGCGGTGAAGTGTGAAGGGGGAACCCGCGTCGCACGCCGCGTCCGCGCCATGGTGGACGCCGGCATCGCGGTGATGGGACACCTGGGCCTCACGCCGCAAAGCATTGGGCAGCTCGGTGGCTACCGGGTGCAGGGCAAATGCCTCGCCGCCGCCGAACGATTGCTGCGCGATGCCGAAGCGCTGGAGCGCGCCGGCGCCTTCTCGATTCTGCTGGAAGCGGTTCCCGCAGAGACCGCGGCCTTTGTGCGCGAGCGGGTTGGGGTGCTTCTCTATGGGATCGGGGCCGGTCCGCACGTGGACGGGCAGCTCGTCATCTCGCACGACATGCTCGGCAACTTCGTGGGCGACATCGCGCCGCGGTTTGTGAGGCGGTACGCGGAGGTGGGCGCGCAGGTGGAGCGTGCGTTCAGCGAGTACGCGCGCGACGTCCGGGCGAGCGTCTTCCCGGGTCCGGAACATTGCTATCAAATCGACGCGGCCGATGAGGCGCTGATTCGCGCCGCCCGGCAAAGGCCGGCACCGGCAGTGGGGGCGACGCCATGACGACGACCGTGGCGCCGCCCGCGGCGTTACGGCCCCGGCCGCAGGTGTGCCGAGCGTGCGGCACACTACATCAGCCAGCTCCCGTGGCGATCTGCGAGCAGTGCCTCGGCCCCCTCGATCCGGTCGTCGATGCGGCACGGACGCTCCCCACGCGCGATGCGATCGCGGCGCGCCCCTGGTCGCTCTGGCGCTACCGCGAGTGGCTGCCGTTCGATGGCGAGCCCGTCCTGTCGCTCGATACCGGGGGCACCCCGCTCGTCGAGGCGCCGCGGCTCGCCGCCCGGCTCGGCGTGGCGCGGGTCTGGGTCAAGAACGACGCAGTCTCGCATCCATCTCTGTCGTTCAAGGACCGGGTTGTGGCGACGGCGATCAACGCGGCCGCCGCGTTCGGGCTCGACACGATCGGCTGTGCCTCGACGGGCAATCTGGCAAACGCCGTCGCCGCTCAGGCGGCGCGCGCGGGGCTCAAGGCCTGGATCTTCATTCCGGAGGATCTCGAGGTCGCCAAGATCGTCGGGACCGCGGTGTTTGGTGCGCGACTGGTGCGAGTGCGTGGCCACTACGACGACGTGAATCGGCTGTGCGCGCAGGTGGCAGATCTGTTCGGCTGGGGCATCGTGAACGTCAACCTGCGCGGCTACTACGGCGAAGGGTCGAAGACGATGGCGTTCGAAATCGCCGAGCAGCTGGGGTGGCGGCTGCCGACCGCCGTGGTTGCTCCGATGGCGGGCGGCTCACTCGTGACCAAGCTTCGGAAGGGCTTCCGGGAGTTCAGCGCCGCCGGACTGGTCAGCGGAGGCGCGCCCCGGATCTTCGGCGCGCAGGCGGCGGGGTGTGCGCCGATCGTGCGACTCGTGCGCGAGAACGCCGACGCCATCGAGCCGGTCGTGCCGCACACCATCGCCCGCTCGATTGCGATCGGGAATCCAGCCGATGGCCTGTTCGCCAAGCGTGCGATTCTTGAATCGGGCGGCTGGGCCGCAGCGGTGTCGGACGGGGAGCTCGTCGCCGCGATCCGGCTGCTCGCGGAGGAGGCGGGGATCTTCACCGAGACCGCGGGCGGTGTCACCGTCGCCGCGGCGCTGGCGTTGGCGGCCGAAGGGCGGTTCTCACCCGATGACGAAGTCGTGGTGTGCATCACGGGAAACGGACTCAAGACGGTCGACGCCGTGGCGCCGGTGCTGCCCGCGGCCCCCATCATTGCGCCGCGCGTGGCCGAGGTGCGCGCGCTCGTGAAGGACGCACCATGACCGCGCGCGTTCGCGTGCCGGCGAGCTCGAGCAATCTCGGCGCGGGCTTTGATTGCATCGGCATCGCGGTCGACCGCTGGCTCGTCGCGTCCATCACGCTGGGGGGGAGCGGGATCTCGATCCGTCGCCGCGGGACGTTGAGCGCCGTCCGCGTACGGGCGGACCAGGATCTCATCACGCGCGGGTTCCGCGCCGCGTGCGCGGCGGGTGGTGCATCGCCCGCCGCGACGGGCGGGGGCGTGACGATCGACGCCGCCTCGGACATTCCGGTGGGCTGTGGGCTGGGATCATCGGCGGCGGCGATCGTGGCCGGCGCATTGCTGGCAGACGCAGCGCTCGAGCTGGGTCTGTCTCACGCCAAGATCCTCGAGCTCAGTACAACGATCGAAAGTCATCCCGATAACGTGGCGGCGGCGATTTACGGGGGCGCGGTGTTGAGCGTCCACACGCCGGCCGGATTGGTGGCTTCGTCGCTGCGGGTCTCGCCGGCGATCGAGCTGCTGATTGCGGTGCCGCCATTTCCGAATGACACGAAAGCGGCGCGCGCCGCGCTGCCACACACCTTGCCCCACAGCGATGCGGTCGTCGCGGCCAGCCGGGCCGCGGCACTGGTGCAGGGTCTGGCGACCGGTGATGGCGCCCTGCTGGGTGCCGCGCTCGACGATCTGCTGCACGTGCCGTTCCGGCGCGCGCGCATTCCCGGTTACGATGCCGTTGTCGCCGCGGGGCTGGGGGCCGGAGCGTTCGGGGCGACGTTGTCGGGTGCCGGCTCCGCGATCGTGGCGATCGCCCCGCGCGAGCGATCGGCGGCGGTCGGGACGGCGATGGTCGCCGCGTGGCGCGACGCCGGCATTGTGGCCGAGCTGATCACATGTTCGAGTGCCGTCCCGGGTGCATCGGTGTCTGGCGTGGCCACGCACCACGTGCCAGTCACGAGTCAGCTATCCTGAAGGAGACATCATGAGCGTCACTCTGCAACTTCCCACGGTGCTCGCAAAGCTGGCCGACGGGCAGCGTTCGCTCCAAGCACACGGATCGACGCTGGGCGACGTCGTCGCCGACGTCGCCGCCCGATTCCCGGGGTTGGCTCCGCGGCTGCGTGACGCCGCCGGTCAGCCCTATCCCTTCGTGACCTTCTACGTGAACGACGACGACGCCAGACTCCAGGGCGGATTTGCGGCGAGCGTGCGCGACGGCGATGAGATCATCGTCGTCCCGGCGATCGCAGGAGGTTGACCGTGACGACGCTCGCCCAGGCCGAGCTGGTGCGCTACAGCCGGCATCTCATCCTTCCCGATGTCGGCGTCCCTGGCCAGGAAAAGCTCAAGGCCGCTCGGGTCCTGCTCATCGGCGCGGGCGGGCTCGGATCGCCCGCCGCGCTCTATCTCGCCGCGGCCGGCGTCGGCACCCTTGGCCTCGTGGACTTCGACAACGTCGACGTCACGAACCTGCAGCGACAGATCCTGCACGGCACGAAGGACGTTGGTCGGCCCAAGCTGGTCTCGGCGCGGGAGCGCATCGCCGATGTGAACCCGCACGTCCGGCTCGAGACCTACGAGACGGCGCTGACCTCGAAGAACGCGCTCGACATTCTCAGCGGCTACGACATTGTCGTCGACGGCACCGACAACTTCGCGACGCGCTATCTCGTCAACGACGCGTGCGTCCTGCTGGGCAAGCCGAACGTCTACGGCAGCATTTTCCGGTTCGAAGGGCAGGCGTCCGTCTTCGCCCTGCCCGACGGGCCATGCTATCGCTGCCTCTTTCCAGAACCGCCGCCGCCGGGCCTCGTGCCGAGCTGTGCGGAGGGCGGTGTGTTGGGGGTCCTGCCCGGGTTGGTGGGGACGATTCAGGCCACGGAGGCGATCAAGTTGATCGTCGGCGCCGGCGAGCCGCTCAAAGGGCGCCTGCTGCTCATCGACACCCTCGGCATGAAATTCCGCACGGTCAACGTCCGCAGGGACGCCACGTGCCCTGCGTGCGGCACGCACGAGATCCAAGCGCTCATCGATTACGAGCAGTTCTGCGGGGTTCGCGCCGCCGACGCGGAGCCACGCGCGGTGGGTGGGTTTGTCGAGGTCACGCCCCGGGAACTCCAGAGCCGGCTATCACGGGGCGAGGCGCTGCAGCTGCTCGACGTGCGCGAGCAGTTCGAGTGGGACATCGCGCGGATTCCGGGCGCGCGGCTCGTCCCGCTGGCGACCCTCCCCGACGTCCTCGACACGCTCGATCGCGAGCGCGAAGTGGTCGTCTATTGTAAGGGCGGCAGCCGCAGTCGGGCGGCCGCGTCCCATCTTGCCGAGGCAGGATTCCCGCGCGTCACGAACCTGACGGGCGGGATCCTGCGGTGGCAGGCGGAGGTCGATCCGACGCTGCCGCGTTATTGAGAACCACCCGGCGACCGAATGGTGACGATGATCACCAGCGGACGGCTAGCGTCGGGACATGCCGTACGAGTCCGTGGTGGTCGTCCTCGCGACCCAGGGCGCGCGCCTCGAACGTGACGCGCTCGACGCGTTGCCGGAGACCGCCGTCACGTGGTGTCGCATCGAGCGCGAAGGTCCGCTCGCCTGTCTCGCCGCCCGCGTCCGTCATCCGGACCCGGTTTCTGAATTCCGAGTCAGAGTCAGGCAATGGGCCGAGGCCCGCGGATGGGGCGTAACCGTTGCGCCGTGCGGGCCGGCTTGCTAAGATAAATCACATGCATGACTTGGGGCCCTCCGTGGCTGGACATGGCGCAGATACGCCACGGCTCCCGCTGACCCCGTCATCGCCGCGGTCCGTACTCGCCCGCTGGTTCGACAGTTGGATGCGATTGCTCGGTATGGCGCTCGTGCTCTTCCTCATCATTCGCACCTTCCTGCTCGAAGCATTTCAAATCCCCTCTGGCAGCATGGAACGCACGTTGCTGGTCGGGGATTTTCTGTTCGTCAACAAAGCGGTGTACGGCGCGCAGATCCCCGGGACCAGCGCCCGACTGCCCGGTTTCAATACGCCACGCCGCGGCGACGTGATCGTGTTCGCGTATCCGAAGGACCCGTCGCTCAGCTATGTGAAGCGGGTTGTCGGCGCGCCGGGTGACATCGTCGAAATGCGGATCGGGCAGGTGTACGTCAACGGCCGCGCGTTGGAGGAGCCGTACGTGCAGCGTCAGGATCCCCTGCACGACGGATTCGATCCCAAGTTCAACTGGCAGCGCGAGTATCTCGTGCCGCCCCCCGACGGTGGGCAGCGCGAGTATCTCGTGCCCACGGTCGACCAGCGCCGCGGCTATCATCCGACGCGCGATACCTGGGGCCCGCTGCGCGTCCCGATGGACAAGTATTTCGTGCTGGGCGACAACCGGGATAATTCCGAGGATTCGCGCTATTGGGGATTTGTCGACGTGAGCGCGGTGAAGGGTCGCCCGCTCGTCGTCTATTTCAGTTATGAGCGGGGAACGCATGACGCGCTCCCCTGGTTGACGGACATTCGGTGGAGTCGGCTCGGTTCGCTGATTCACTAGAGGTAGCTTCCCCGAAAGGAGTGGCCACCCCATGCAGCTGAATACGGCGAGGCGCGCGTCATTCGATGAGGGATCTCTGGATCAGTATCTGCGGGAAATCAGCCAATATCCGCTGATTACGCGAGAAGAAGAGGTCACGCTCGCGCAGCGGATCAAGCAGAACGATCGGGAGGCACTGGATAAGCTGGTGCGCTCCAACCTGCGCTTTGTCGTGTCCGTCGCCAAGAAGTACCAGAATCAGGGCGTCTCGCTCTCCGATCTGATCAACGAGGGCAACCTCGGCTTGATCCGCGCCGCGCACAAGTTCGACGAGACGAAAGGCATCAAGTTCATCTCGTACGCGGTCTGGTGGATTCGCCAGGCGATCCTCCAGGCGCTCGCGGAGCAATCGCGCATCGTACGCGTTCCGCTCAACCGCGCCGGCACGCTGCATCGCATCGGCAAGCGCTCGGCGTCGCTGCTGCAGGAGCTGGGCCGCGAGCCCACCGTCGAAGAGATCGCCGAGGGGATGGACATCTCCGAGGAGGAAGTCGCGAAGACGCTGTCGATCTCGCAGGCGCATCTTTCGCTCGACGCGCCGCTCACGCCGGGCGAAGACAACAAATTGCTCGACTACTTGCCCGACACGACCAATCCGGGCCCCGACGACGAGATCTTCGAGCATGCGCTCACCGAATCGATCGAGTCGGTGCTCGCGACCTTGAAAGAGCGTGAGGCCCGCATCCTGCGCCTCTATTTTGGGCTGGAAGGCCAGGAGCCCATGACCCTCGAGGAGATCGGCTCGCAGCTCGGCATCACGCGGGAGCGCGTCCGGCAATTGAAGGAAAAGGCGCTGGCGAGGCTCCGTCACGTCTCCAGAGCTCGCGCCCTGGAAAGCTTCCTGAGCTAAAACAGGTTGTGGACGTTGGTGAAGGCTGTGAAGGTTGGTGCAGGTAATCCTTCACAACCTCCACCATCCTTCTCCAACCTCGATCACCTCTCAGTATATTTCCCGCCCTATGGCCTCGACCGCATCGTTCGACGTGTCCACCGGCGCCGACCTCCAAGAGGTCGACAACGCCGTCAATCAGGCCCAGAAAGAGATCATCCAGCGCTACGACTTCAAAGGCTCGAAGGCGTCGATCGCGTTCGATCGCCCCAAAGCGACGCTCACGTTGATCGCCGACGACGACTTCAAGATGAAAGCGCTGTTCGACGTGCTGCAGTCGAAGATGATCAAGCGCGGCGTGCCGGTGAAAAACATGGAGCTCGGCGTGATCACGCCGGCGGCGAACGACACGGTGCGGCGCGAGATCAAGCTCACGCAGGGCATCCCGCAGGAAAAAGCCAAGACGATCGTGAAGGCCATCAAGGACAAGAAATTCAAGAAAGCGCAGGCCTCGATTCAGGGCGAAGAGATCCGGGTGCAGGCGCCGTCGAAGGACGAGCTCCAGGAAGTCATCGCGTTCCTGCGCGCGCAGGACTTCGGCATCGAGCTCCGCTTCGGGAACTACCGCGGATGAAGCTGGGCGTCATCTCCCTCGGCTGTGACAAGGCGACGGTGGACTCGGAGCGGCTCGTCGGCGAGCTGGTCGGGCACGGCGCCGTCGTCACGCCCGAGCTCGAGGCGGCCGACGTCATCCTCATCAATACCTGCGGCTTCATCGATGCGGCGAAGCAGGAATCGATCGACGCGATGCTCGAAGCGGCAAAACTCAAAACCACGGCGGCGGTCAAGGCGGTCGTGGCGGTCGGGTGCCTCGTACAGCGCTACAAGCATGAGCTGCAAACGGAGATTCCCGAAGTCGATCTATTCCTCGGGTTCTCGGAGTTGCACCACCTCGTTCCCGAGCTCGCCCAGCGAGGGTTGATCACCGACCCCGTCGCCGCGCATCCCGGCGTCCGGCAGTTCCTCGGGCTTCAGTCACACGTTCGCTACCTCAAGATCTCGGAAGGCTGCGACCACACCTGCGCCTTCTGCGCCATTCCCCTGATGCGCGGCAAGCACCGGTCCGAGCCGCTCACACGCCTGGTGCGCGAAGCGCAACAGCTCGAGGCACAGGGGGCGAAGGAGATCAATCTCGTGGCCCAGGACCTCGGACACTGGGGCCGGGATCTCGGAGTCGGGAGCCCGAAGCTGCCGGACCTGCTCGAGGCACTGCTGCGGGAGACCACCGTCCCGTGGTTCCGGTTGCTGTACGTCTACTCGGCGGGAATCAACGAGCGGCTGGTCGAGCTGATCGCGCGGAACCCGCGGATCGTTCCGTACATCGACATGCCGATCCAGCACGCCACCGATCGGATGCTGGAGCGGATGCGGCGACCGGAGCGTCTGCGCACGTTGCGGGAGAAGCTCACCTGGTTGCGCGGCGCCATCCCTGACCTCGCGATCCGTACGACATGCCTCGTGGGATTCCCGGGCGAGACGGAGGAGGATTTCCGGGCGTTGCTCGCGTTCCTCGAAGAAGCGCAGTTCGACCGCATGGGCGCGTTTGCGTACTCGCCCCAGGAAGGCACGCGGGCGATGCAATATGAAGACGACGTCGAGGAGACCGTCAAGCAGGATCGTCTCGCAGAAGTCGTCGAGGTACAGCGTGCCATCTCGGCGGAACGGCTGGAGCGCTTTGTCGGGCGTGAGGTCGACGTGCTCGTGGACCGGCTGGAAGAAGAAGAGGGCATCAAGGTCGGGCGCGTCCAGTGGCAGGCGGATGATGTCGACGGCGTCACGTATCTGGAGCAGGGTGGCTGGGCGCAGCCCGGCGGCTTCGTGCACGCGCGCATCACGGCGAGTGAGGACTACGACTTCCAGGCGGCCGCGCTGACGTGACACGTTCGCGCGAGCTCTTCGACCGGGCGAAACGGGTGTTGCCCGGGGGCGTCAACTCACCCGTACGGGCGTTCCGGGCTGTCGGCGGATCGCCCTTTTTTGTCGCGCATGGGCATGGCGCGAGCCTCGCCGACGTCGACGGCCGCGAATACCTCGATTACGTCTGCTCCTGGGGCGCGCTGATCCTCGGCCACGCGCATCCGGCCGTGCTGGAGGCCGTCCAGCAGGCCGCCGCCCGCGGTTGGACGTACGGCACCCCGTGCGAGGCGGAGGTCGAGTTGGCAGAAGAGGTCCGGCGCCGCATGCCCAGTCTCGAGATGATGCGGTTCGTGAACAGCGGGACCGAGGCGACGATGGCGGCGGTGCGGCTGGCCCGCGCGGTCACGGGGCACGAGCTCATCGTGAAATTCGAGGGCTGCTATCACGGCCACGCCGACGGCTTCCTCGTGAAGGCGGGGTCTGGTGTAGCGACGCTCGGACTGCCGGACAGTCCGGGCGTCCCGGCGGCGGTGGCCGAGCGTACCTTGACCGCGCCGTTCAACGACGCGCGGGCGGTCGCCGATCTATTTCGCGTGCACGGGGGCCGGATCGCGGCGATCATCGTCGAGCCGTACGTCGGGAATGCCGGGTTCATCAGCCCGGATTCCGACTTTCATCCGGCCCTGCGCGCCGCGTGTGACCAGTACGGTGCGCTCCTGATCTTTGATGAGGTGATGACGGGATTCCGCGTGGCCAGCGGCGGCGCCCAGGAGCGCCTTGGGGTGCGGCCTGACCTCACCACCCTGGGCAAAGTCGTGGGCGGCGGGTTTCCGGTGGGCGCCTACGGTGGCCGCGCGGACTTGATGAAACGGATCGCGCCCGAAGGGCCGGTCTACCAGGCTGGCACGCTCTCGGGGAATCCGGTCGCGATGGCCGCGGGACTGGCGACCCTGCGGGAGACGAGTCGTGCCGGCTTCTATGAAGCTCTCGAGCAGAAGACCGCGCGCCTGGTAGCGGGCCTGCGCGCGCTCGCGCAGCGGCATGGCGTCGCCGTCTCCGTGGGACAGGCGGGATCAATGTGGGGTGCTTATTTCATGGCGGGCCCGGTGCGCAATTATACCGACGCCCGAAAAGCGGATACCGCGTTATTTGCGCGCTGGCACAAGGCGGCGCTCGCGCGCGGCGTGTTCCTCGCCCCGTCTGCCTTTGAAGCAGGCTTCGTCTCGGCGGCGCATGCGGAGGCCGACATCGATTTCACCATCGAGCAGCTCGATGCGGCGTTGGGCGAAGCGCGCGCTCGCTAGCACCCTGCTGATCGCCGCGGCGGCGTGCCCGCGGGGGCGGGGGGGGGCGGGCGGACCGCAGCCGCTGACCGGCGAGCCGGAGCTGCGGATCGGCCTCGCGACGGGGCTCGCCAATACGTCGATCGGCGGACCCGAAAGCGGCGAGTTGTTCGTCAGTGACGCGGCGAGCGGCACGCCCGTGGGGTCAGTTCCGGCCGGGGTCCGCTGGGTCGTGGTCCCGGATTCGGCGGATCCCTCGCGACTCCGACTCCTCAAGCCCGATACCACGCGGACCGAGCCATTGCGCGGGATTGCCGTCGTGAACGTCACGGAGAACCGGTTCGTGGTGGCGAACGGCCGGCGGTATCGGGGGCGCATCAACATCACGTCCGGCCGGGGCGGCCTTGCCGTCGTGAATCGCGTCAACGTCGAGAGCTACATCGCGGGCGTGGTCGGGCCGGAGATCGGTGCGCGCCGGCCCGATGAGGTCGCCGCCGTCCTCGCCCAGGCCGTCGTCTCCCGCTCCTTTGCCATCAAGAACCGGGGCCGGTGGGACGCATTCGGGTTCGATGCCTACGCCGACACCCGCGATCAGGTCTATCTCGGGGTTGCCGTGGAAACGGATCAGGCGTGGGACGCGGTGCGCCGGACCGCGGGACAGGTGCTGGAGTATGACGGTGACGTCATCGACGCGTATTTCCACTCGACGTGCGGCTTCAGCACGGCCGGTATCGAAGAAGCGTTCGCGGCCGCGCGTACGCGTCCCTATCTGCGACCGGTGTCGGACGACCGGGGTGGCGGACACTACTACTGTGATATTTCCCCCCGATTCCGCTGGCGCGAAGAATGGGATGCGTCCAAGCTGCGCGCTATATTGTCGCGAACGCTGCCCAACGTCGCGCCGCTGTCGGGTGACGGACTGCAGCGCATCACCGATGTGACGGTAAGCCGCACGACGCGATCGGGGCGCGTCGGTGAGCTGCGGATCGTGTTCGAGCGCGGCGACGTGCGGATTCCCGGACCCGATGTGCGCTCGGTGCTTCGCCCAGAGGCGGATCGCATGCTCGCGAGCACCGCGTTTCAGCTGACGGTGACGAAGGCGAACGGCGCGGTGACGCGACTGGTCGCGGCGGGCGCCGGATCCGGTCACGCCGTCGGGATGTGTCAGTGGGGCGCGATCGGCCGGGCGCGCGCGGGCCAGGACTATCGAGCGATACTCACAACCTATTTCCCTGGAACGAAAATTGAGAAGCTCTATTAAGACGGCCGGACGGCCGGACGGTCTGACGGTCGGAAAGATGCTCGGAGTTGCGGCCGTGCTGCTGGTGGCCGTCCGACCGTCCGGCCGTCTGGCCGCCCAAGGCGTCCTGAGCCAGTTCTCCTACGACAATCTCCGTCTCTCAGGAATCCAATTCGATCTCGGCGTGCTCGGGGCGACGGAGCTGAGGGGCGCCACCGTGGGAGGGATCCGCGTGGATTACGGCCGCATCGCTCCCAAGGTGCGGCTGCTGCTCGGCGTTTCCTATTTTCACTCCCAATTCGACAATCAGGCGCGCGACCGGTTTGAACGGCGCCTCGACAGCATCGTGAATCCAGCGACACCCGATACGATCAACCTCGGGCGCATTACGATCAGCGACATCATCGGCGACGTTGACTTCCAGTATGTCTTCCCCCAGGCGCACGGTGTCACCGCGTACATCGGCACGGGGATCAGCGTGCACGTGCGCAATGGCGGCGGGGCGGCGATCAACGGCACCTTCGTGGAGGATGCCCTCGACGTCATCACCGCGGGGCTCAACGGGACGATTGCGTTCGAGTTCAACCTGTCCCATGCCTGGCAGTTCACGCTGGACGGGCGCGGCACGCTGTCGAGCGGACTCAAGGCGGCGAGCCTCCGCACCGGGATCATGTACCGGCTCAAAGGCAGCAGAGCGCCTACGAAGTGAACGATCCGATTCGGGTCGGCGTGCTTGGGGCGGGTGCGATCGCGCAGGTCGCGCACCTGCCGGTGCTGCGGCGTCTGCCCGGTGTCGAAGTGGCGGCGATCTGCGACAACGACGTCGGCAAGGCGCAGGCGCTCGCCGCGCGCTTCGAGGTGAAAGACACCTACGACGACATCGAAGAGGTGCTGCGCTACGCCAACGTCGACGTCGTCGTGCTCTGCACACCCAACCATCTGCACGAGATCCACGTCACCTCCGCACTGAGCGCCGGCGTACACGTGCTGTGCGAGCGGCCGCTCGCGCTGACCGTGGCAGGCGTCGAACGTGCCCTCGCGGCGAGCGAGAAGTCCGGCAAGCGCGTGATGGTGGGCATGAACCATCGCTTCCGCTCCGACGTGCAGGCGGTCCGAGGGTTTCTCGCCGGCGGCGATCTGGGCGGATTGCAGGCGGTGCGCGGCGGCTGGTACACCTTCCAGCCGAGCCGCCAGATGCTCGGGTGGCGGCTGCGGCGGGAGCAGGCGGGCGGCGGCGCGCTGCTCGATCTGGGGCTGCCACTCATCGACCTGGGGCTGTGGCTCGCGGGCTGGCCTGCGCCCAAACGGATCTCTGCCCATCTGACCCGGCCGAACAAGGACGCCCTCGAGGACATGGGATCGGCGCTGATCGTGTGTGAAAACGGCGTGTCCCTCACCGTCGACGTCAGCTGGCGGCACCTCGGCGAAGGTGAGCGCTTCTGGTTCGACGTCGTCGGATCGAAGGGGTCGGCGATGATCCAGCCGCTGCGCATTTTCAAGGAGCAGCACGGCCAGGCCGTCGACGTCACGCCGACCGGCGCCATCGGGCGTGAGACCCAGTTCACTCAGTCGTATCGCGCCGAGTGGATGTACTTCCTGGCGGTCATCAAGGGCGATGTGAATGCGCCGCCGCCGCGCGACCAGCTGGCGTTGCAACGCGTGCTCGACGCGATCTACCGGTCGTCCGAGGAAGGGCGCGACGTATTGTTGTGACCCCCCCCCCCACCCCCCCTCGACGTCGTTTGGTTGTACTCGTGGTGTTGGGCGCCATGGCGCTCACCGCAAGCTACCCGCCGTTTCCCCTGCCATTCCTCAGCTTCTTTGCCATCACGCCCGCCGTGCTCCTGATCCGCCAGGCGGTGCAGGACGGCAATCCACGCAGCGCATTTCGCTGGGGTTGGTGGTACGGCCTGACGACGAACGCCCTGGTGCTGTACTGGATGGTGGTCGCCCTGTGGCACTTCACGCCGTTCTCGGCGCTCGGGTACTTCGCCACGATCGCGATCATTGGGCTGTTCACGGGCGCGATGTTCTGGTTCGTCGTGCGTATCCGCCTGGCCGCTCCCCGGGTGCCGCTCTGGGTCGCGCTGCCTGTCGCCTGGACGGCGCTCGAATGGCTGATTGGCCATCTGGGCGACGTGAGCTTCCCGTGGCTCGGTCTTGGCACGTCGCTCGCCGATGCCCCCGTGCTGGTGCAGTGGGCCGACATCGCCGGGGCACGCGGCGTGACCCTGTGGGTGGCGTGGTGCAATGTGACGATCGTTGAAGGCGCAACGGACGTGCGTGGTGCGTGGTACGTGGTGCGTCGGTTCGCTGCCGTCGCGGCCACGGTCCTGCTGGCGCTTGGCTACGGCCTATCGCGCATCAGGACGCTGCCGATCCGCGACGTGGGCGTGATCGGGATGGTGCAACCCAACGAGGCGTTCAGCGAGAAATGGAACCCCGCCCATGCCGACAGCGCGATGAACACGTTGCTGGAGCTGTCACGCGGGTTGACGGCGCAGGCGACCAAGCCCGACCTCCTGGTATGGCCTGAGGCGGCGATCCCGGGATTCTTCGTCGATCACCCGCAATGGGACGCGCGGATTGCGGCATTCGTGCGCGAGCATCGCGTCCCGCTGCTCACCGGTGGCCTCAACGCGGAACCGGAGACCTTTCCCCTTCGCGCCTATCGCATTTTCAACGCGGCGTTCTTTTACGACACGGCGGGAGATCGGACGCGCTATCCGATCTATGCGAAGCATTACCTCGTCCCCGTGACCGAACGCGTGCCGTTCGTGCCGGTTCGTCTGTTCCGCGCCATTCCCGGACTCGCGCGATGGTCCGGTGGCTTTCGCCCCGGAACGGATTGGCCGGTCTACGGATCGCGGGTGGGCAGGTTCGGCGTGGTGATCTGTTATGAGTCCGCGTTCGAGGCTGCGACGCGGATCTATCGGGCGCGGGGCGCCGAGTTCTTCATCAACGTGACCAACGACGCGTGGTTCGGAAACACCAGCGCGCCGGCGCAGCACGCGTCGCATCTGGTCCTGCGCACGATCGAGACCCGCATGGGCGTCGCCCGCGCCGCGAATTCGGGCATCACGGAATTCCTGGACCCTCTGGGCAGAGCCTACGCCGCGATCCGGCGCAACGAAGCAGGGGCCGTCGCCGGCATACTGCGCACGAGTGACGTCGTCCCGCTCTACGTGCGGCTGGGCGACTGGGTCGGCGTGCTCGTCGTCGTGCTCACTCTCGGCGGCGCGGGATTCCTGCTCAAACGCCGTTTCCGTCCATGAGGCGTGTCGGCGTCGACGTCGGCGGGACGTTCACCGATCTCGTCGCGGTCACACCCGACGGCGGAGTCGAAATCCGGAAGGTGGCAAGCACACCGCAAGATCCCTCGCTCGGCCTGTTCCGGTCGCTCGACGAGCTCGGCGGTGACGCCATCGATGTGCTCGTGCACGGCACGACGGTGGCGACGAATGCCCTGCTCGAGCGCCGTGGGGCCCGTGTCGTGCTGGTCACGACCGCGGGCTTTGAGGATCTGCTCTGGCTGCGGCGCCAGGACCGGGCGGCGCTGTACGATCTCGCGCGTGCCCACCCGGCGCCGCTCGTCGCCCGCCCTGACGTGATCGGGGCGCGCGAGCGCATGGGACCGAACGGCGTTGTCGAGGCGCTCTCGGACCGCGAGGTCGCGCGGGTCACGGCCGCGCTGCGGGTTCTCGCACCCGAGTCGATTGCCATCGCGTTGCTGTTTGCGTTTCGGCACGCCGAGCACGAGCGCCGTCTCGCGGCCGCGCTGCGCGCGGCGCTGCCGCACGTTCCGGTGACGGCGAGTCATGAAATCCTGCCGGTCTTCCGGGAATACGAGCGGACCAGTACGACCACCGCCGAGTCCTATCTCAGACCGAAGGTGGCGTCGTACGTCGCGAAAACGGCGGCGGCGAGCAGCCAGCGCGGCGTGCGCTCACTCCTCATCATGACGTCGAGCGGCGGAACGCTCAGCGCCGCGCAAGCGGAGCGGCGCGCCGCGAGTCTCGCCCTTTCCGGGCCTGCCGGCGGCGTCGTAGGCGCGCGCCTCGTTGGTGCGGCGGTGGGCGCAGCCGATCTCCTCACGCTCGACATGGGCGGCACGAGCGCCGACGCCAGCCTGATCAGCGGCGGCGTCGCGCTCAGCGAGGGGGCCGAGTCGGTCGCCGGTGTGCCGATCGCCCTGCCGTCGATCCTGATCGAGACGGTAAGCGCAGGCGGCGGGAGCATTGCGGCCGTGGACGAGGGGGGCGCCTTGCGGGTCGGCCCGCGTAGCGCCGGGGCGGAGCCGGGTCCGGCGTGCTACGGACGGGGCGGCATTGCGCCGACCGTGACCGACGCCTGCCTCGTGCTGGGCTGGCTCGATCCCCTGTACCCGCTCGCGGATTCAGTGCGGCTCGACCGGGCCGCCGCCGAGCGCGCGCTGTCGACACTGCCACTGTCCCACGACGTCTGCGAGATCGCCGCCGGGATCGTCCAGGTCGCCACCGCGGTGATGGCGCGGGCGCTCAAGCGCGTCAGTGTGGCGCGCGGCATCGATCCGCGCGGGATGGTGCTGTTGCCGTTCGGCGGCGCGGGCCCGCTGTTTGGGTGTGCGCTGGCGGACGCGCTGGGCATGTCGCGCGTCGTGGTGCCGCCGCATCCCGGCGTGCTGAGTGCGCTCGGGCTGGCCGCGGCGCCGGAGCGCATCGACCTGCTCGCCTCGCTGCACCGCTCGTTGGCCGATCTGTCCGATGGCGAGCTCGCCCGGGCCTTCGAGCCGCTGGCGCGGGCGGCAACGGCCGCCCTCCCGGACGCCACGGTGTCACGGTTTGTCGACTGCCGGTTTCGGGGACAGGGATATGAGGTCACGGTTCCGGCGCCGAACGACGATCCCGCGACGCTCGCGGCGGGGTTCCGCGCCGCACATCGCGCCCGTCACGGGCACGGCGAACCCGATCAACCGGTCGAGCTGATCAACCTGCGCGTCGTGGTAGAGCGGTCGGTGCCCCTGCCTGCATGCGGTGCGGGGCGGCGAAGGGCGGCGGAGGGCGGCGAAGGGGCGGCGAGCTCGCGGCGGATGATCGTCACTCGCGATGGCAAACGGGTGCGCGCGGATGTGTGGCCCCTCGGTGACATGCAGGCCGGGCGCGTGCTCAACGCCCCGGCGATTCTGGCGGGCCCCGATGCCACGGGTCTCATCGAGCCCGGCTGGCGGGGCCTCGTGCACGAGTCGGGCGCCGTGATTGTGGAGCGCGTGTGAGACTCGATGCCGTCGGTCTCGAGGTCATGGCCCACGCCTTCGCGGGGGTCGCGGAGGAGATGGGGCTGGTGCTGGTGCGCAGTGCCCTCTCGCCGAACATCCGGGAGCGGCGGGACGCGTCGGCGGCGCTGTTCGACGCCGGCGGCGAGATGATCGCGCAGGCGGCGCACATTCCCGTGCACCTGGGCGCGCTGGCCGACGCGGTGGCGGCGGTGCGCGCGCTCGAGCCGCTGCCCGGCGAGCTGTTTCTCCTCAACGATCCGTACGCGGGCGGCAGCCATCTGCCCGATCTCACGCTGATCGGCGCCATCGACATCGAGGGGCACGTCGGTGGATACAGCGTCGTGCGCGCCCACCACTCCGACATCGGGGGAATGACGGCGGGCAGCATGCCCGCGGGTGCGCGCGAGCTGTATCAGGAGGGTCTCATCATCCCGCCCACCCGGTTCACGCCGGACCTCGAGCGGCTGCTGCTCGCGAATGTGCGGACGCCGGCGATGCGGCGGGGCGATCTCGCGGCGCAGCGCGCCGCCGTAGAGCGTGGGGCGAGCGGTCTCGTGGCGCTCGCGCGGCGGCACGGGTGGGCGGCGTTGCGCGACGCCGCGCGCGAGCTCCTCGACTACGCCGAGCGACGCACAAAAACAGCCATCAGCCGTCTGCCGTCGGCAACGCCAATGACGGCCGCGGACTATCTGGAGGGTGACGGCGTCATCGACGAGGATCTCGAGATCCGGGTCGAGGTGACGATTCGCGACGGGATGTTTCACGCCGATTTCACCGGAACGCGCGCGGCGGCGCCCGGCAACGTGAATTGCCCGATCGCCGTGACGCGCTCGGCGGTCCTGTTCGTCGTGCGGACGCTCCTGCCCGACGACGTGCCGATGAACGGGGGAGTGCCGCGCGCGATCGCGGTGAAGGCGCCGCCAGGCTGCCTCGTGAACGCGCGCCCGCCGAGCGCCGTCGCCGCCGGCAACGTCGAGACGTCGCAGCGCATTGCGGACACCGTGTTTCGCGCGCTCGCGGCCGGTGGCTGTGTGGTGCCGGCACAGGGGCAGGGCACGATGAACAACGTGACGTTCGGGGGGGAAGGCTGGACATACTACGAGACGATTGGCGGCGGGCAGGGTGCGAGTCGCGGTGCCAATGGTCCGTCGGGCGTGCATGTCGGGATGTCGAACACGTTGAATACGCCGATCGAAGTGTTGGAGCTCGAGCATCCGCTGCGGGTCCGGACTTACGCGCTACGCACTGGAAGTGGGGGAGCGGGGACGTGGGACGGGGGAGAAGGCGTCGTGCGCGAGTTCGAAGCGCTCGCGCCGATGGAGACGACCTTGTTGACGGAGCGGCGGCGCCACGGGCCGGCTGGCGGTGCTGATGGCGCTGCGGGGCAGCCCGGTGCCAATCTGCTGAACGGTGACGTGTTGGCGTCGAAGACCACGATGCGACTGGACGCGGGGGACATCCTCCGCATTGAGACCCCGGGCGGTGGCGGCTGGGGGAAAGGACAACAGACATGACGTGGGTTCTCGTCTCGCTGCTCGGGCTTGTCGCGGGCGTCGTCTCGGGGCTGTTCGGCGTGGGCGGCGCGGTCGTCATCATTCCGGGCCTCGTGCTGATCGCCAAGTTGCCGCAGCACACGGCACACGGCACGTCGCTCGCGGCGCTGCTCCTGCCGGTCGGATTGCTCGGGGTGCTCGAGTATTCCAAGCGCGACCAGGTGCACTGGGCCTACGCCGGCGTCGTCGCGGTCGGCCTGCTCATCGGCGCTTACTTTGGGGCCCGGCTGGCGGGCTCGATTTCGGATGTGATGCTGCGGAAGCTGTTTGGCGGGTTCCTGCTGCTGATGTCGGTGAAGCTGCTGCTGTCCTAAGGCGTGGTGGCGTCCTCCGCCGGATGCTGGAACAGCTTGCCGTCGATGAACAGCTTGAACAGGTCCGCGTCGAGCTGACCCTCGTTGACTTCGGTGGTGAGGATGTCGAGCGCGCGATCGACGGACACCGCCCGCTTGTACGGCCGGTCCTGGGCCGTCAACGCGTCGTAGATGTCACTGATCGTCATCATGCGCGTCTGAATCGGAATCGCGTCGGCCGTAATGCGCCGGGGATACCCGCGTCCGTCCAGCTTTTCATGATGCCCGTAGGCGATGAGCGGGATCTGCTGCAGCTCGCGGGTCCACGGAATGCGCTGCAAAAACTCGAACGTGTGCGTGACGTGACTCTCGATCTCGTGCCGCTCGGCGTCGTCCAGGCTGCCTTTGCGAATCGTCAGGTACCGCATCTCGTCGTCTGAGAGAAATGGCTCGGTCGCGCCGTCAAATGCCAGGTAGCTGCGCGTCGACCACGCCTTGAGCTCCTCGAAGCTGCCGTCGGGCATGATGCTCGGCTCGTTGGCCTGGAGCACAATCTCGAGGAAGCGGTCCAGCTCCTGCAGCTCCTGCCCGTGCGCGGCTTCGAGTTCCTTGATGAAGCGGTCGTAGCCGTTCTTGCCGTGGGTCTCGAGAAACTCGGCGCGCTTGCGCCAGAATTCGCGCTCCGCCGTCCGCCGGATGAACGCATGACGGTGACGCACGAGGCCGAGGTCGGACGGGTACAGCTTTTTCGCCTTGATGAGCACCTGCTCGCGGACGCCGACCTTGCCGAAATCGTGCAGCAGCGCGGCATAGCGGATCTCCTTCAGCTGCTCGCGCGAGAACCTCACGGCCCGATACGGCCCGTCCTCGGCCCGGTCGACCACCTCGGCCAGGTTCACCGTCATGCCCGCCACGCGGCCGCTGTGGCCGTAGGTCGTCGGATCGCGCTGCTCGATCGCGTGCACCGCCGCCAGGACGAATCCCTCGAACAGCCTCTCGATGTCGTCGTACAGCCGGCTGTTCTCGATGGCGACCGCGGCCTGGCCGGCCAGCGCCGTGACGAGCTCGACCGTGCGTTTGGAGAAGGGCACCACCTGGCGGTCGACGTCCGCGGGCGTCGTCAGAATGGCGTCGAAGTTGCGCTTGCGGTTGATGAGCTGCAGCACGCCGATGATCTCGTCCTTGTGGTCCTTCATCGGAATCACGAGCATCGATTTCGTGCGGTAGCCGTACCGCTCGTCGAACGAGCGGTTGATGGTGTACTCGACGTCGGGCGGCAGGAAGTAGGCGTCGTCGATGACGAGGGGGTCGCCCGTGACGGCGCAGTAGCCGGCGAGGCTGCCGCGATCCACGGGAATCGTGTGTTCGACGAACGGGGCTTCCGGTTTGGAGAGGGTCTGCGCGAGCCGGAAGCGCAGCCGCTTGTCGCCGTTTTCGTTCGTTTCGACCAGGTAGAGGCTGCCGGCATCCGACTGCGTGATGCGGCGCGACTGCGTCAGGATCAGATCGAGCAGCGTCTTGATGTCGCGTTCGGTGCCGAGCGCGACGCCGATGCGCGTCAACTCGCCGATTTCCCGGGCGCGCTGCGCCGCCTCGCCGCGCGCCCGCGCTGTTTCGGCGCGCGCGGCGGCTTCGCGGAACCCCGCGCGGATGGCGACGAGCAGGCGCCGCGGACTGGTCGGCTGGGTCAGGAAGCCGGACAGGAATTCCGTCGGCATGCCGTCGGGCACGTCGTGCTCGCCGTTGCGTCCCAGGGCGACGATCGCGCCGCCCGCGTCCACGAACGAGCGCATGACGTCGACGGGGAAGATCGAGCGACTTTCGGCGTCGAGCAGGAAGACGGTCGGCCGGTCGTCGGCGACCGCCAGCTCCTTCGCCTGGCGCACGGGTCGCGCCTCGACCTGCGACGTCTCCAGCGCCGGCGCGACGGCGTCGGGCTGCCACAGCGGCGGGTGCAGGAGCAGGTATCTCACGGCTTGGCCCCGACCGCGCGCGCGGCGGCGCTATCGGCCGCGGCCCGGATCGTATCGCGCGGCGGCAAGGGTTTCACGCCCGTGAGCGCGCGGAACGGTCGCCGCGACATCTGGTCCACGAAATTGTTGAGCTGCCGCGACGCTTCCGTCAGGTTCGCGACGGTGAGCCGGAGATCGCTGCGGTTTTCCGTGGCGAGCGAGTGCGCTTCATGCGCGAGGCTGTCGAGGCGCAGCAGCAGACGGTTGGTGTTCGCGATCGCGGTCGAAACAGAATCCGCCAGGCCGCGCTGGGAGAACCGGTTCACCATCGAGTCGAGCCGGCCCATCGTGGACGCGACGCCGGTCAGCGTCCGCTCGACGTCGGGCGTCACATCACGCAGGGTGGACTGCACGCGGACGAGCGTCTGCGTCGCCGTGCGGACCATCTCCTGCACGCGGTGCGACAGCTCGTCGGCGACTTCCGCCACGGCTTCGAGCGCGCTGCCTTTGCGCCGGGAGTCGAGCGTGTCGCCGGGATGGAGATAGATACGGCGTCCGCGGATCGTGTCGGGCAGCACCAGCCGAATCGCGACCGCCGGCGAGATCTGGCTTGCCTGCACGAGCTCGGCGCGGGTGCCCAGCGGGAGCTGGAGGCTCGAGCCGTCCTCGAACCGCTCCTTGACCGACAGCTTGGCGACGAACGAGATCCGGCGCGTGGCCGAGTCCACGCGCGGGGAGACGCTGGTGACTTGTCCCACGTCCAGCCCTTCGATCACGACCGGCGTCCCGCGCGAGATGCCGTCGGCGCTGATGACGCGCACGAACAGCTCATAGCGCCGCTCGCCCCAGCCGCTCGTCGCGATCAGCGCGCCGAGCACGAGCGCGATCGTCGCCACGATCAGTACGCCGACGTAGAAGTCCTGGCGCGTTTCCACTCCCCAGTCCTCTCCCTCGTCCCTAGACGGTTTCCGGCTCCAGCATGCCGGCGCGCGTGAGCCGGTACACCTGGTCCACGCGCCGCACAATGATCGGCGGAATCTCCTGCCCGGTGATGAAGATCGTCCGCCGTGCGCCGTCGGCGGACTCGCCGCCGCGCGCGATTTCCAGGAGCTCCGACGCCACGCGCGCCGTCAGACCATCGAATGGCTGCTCCAGGATGAGCAACGTCGGATCGAACGCGATGGCGCGTGCCAGGGCCGCACGGCGCCGTTCCTCTTCGTTGGCCTGCGCGGGGCGCAAGTTCGCGGCGCCGGTGAGCCGCAGCGCCGTCAACATGACGGTGACGCGACCTTCGATCTCCCGCGGGGCGGCGTCGCTGCCGAACCTGAGTGGCAGCGCGACGTTGTCGCGCAGGGAGAGATTCTGCAGCAGCCCCTCGCCGGCGGGAAGGTAGCCCACGCGCCTGCGAAATGCTAAACGCGCGGGCTCCGGAAGCGTGGCGATGACCGTGCCGA
>DATLXS010000126.1:0-2419 GCA_035575675.1 Gemmatimonadales bacterium
ATTCCGGTGGTGAGTTGCTGACCGCGCCCCGATGGTCAAGCTGACCGCCCAGGCCGCAGGCACGCCGTGGCCCGTCCGGCTCGGCGAGCGCCTGACCGCTTTCGGCAATCTGTCCCTGGCACTGCTGCTCGCCCTGCTGACAGGGCGGCTGCTGGAGCTGTCGGGCGTCCTTGTGACGACCGAGGTTCCGCGCAATGTGGGCAGGGTGATCGTCGCGGCGCTCCGGTCGGACCTGGTGCTGTTCCTCGAGCTGCTCGTCTTCCTGCTGCCGCTCTTCCTGGCGTGCCGGACGGTCGTCCGCGGAAAGAACGCGGATATCCGGGTCTACGGCGGCCTGGGCTCGCCGGTGCTGATCGGTGCCGCCGTCCTCTCCAGCTACTTCCTCTTCTCCCGCGTGCCCCTGGGGAGCGACCTGTTCGGCTATTCCTTGAGCGACATTGTGACGACGGCTCGTGGGGGCTATCACTTCTCCGCTCTGTCCGTCGCCACCCTGTTACTTCCGCTCGGGGTGTTCTGGGTCGCGCTGCGAATCTTCGACCGGCACGCCGTCCTCAATGCGCGCGCGGCTTTGCTGCTGCTCGGCCTCGCTGTCGTGCTCGCCGTCGCGGGCGTGAGGCCGCTGCCGGCCCGCGGCGCGCTGCAGAGCGAGTTCGCCTACAACATCGCAGCGAACAAGACGGCTTTCTTCATCGCGGATTCCCTCGCCCGCCTCAGACCGTCGCACGCGGTGACGGGCCGCCCTCCCGGTGCCGTCGCGCAGTTTCACTATCTGAATCCGCAGTACCCGTTCCTGCGAGGCGAGGACACCCCAGACGTCCTGGGCGAGTACTTCAACTTCGAGCCGGGCGCGCCGCCGCCGAACATCGTCTTCCTGGGCGTCGAGGGACTGGGGCGGGCCTTCAGCGGCCCGAACGCCTACCTCGGCAGCTTCACGCCCTTTCTCGATGAGCTGGCCGGCAAGAGCCTGTACTTCGAAAACTTCCTCTCGTCGCAGGGCCGTACGTTCGCATCACTGCCCTCGATCCTCGGATCGCTGCCCTTCGGGGACCAGGGCTTCAACAGCTTCGGCAGCCGCATGCCGAAGTCTCTGACCCTGCTCAGCATTCTCAAGCGCAGCGGCTACCGCACCCGCTTCTTCTGCGGCACCCGGCTGGATTTCGACCACCAGGGCGACTTTCTCGAGCAGCAGGACATCGATCTGGCGGTGGGCATCGGGGATTACGATGCCAGCTACTATCGTCTCCCAGGCTCGGACTGGGGATACGCCGACAAGGAGATCCTGCGCAAGGCACTCCTCACGGAACGGGACGATTCAGGCAGACCGTACCTGGACTACGTGCAGACGATCAGCACGCATCCCCGCTACGCCGTGCCCGGCCAGCAAGAGTACCTGCGCCTCTTCGAGGATCGTATGCGGGAGCTGCACTTCTCCGAGGCCGAGAAGGCGAATCACCGCCAGTACCGGGAGGTCTACTCGACCATCCTCTACACGGACGCGGCGCTCAGGAGCTACTTCGAGGAGCAGGCGAAGCTCCCCGGCTACCGCAACACGATCTTCATCGTCACCGGGGATCACCGGCTGGCGGAGATTCCACCGTCCACGCGGATCGACCGCTACCATGTGCCGCTCATCATCTTCTCGCCGCGCCTCAGCCGCCCCGCGCGGATCCAATCCATCTCCTCGCACCTCGACATCGCGCCGACGCTGCTGGCGCTCCTGCGGCATCGTTACGGGATCAACGCGCCGGATGAGGTGACCTGGGTCGGCTCGGGGCTCGACATGGAGCCCTCCCTGCGCAATATCCACCGCTACCCCATCAAGCGCACGATCACGAGCCTCGACCAATACGTTTCCGGGATGTTCTTTCTCGATGGGGATTCGCTCTTCGCCATCGAAAGGGACATGGACCTCGAGCCGGTCCGGGACGATGCCGCGCTCGGGAGGCTGCGAGCGGAATTGGCGGACTACCTGAGCAGGAATGCTCTCTTTCAGCGTGAGCACAGGCTGATCCCGGACAGGGTCTACAGCGCGTATTTTCCCCGACGCTGATTGCTCAAGCGGTGAGAAGGCCCCGCAGCCGCAAGGCCTCACGCATCGAGGTGAAGGCAAATTCCGCGAGCACGCGCCGCAGCCGGCCCTCGCAGCGCTCCAGACCCGTGTAGTGACGGAAGCGCGAGAACGCGCCCACCCGGATGCGCGGCTGTCCGGGATCCACCTCCCAGGGGTGCAGATAGAAAGTGAAGGGGCGGCCGCGGCGCTCGATCTGCTTCAGGCCCGCACGCGTCAGCCAGTACGGCAGGATACGGAAATAGCCGCCGCCGGAGACCGGCACCTGCACGCCCAGGAACTTCGCCGCCGACATGGGAAACTCCACCAGCGTGCGTCCGGAGGGTGCGCTCAGGCGGTTGGGTTCCGGCG
>DATLXS010000127.1:0-6227 GCA_035575675.1 Gemmatimonadales bacterium
GACGCCCTCGATCAGCGCTCGCCCGATCCCATGACCGCGTCGCGCGGGTGTCGTGTAGAGATCCTGCAGGTAGCACACCGGCTCCACGCGCGTCGTGCTGCGGTGATAGAGATAATGAGCCAGCCCTTCCAGTGAGCCGCCCGCATCCGCTACCCAGTGCGAACACGGGCTCGCCCGGGTCGAAGAACCGCTGCCACGTCGCCTCCGTAATCGCCGGATCGAGCGCGGTCGCGCCGGCGCGGCCGTGAAACTCGTTGTATCCGTCCCACAGCGGAAGCCATGCATCGTAGTCGGTCGGTCGAACGGGTCGGATTTCAACACCTGCCGCCATATGACCTGCTTAATAACGTTACCGCAACCTGACAAATCTGCCTCCCTTGAAATCTGAGTGGGTTGCCGGACAGCAGGCGCTATCCCAGCGATACTCTCGTGTCCTCGACGGGTAACCACGTAGACTACGAACTGGGTCTCTTTGCCGTTTTCGGCGCGTACCAACAGCTTATGGTCAGCTCCGGGAGCGCTGTTCTCTCCTTTTGACACGCCGCTGACGCTCAATAGTCTCAGCCTATCCCTCCTAGCGGCTTCCCGCAGTTGAATTCCCTCACCGGCGGCGAGCCATAGGCGTGCGGAAGCTTGCAGCTGGTTAAGCGTCTTTACGACATCGGCGTCGGAACCAGTCATCCGACGCCAAATCATGCACGCGGCTCGGAAATCCGCCGGCGAAGTGTCGTACGTTGGAACGTACCGTGTATCACGCTGATCTGGACATCCACGCTCTGCGAGCAACATGAACTCTGTCCCAGCGTGCCGGCGTCCATCCCGGTCCGCACCCGCAGTGCTGTCGTCAATTCTCCTGGCTGTGAACCGACATACGCCAACCGGGTCTGACTCGACCGGCGAAAGCTCGGAGAAGTCACCCCTTGCGGGTCCCGACAGGACATGACAGCGCTACCAGGCGTCTTGAAGACCGCTTGAACGCGACTGGGCATGCGTGGGTCGGGAGTAACAGACACGGTGCACGACCGCCCGTCATCAGCGACAGCTTGAGAAATGAGGACTGCTGAGAACAAAATCTTAAGTCTGTCTCGTGCCGTGCGCATCGGGTGCTTCCCTAATGTGCGGATTCCGGCGAAGTCGGTGCGGCCTTCCGGCGTTCCGGTTGATGTGGGGCTCAGTGTTCCGAGCGATGCCGGGCCGAGTGGACGCCGTTGGGACAGTATCGACGATGAGGCGGGCACCGGTGATACTCTGCTTTGACACCGACCGCCCGGGCGTGATCGTCATGGCCATCATCAGCCAGGTGCGCTCGCCGCCCGCATTCGGCGAGACCCGCTGCGCGACTGGCGGGCCGCTGGCCTCCTCAAGCCCTTGGTTATCAAGCCCGTCATCGCCACCCTCCAGCAGCGCCTCGTCGGCAAAACCTCGCGCCAGCTCTCCGCCCACGATCAGCCCGCGCTAAGAGAGTTCCTCGCGGCCATCGTGGGGAGCAATCCACTGCCCGATTGAGGGAGACCCCCCCCACGCCAGCCCGGCAGTAACGGGCGTCTCAGCGCGCGAGTCAGTCTGCCTCGTAATCGGAGTTCCTGCGCGAAAAAGTCATAAACGCCCGGGCAGAGGACTGCAATCAACAGGCAAATCGAAGATCAAGTGGCATGGGATACCGTCTTTCTCCCACGATGCAGCGGCTCGCAACCACACCTCAATCAGGACGCCAGCGATGTACGGCCACCTCGCCAGAAAGACATCACCCGAATGCAGCACGAGCACAATCCCTCGCAAATCCTCGATCCAATTCAGGTCCGTTAAATAGTCAAGAAGCGCGTTTGCGTTCTGTGCATAAAGCGCATTCTTGGTGGGGAAAGAAAAAGCTGCGCCGATAGCCTCGAAGCAGTCCGACGGCGAAGTGAAGCCCCGGCAGTCCACCTCGCGAACAGCGAATCCGCTAACGTCCAGGCTAGTTCCGCGCTGAGCCGCGAAGTCAAAGGCCAGCTCGAAGTGCACTGAAGATGCAGCACCAGTGTCGTTCAGTCTAAATGGCGCCGCCACGGCATCTAACTCCCAGTTCCGCCACCTGGATAAAGAATGACACGGTAGAAGCTATTGTAATGTGTATTCGTGAAATAGATGCGGAGGGCGAGATTGTCGTCGATCGTCGAGACCCCGATCACAAGCCGCCAGGCTCCGGGCCCATCGATTGAGGGATCGGCCACTCGAAATTCAACGTACGTGTAGTCTTTAGGCAGCTGGGCTCCAGTTGCGATACTGGGGAAATTGTAGAAGATCTTAATCGGGCGTCCGCTGGCGACATAGTCTCCTGTCTCCAAATCATTGAACGTATCTACTATCGCCTCTTGTTGCTGGACAGTAAGTGGGTTGGAGAGGTTCAGGCCAGCGGGGTCGAGCTTCGTCTCGTCGGGCGCTGCGGGAACCAGCAAGACCTCGCCGCGCTCGAAATTGCCGCCCCTCTTGTTAGCAACCTGCTGAAGGTTCGGGTCGCTAGAGTCGGGTGATGCCTGTGGTTGCGATTTCGAGGGACGCGTCGCGGCGTCAACGATCGACCCGCCGATGTCGGTACCAAGGTAGGACCCAGCGGCATTGGTGAAGCCGCAGTTGAAACTTCCGCCACTTATCTTAGACTCAATTCCGCCAACGACCCCCGCTTCCACGGTTGAGAGAGCTGTGCCCCAAACGCCGGTTGCGCCGCCTCCGCCCGGCACGGCAACGAAGTCGGTCGCCAGCGCGAAAGCCTCAGCCGCTGCGAGTCTTCCACAGTTTCCGCTGGATCCGCTCCCTCTAAGGCAACCAACTACAACATTGGCTATCCCAGAACCTATTGGACCCAGTGTTCCTAGCATTATCCCCGATATAAGTCCGGCGGTTAAAGCCGCGGAAAGACTACCTGTTGCCAAGAGCGCGCCGGTAAAGCCTCCCGCAAAACCAGAGCCAAACAATGCAACGATGGGTCCAAAGAAGTAATCAAGAACAGCGTAGACGACAGCGGTTACTACCGCGGTGATGAGATTCCGCAGAAACGAGCCGAGACTATGCCCGCTCGGATCGACGTACCTCAGCGGATCATTCCATGCATAGGCGTACGGATTGATCGATTCCGTCGCCCCCAGACTCTGAATCACTGTATCCGCAGATAAGAATCTCCCAAGGAACGGGTCATACACCCGTCCGTTCATGTGCACGAGAGCCACCGAATCGAGCATCTCGTGCCCGGTGAAACCCTTACGCGTGGTGTTGCCGAACGCGGTGTAATCAGCTGCGGTCGGCGCACCGGTCCACGCGCTCCCGCGCCGTGCTCCGAAGGGCGTGAAGCTCTCGCGGACCAGCACATTCGCCGCGCCGTCCGTAACCAGGTCGGAGCTTCCCAAATGATCAGACGTCGCGTAATAGGTTCCCGTCGTCCCGTCGGTACGACGCGTATAGATAGCTCTAGCCGACCCACAGGGAATCTGATGGCGGTATTCCGTGGGGTTTGAACCCCGAGTCATCACCTCAAGCAAGCCACCGATATAGTGAGTCGTTTCGGTAGTACCAGAGTAGTTCGCGACCTGCTTCCAACGCTGGTGGCTCGCGTTATAGAAGAACTGGGTGGAGTTTCCACTGTAGCTGATAGTGTTCGGCAGGTTGTAGGAATAGTAGCTGATCGACCCACCGGTCCCCCGCGTGATCATGTTGCCGTTGTTGTCGTAGGTCATCGACCAGCTGCCTGCGGTCTTCACTGCATGCGGATGTCCAGTGTCATAGGCATACTGAGAGCCGCTCACATCGCTCTTAGTCTTGATGTTCCCCGCGGCGTCGTAAGTCATGGTTAGGTTGCTGCCGCCGTTGAGCGTCGAGCTCAGCAGACGATTCATCGAGTCATAGGCGAACTGCTCGGTCAGCGTCTGCCGGTTGTCGATGCGCTGATGCAGATTCCCGGCGAGATCCCAGTTGTAGGTCAAGTTCTGCAGGTTGGTAGTTGATGTCCCCGTACCTTCTGAGCGGGAGATCATCTCATTCGTCCAGGGGGTGTAGCCGGTCGCGACTTGTACCCCGTTTCCCAGCGTCTCAAGTGTCGGGAAGCTTGCGTCGTTGGCCGTGTTCAGCGTCCAGAACGCGGTCCCCGCGGCGTTGTCCTTCAGCTGGTTGAGGTATCCGTGCGCGTCGTAGACGCTCTTGAGCACAAACTGGTAGCCGGAGGTGCTCACTGGGTAGGTGAGCGTGTCCACCGTCCCTTGGTTGTTGTAGGCGTACGTGAACGGGTAATTGGCGCCGTCTTCGGTGTAGGTCACCGTTCGGGGACGGCCGGCGGCCTCGTAGGTGTAGCTCTCGGCGTAGCCGTCAGGCTTCGTAACCGATTTGAGCCGTCCGATCTCGTAGGCGCTCGCGCTCGTGCCGTAGGTCCATTTAGTTGCGGTCGTTGACTCTGGCTCGAACCGCTGGGTCATCCGCCCCAAGGGGTCATAGACGTAGCTGGTGGTCTGCCCGTTGGCGTCGTGTTGCGAGACCAGTTCGTTCAGCGAGTCGGGCGTGAACGTCCAGGAGCCGGTGTCCGCATCGTTCGAGGCCGTCTTGAATCCCCGGATGTTGTATGTATAGCTGGAGGAGATGTTATCGGCATCGACGATTGTGATCAGATTGCCGAAGGGGTCAAACGTATACTTGGTCGTTCCCGCGACCGTGTTATTGGAGTTGTCATCCGTGACCTGCCGGATCTTGCCTGCAACGTCGGTGACTTTCGTGATCGTATGGTTGAGCGGATCGGTGACCCGGACGGTCTGTCCGAGGTAGGTGATCAAGATTGTTCGATAGAGCGTCCCGCTGCTGTCATACAGCCGATCTTGATACAAGCGATTCGCGACGTCGTAGGAGTACTTGTGATAGCCATTGCTCGACGAGGTGGTCGGTAGATCGCCCTCCGTCTTACGGCCCTGGCTGTCGTAGTGAAAGGTCTCAATATCCCAAGTAGCACCTAATACTCGATCGCCTTCGTCCTGGCGGAGACGATCAAGGCCATCGTAGTACTTCGCTTCCCGACGTAGCTGCGTCCCCGTTGAGTCGTACAGGGAGCTCATCACCAGAAGTCTCAGATCGGGCAGGGGAGCCCAACCCGAGAGGCTGTCGGTATAGGCATAGGTCGTAGAGGTACCGTCGGGGCGCGTTTCCTTGATCTTTCGGCCGAAGTTGTCGTACTGCCAAGACGTCTGGATCCCGTTCGGGTCCTTCGTCGAAGCCGGTAGTGTCGACGAAGCCGGTTGGACAGGGCTCGCGGCATAGCCATAAACGGTCGAGGTGATTCCATCCGCATTCGTGACGGACTCGGGCAGCTGACAGCGCGTACCATAACTCGTCGCCGTCGTGCGCGCCGTCATCGGGTTTCCATTCTGGTCAAGCCCGACGACGGATACGGAATTGGTGTTGCCGCACGCGTCAAAGCCAAAATTGGTTGTGACCTTCAGCCGCGAGTCATTCGGTTCAACGATTTCATAGGTAGCCCGACACTTCGAGTAATCGATGGTGTGATTGACGGTTCGGGTCTGTGCGGCCTGACCCGGTATCGTCTTTTTCGTCGTCGTCGTCGAGGGACGCCCGAGACACCAGTTGGCCGCCGAGTTGTCATTCGTGATGGTGTTACTGATCTCAGTGATCCAGGCCTGCCCGTTGAAAGGCGATGCCGGCGCAGTGGAATCGGTATCAGTGGTCGTCGCCTTGGTATCCGTCAAGTTGCCGTAACTGTCGTACGTGTAGGTGGTGCTCGTGTAGGAAACGTAAGCATAAGGGCCGCCGGCCTTAGCGCCCGTCGGCTCATAGTTGTAAACCGTCGAGGTGGTGAAGTAAGGAAAGTAACACAGTGTGCAGCTGGTTCCAGATAGGCCACCCGGCGTCAGACTCGTATAGCCATCATTTACGGTATAAGCAATGTAGGTCGTAGCATCAGACGCAATGGTCAGTTGCCTGAACAGACTGCCGATGAATGGGAAATCCCTGCGGTAATACAGGAGTTGATAGACGCCGTTCCGCGAGTCGTGCTGCTGCGCGGCGTAGAAGCCCTCGAAGCCTCGTCCCTGCAGGTTGAGGCTTGCGCCCCAATAGTAGAAGTCATTGGTGTAAGTGCCACCCGTGCCGTCGGAGGCCGAGAACTGATTGACGACATACATCGGGCCCTGGAAGTCCGTGTCGGGGAACACCGCGACGGGACACACGGTGCCGGAACACTTCGCGTAGTTGTATTGGCT
>DATLXS010000128.1:0-25540 GCA_035575675.1 Gemmatimonadales bacterium
GGTCGGAGCTGCGGACCGGCGTCGATGCCCTGCTCGGCAAAACGGGGATCGTCACCGAGCGCATCGGGCCGGGACTCCCGGGACGAGTGAAAGTGGAAGGTGAGGACTGGCGCGGCGCCTCCAGTGACGCGACGGCGATCGAACCCGGCACGCAAGTCACGATCATTCAGGTGGATGGTACGACTCTCATGGTCGAGAAGGAGCTCTAAGCGATGGGTCCTGGCACAATCCTCGTCGGCGCGGTGGTCTTCGGCGTCATCGTGCTCATCTCGAAGAGCATTCGCGTGGTCCAGCAGGCGCAGACGATGATCGTCGAACGCCTCGGCAAGTACCACAAGACGCTCAGCTCCGGGATCAATTTTGTGCTCCCAATCATCGACCGTCCCCGCGCCGTGGACTGGCACCAGACGATTGTCACGCCCGCGGGCGACAGCTTTTCGCGCCGTTTCCGCACCGAGCGCATCGACCTGCGCGAGACCGTCTATGTCTTCCCGCGCCAGAACGTGATCACCAAGGACAACGTCGTCGTCGAGATCGACGCGCTGATTTACTCGCAGATCACCGACCCCGTGCGGGCGACCTACGAGATCGCCAATCTCCCCGACGCGATCGAGAAGCTGACGCAGACGACGCTGCGCAATGTGATCGGCGAGATGGAGCTCGACCACATTTTGTCGTCGCGCGACACGATCAACGCGAAGCTGCGCGCGATTCTGGACGAAGCGACGCACAAGTGGGGCTCCAAGGTCAGCCGCGTGGAGCTCAAGGACATCAATCCGCCGCGCGACATCCGCGACGCCATGGAGAAACAGATGCGCGCCGAGCGCGAGCGGCGCGCGACCATCATCACCGCCGATGCCGAGCGCCAGTCACGCATCCTCTCGGCGGAAGGCATCCGGCAATCGGAGATCAACACCGCCGAAGGCGACAAGCAGGCGAAGATCCTGCACGCCGAGGCGGAAGCGGCGGCGCGGCTCAAAGTCGCGGAAGCGGAGGCGCAGGCGATCGAGCGCATCACGGCCGCGATCAAGGGGACGGGCGGCGATCCCGCGCAGTACCTGATCGCCATCCGCTACATCGAGACGCTGAAAGAGATGGTCTCTGGTCAGAACAATAAGGTCGTCTACATGCCGTACGAGGCCACGGGCGTGCTCGGGTCACTTGGCGGAATTCGGGAGATGCTGGCGCCGGGCCCGTCCGACAAGAAGGCGTGAACCCCTTCCCCCTCCCCCTCACCCAGCTCTCCGAAGAAGAACGGATATTCCAGGGCGCGGTGCGGGACTTCGCCGAGAGCGAAGTCCGCCCGCGCGTGCAGACGATGGAGCAGGCCGCGCGGCTCGATCCGACCCTCATTCCCAAATTCTTCGAGCTCGGCCTCATGGGGATCGAGGTCCCCGAAGCGCACGGCGGCGCCGGCGGCAGCCTGTTCATGACCGTCCTCGCCGTGGAGGAGCTGTCGGCCGTGGACGCCTCGGCGGCGATCTTCGTCGACGTCCAAAACACCCTCGTCAACGCGCTGCTGCTCAAGTGGGCGTCGGACGACATCAAGCAGCGCTACCTGCCGCGTCTCGCCACGCAGGTCGCCGGGGCCTACGCCCTCTCCGAAGCGGGCTCGGGATCCGACGCATTTGGACTGCAGACCAAAGCCACCAAACAGGGCGACAAATGGATTCTCGACGGCCGGAAGCTGTGGATCACCAACGGCCACGAGGCGGGACTCTTCGTGATCTTCACGCAGACCGACTTCGCCAAGGGCTACAAGGGGATCACGGCATTTGCGGTGGAGCGGGGCTTCAAGGGATTCAGCGTCGGCAAGAAAGAAGACAAGCTGGGGATTCGCGCGTCGTCGACCGTCGAGTTGATCCTCGATCACTGCGAGGTCCCGGCCGCGAACCTGATCGGTGAGGTCGGCAACGGCTACAAGGTCGCGATCGAGACGCTCAACACCGGGCGGATCGGCATCGGCGCGCAGATGATCGGCGTGGCGCGGGGGGCGCTCGACGCGTCGCTCAAATACGTGAAGGAACGGCAGCAGTTCAACAAGCCGATCGCCGAGTTCCAGGCCGTGCAGTTCCAGCTCGCGCAGGCCGCGACCGAGCTCGAGGCCGCGCGTCTCATGGTCTATAACGCGGCCAGGCTCGAGGACGCGGGCGCGTCGTACACGAAGGAAGCGGCGATGGCGAAGCTCTTGAGCTCGCAAGTCGCCGAGCGCGTGACGTCGCTCGCGGTAGAGCTGTTCGGTGGGTACGGGTACACCAAGGAGTATCCCGTGGAGAAGTTCTACCGCGATGCGAAGATCGGGACGATTTACGAAGGCACGAGCAACATGCAGCTGAATACGATCGCGAAGCTGCTGCTGAAGTAACGAGGTCCATTCTTGACATAGCCTTGACGCGGCTGCGGTAGGCTGGACGCGTACCTCCACCCGGAGCGACGCGATGATCCGCAGCCTGGCTGTAACGATCCTGGTTTCCTGCGCCCTGCTCAGCCGTGGTACAGCTCAGGAGATCACCCTCGACTCGGCGCGGCATACCGTCGTCATGCGCGCCGGACCCTTCATGGCAGAGCCGGCCGAACACAGTGAGCATTACGGCCATGCGGGGATGATGGACAGCGACGATCCCGTCCGCCGGTTCACGTGGCCCTGCGACGCGTGGCTGCGCGGCTTCGCGCTGCGGCTCGAGGACGCGGAGGGGCGGGAGCTCCCGCTCCGTTGGATTCACCACCTCAAGGTCGTGAACTTCGCGCGCCGGCAGCTCGTCTATCCGATCACCGAGCGCCTCATCGCGGTCTCGCGCGAGTCGCGGGACCTGAAGCTGCCGGTTTCGGTCGGCATTCCGGTTCGCGCGGGAGACGAGCTGGGCGTCTATGTGATGTGGGACGCGCCCGCCGATGCTCCGAGCCATGAGGTATTCATCCGGATCGAGCTGCAGTGGACGCCGACCAATCTGCTGCCGCGGCCGGTGAGCGCGCTTCCGTTCCAAGTGGACGTTCGTTTCGCGGTGGCGCACAACACCTTCCCCGTTCCGCCGGGGCGGCACGAGTGGGCCTCCGAGTTCGAGCTACTCGTCGGCGGCCATCTACTCCTCGCGGGCGGGCATCTGCACGACTATGGCGTGAGCGTGCGGCTCGAGGACGCGGCGACGGGGAAGACGATCCTGAACATCGAGGCGCGGCGGGATTCCAGCGGTCGTCTGCTCGGCATGCCACGCAAACTGCTCGCGCTGCGGGGCGAGGGCCTGCGGCTCAAGGCGGGCCGGCGCTACCGCATCGTCGCCGTGTACGACAACCCGACGGCCGATACCATTCCGGGAGCGATGGGCATCATCGGAGGTCTGTTCGCGCCCGACGACCTGCGACGGTGGCCCGCGATCGATGTCACCAACGCCGACTATCGGCTGGATCTGGAGCTGCTCGGCGGTGCTCCCACGATGACCGCGAGGCGCACAGCGGCGGGCGCGCAGCACGAGTGACCCGAATCACTCTGCCCGACTCTTCTATCGGGTAGGATAGGTCCTTCCACAGGAGGCCGATGATGACACGGTCGTGGCTGTTGCTCGCAGGTCTGCTCGTGTTCGGCGCCGCGCCGGCGGCCGCGCAGGAACATGGGCATGGGCACAAGAGGGAATTCGCCGTCGCCCCCAGCCGCGCGGTGTCGGTGACGCGCGAGGTGCTGGGGCGTCAGGGGTATGAAGTCATTCGCATCGAAACGGCCGGCGACGACCAGGTCGTGTACTACCGCCGCGGCAACAGGGGGCGCGGCAAGGGTAAAGGACCGCCGATGAAGATGATTATCCGGCGCGTCGAGAATCGCGTGGTGTTTGTGGACACGCCAGATGCCGTGCTCGTGGACATCAACGTCCGGCTGCGGTTGTAGCGGCTAGTGCGTGAGGTAGCGGTAGGTCAGGAACTGCCCGTCTGACCAGCACGGCATGAACAGATCGCGGTTCAGCGGATTGACCGCGACGTCATTCGGGTAGCTGCAGTTGACCGACAGGTAGCCGATGTTTGTGTCGGTGTTGCCGTCGATTCGATCGACGAGGAAGTTCCCGTAGCCGGCGACGTAAATCAGGTTCTTGATCGGATCGACGGCGACACGCTGCGGCTGGTTGCTGTTGACGAACTCGGTTTTGATCACGGAGTTCGTGCTCAAGTCGATGACCGAGACGGTCCGGTCGCCCATGTTGGACACATACAGCTTCCGCGTCAGCGGATTGATGGCCATCCCCTCCGGCGTCACACCGACGGCGATCTCATTGATGACCTTGTTCCCGACCGGGTCCACGATGGCGACGGTATTGTTCGCCGTCGCGACGTACATCAGGCGATTGATTTCGTCGAACGCCACGCCAGTCCCGCTTGCCGGTAACCGCACCGTGTCCTGCTGGATGATCGTCCTCGCGCCGCCGTCGATCTTCAGAAGGAACGGACCGCCGATGGTGCACCCCGGCGGATCGCCGCACATCGCGGCCACGTACGCGAGGTTCGAGGACGTATCCAGCGCCACAAAGCTGGGGTTCGACCCCAGCGCGATCGTCGACAGCAGCTGCCCGTTATTCCCCGCATCGAGCACCGACAGCGTGCCTGAAGACACGTTCGACACGTACACATGCGCATTCCGGGAATCGACCGCGATGTGCTCCGGCTGCACTCCGACATCCTGGAAGCGAACGATCCGGTTGCCCGTCACGTCAACCACCGTAACCTGGGCGCTGCTGCGGTCGGCGACGTACGCCAGATTCGTACGCGGATCGATTCCGGCCGCCCACGGCTGGCTCCCCAGGCCGTTCAGTGTCCGGATAATCGGATCGTAGATCACGCCCGCCGCAAAGATGGTGTCGCCCGGCGCGCGCTCGGTGAACGCCGTGATGACCGCCACGTCGCGCAGGCCATTCGGATAGCCGCTGTCGATCCGTACGCGAATCGAGCTCGCCGACGGATAGTCGATGATCGTCAGGTATTGACCCGCCGGCGCATCCTGGCGCCAACCGATCGTCCCCGTCATCGCGCTCCCGCCCTGGTCGGTCGCGGTCGCCGAGAAGGTCACCGTGTCGCCCAGCCCGGCGCTCACCGTGTCGGGCGTGACGGCGATATTGGCGACCACCTGGTTCACGATGATCGCGAGTGTATCGCGGTCGGGCACGAGCGGGATGCCAACCGTTTGCTGCACGATGATCGTACCGGTGCTGTTCGCGTGGGCCGCGATGTCGGCGAACTCGTTCATCGCCCCATACGTCGAGTCCGAAACGGCCCCCGGGACCAGGTTCGTCCACGAGAACTGATACGCCGGATTCGGCGGCAGCGGCGCACCGCCGGAATCGACGAGCTGGGCGATGAACGTGCGGCGACACAGCACATTGTAGGGGCCGCCCACCGGGCACACCGAGTTGTAGAGCGCGGTGTCGGCACTCGTGTTGGAGAGCGGGTCGATGATGCGAACGCCCGCCGCCACCGACGTCATGCTGATCAGCACCGAGTCGACGATCGCGCCGCCTTCGTATTGCGCATGGATCTGCATCAAGGCGGGTGAGGCGCTCGTGACGGTGAAGAACACCGAATCGCCCTTGAGCGAATCGATCATGCCGTACTGCGGCTGATACCAGAACTGGTTGTGACAGATGCCGGTCGCCGGGACATCGTCAAAGCAGAAGTCGGGATTGCCGGTCGGATGCGTCACGTTGTTGGACGCATCGAGCGCGCGCGTGACGAACACGCCATGGCGCCCGCTCGAGCCGAACGAGACGGTATTGCTGTCGGGGCTGACGGTGCCCTGCGTGAGCGCCGGCAGGAGCTGGAAGTTGTGCGTGAGCGTCACACCCGGCTGAATGAACGCCGTCCACGTCACGGGTGAGCCGATGAGTCCGGCAACCGTGGCCTGTACGAGCTGCAGATTCGCCGCCGTCGCCGTCTGCCACACGCCGGCCGCCCGACCGCCCACATCCGTCGGGGTTCCGGGATGGTTGAACGAACCGCTCGAGGTGCCCCAGCCGATCGTCACGCCCGCGACGCCACGCCCCTGGGCATCGAGCACGCGCCCGCGGATCGAATCCGGATCCCCGACGATCGCGTTCATCGCGGCGCCGTTCGCCAGCACCGTATCGGTCGCCGGCACGAGTCGCGCCGCTGGGCCGACCGGGAAGTGCGGACCCGGGACGACGACATCGAACTTGACGGCGTTGAACGACAGCGTGCCCATGCCGGCGGAGTCGCTCGCCTGGAACCCGCGCTCCAACCCGCCCACGTCACCCCACCAGTTGCCCAGCGCGTCGATCGAATCGAGCCCGGCGTTCGCCGTCTGAATAGTCTGACCGTTGTAGTGGTACAGATCCGAGCCGTGAATCGCGAGCAGCAACGGATTGGGGCTCGTGATCATGGGTGAGGCCGGGTTCTCGTAGAACTGGCTGTTCTGCACGAGCAACGGGCTCGCCGCGGCGGCTTTGACGTCCAAGGCCATGAAGCGCGACTCCCGCACCGTGACCGCATCGAGCGTCAACCCGCTCGCCGAGATGTTAGAGTAGCGGATCGCCCCGAACAGAATCGGATTGCAGTCGCCGAAGCACGGGACACTGCCGCCCGCCTTCTCGACGATGAGGTTGCTAACCGTCGAGCCAGAGAGATTGGCGAACTCGAGGCCGAGCCAGCTCAGCCCGCCCGGCGTCAGCGTGAACACAACCGGCGAGCCGGCCGTCCCCGCCGCACGCAGCGCCGACGGCTGGCCGCCGCCGATCGTCAGGCTCGCGAGGTCGTCGAACGTGACCGTATCGCCCGCCTCGACCGTGAACGTGGCGCCGGAGTCGACGACCAGCGGCTGCGTGACGCGCCAGCGGAAGCCGAGCCGGGGCAGCGTGTCGGAAACGGCGAGCGTGCCACCGTGCAGCAGCAGCGTATCGGCGACGTTGCCCGCGAGATTGTTGACACCGGCGTCGAACTGGGGCAGCACGTCAGCCGGCAGATCGACGGCGTAATGATTGCCGGTGATCGTGTTGCCGCTAATGACGTCCTGCGCGTTATGCGGGCCGCGCAGCACGAGCCCCGTGGCCGCGGCGTTCCGGATCGTATTGTCCCGAACGCGGATCCCTTGCGGCGGCGCCCGCTTCACCACGATGCCGTAGAAGTGGCTGGAATCGCTGACGACCGAGTCGATGGCGAACGGCGCGGTGCCGGTGGGCGCGTCAACCCATAACGCCGAGTTCAGAACCTCGGGGAGCCCGGTCGTCTTCACGATACAGTTCTGGCAGATCTGGCCAAGCTGCGGCTGGTAGCCGCCGCCGACGAGCCGCATGTGCCGTACGAACGGCGTCCCGCTCTGCGCGCCGAGGAACAGCCCTTGCCACCCCGGCCGCCCGAGACGATGGCGCAGCACGACGGGATTCGCGGCCGTGCCGAGCGACGTGAGGTTCGCGCTCAGGCCGCTCGAACCGCCGCTCGAATCGGCGAAGTCGCCGACGCTGAGCGCCGCTGCTGTGTCGAATGCCATCACCAGGCCGGTATCGAGCGAAACGTCCACGCCACTCGGCGACCACACGCTGAGGAATCCGGTGACGAGATAGGGAGCGGGCTGCCGGAAGATCGTGAACGCCCCACCCGGCACGCCGGCGCCCACGGCCCCCGAATCGATGGCGACGACGATCGTATCACCGATTCCGCCTGAGCCGTTGCCGGCGATCGAGTCTTGCCGTCCGAAGCCGGGCAGCTGCCGGCCGAAGAGCTGCACGCTGCCGCCCGCATTACCGGTGAACTTGTTCGCGACCGCGCCCGCCAGGTTCACCGACCCGTTCCCGAAGATGAGGCCGAGCTGGCCCGAGCCGCGGATCGCGGTGGAATCGAGCCGCAGCACACCGGCGAACGACTGGATGCCCGCGCCCGTGACGGTGTCGATCTCGCTGCGGTGCACGTGCACGGTGCCGGCGGCGTGATGAACGCCGGCGTGGATGCACTGCCGGATGTGCACGCTGTCGAGATCGATGCTGGCGCCCGGATCGACGAGCAGGATGCACGACTCGTCGATGAGATTCGGACGAGTGCCGCCGGCGTACTCGATGTCCACGTTCCGCCAGGCGAGCGGCGCGCCCGTCTTCTGCACCTCGAGACCCTTCCAGAACCCTGCCGCGGGCGTCCCGGTGTTCGCCGTCAGACGAATACGCCCCGGCGTGCCGAGCATCGCCAGCGAGCCGGGCTGGCCGAGCGTCGTATCACCGATCTGGAGGCCGGCGCCCGCGTCGAACTTCACCGTCGCGCCGTCTTCGATCGTGAGCGTCGCGCCGTTCACGACCCTCAGGTAGCCGCTGACGATGTGCGGACTGGCGATCGCACTCCACGTCTGGCTGGTCGTGATGTCGGTCGCGTGGGTGGTCGACAGCGCGATCGTGACGATCCGGAGGCTCGTGGCGGTCCACACCGTGTCGAGCTGGACGCCGCCGCCGAGCAGCAGGCCGTTCAGCGTGGGGAGCGTGCCCGTCCGCGAGGGGAACGTCAGCACCGTGAAGGTGTCGCCGAGCGCGGGCGTGAAGCCGTTGACGAGCGTGACGCGCAGGGCGCCGTTCAGCGTCACCGTGCCGGCGCTGTCGACCAGGCGGTCGTACTGGGTGCCGACCGTCGTGCCGCCCAGCTCGACGTTCAGGACGCCGCCGGAGCCTTGCGTATAGTTGCCGACGATCTTGAGGACGCCGGTCGCACCCGCGCCGGTGCCCGGGTTGATCGCCCCGGCATTCGTGAACGGCACGCCGGTGACCTTGAAGATGCCGCCGCCCTGCACTGTGCCGCCCGCCGCGTTCGTGAAGCTCGCGCCCGCGCCGCTGATGGTGAGCGTGCCGCTCGCGATCGTCCAGGTACCGCTGTTCTGATGCGCCGCGGACGCCTTGTTGATCGTGGTCGTCTGGGCCACGGGTATGGCTGCGATAAACGTGCCCTGGTTATCGAACGTGGCGTTAAACGTGCGCGTGCCGCCTGCGCCGGTGTCCGCCCGGATCACGCCGCCCGCCGCGTTGACGAGGGTCCCCGCGGTGACGTTCAGCGTCGCGCCGAAGGTGCCCAAGGTGTCGGTCAGGGCGATCGTCCCGGTGTTCGTGAACGCGCTGGCAACCGTCAGATTGCCCGCGCCCAGCGAGTTGTTCCCCTGGACGCGCAACGTCGCGCCGGCCGCGTTCGTGACGCTGCCGTTGATGCTCCCCGTGCCGCTGACCGTGACGGCGCCCTGGTTGACGAACGGCGCGTTGATGACGCTCGACGCCGGGTTCAACACTGTGCTCGTCGCCACGGTGAGCGTGCCCGTCCCGCTCCAGGTCGTGCTGGTCATGCTGAGCGCCGCGGACGCGGTGCTGAAATCGTGCGCCGCCGAGACCGACGTGGCCGAGAGTACGAGCCGGCCGCCGCTGATCGTGCCGCTGTCGTAGACGAACGAGCCACTCGAGACCAAGACCGTGTCGCCGCTCGCGATCGTGAGCGTGCCGAGCTGCTTGAAGGTCGGCGTCGTGCCCGACTGCTGGATCGTGAGCTTGCCGCCGTTCACGTCGATGGTGCCGCGGTTCACGTGCGCCGCGGACGTCTTGCTGAGCGTCGTGGTGTGGCGCACGGCCAGCGTGCCTTCGTTGTCGAGCTGGGCGTCGAGCGTCCGGATCCCCCTTGCGCCCGTATCGGCGCGAATCGTCGCAGCAACGGCGTTGGTCAGCGTGCCGTTCGTCACGTGCAGCACCGCGCCGAACGAACCGAGCGTATCCGTCAGCACGATCGTGCCGTCGTTGCTGAAGCCGTTCAACGCCGTCAGGTTCGCCGTGCCGAGGGAGTTGTCACCCACGAGCCGCAGCGTCGCCGCACTCGCATTGGTCACTGAATCGTTGAACGCGCCGGTCCCGTGGACGTCGAGGGCGCCCTGGTTGACGAGCCGCGAGTTGATCGTGCTCGATTTCAGGTTGAGCAGAGTGGCGGCAGCTACCGTCAACTTGCCGCTGCCGCCCCACGTCGCGGTCGTCAGCGTCAGCCCGGTCGTCGCCGTGCTGAAGTCCTGAGACGCCGCGACCGTCGCTCCCGAGATCGCCAGCGTGCCGCTGCCCCCGATGCTGCCACCGGTGTAGTTCAGCGTGCCGGCGTTGACGAGGAAGGTCCGGGCCGCGCCGATCGCGATGGTCCCGCTCGTGGTGAGGCTCGGCGTCGTACCGCCCTGCTGCAGCGTCAGGTCGCCGCCGCTCACGTTGATCGTGCCGCCGTTCACGTGTGCCGCGCCGGCCCGGTTGATCGTCAGCGCCTTGCCGAGCGTCACGGTACCCTGGTTGTTCAGCTCAGCGCCAAGCGTGCGCGTGCCGCCCGCGCCGACCTGCGCGTCGATCGTGCCGCCGGCCGCGTTGGTGAGGGTTCCGCTCGGCATGTTCAGCACCGCGCCGAACGAGCCCAGCGTGTCCGTCAGGACAATCGCACCATTGTTCGTGAAGCTCGAGGCGATCGTCAGGTTCGAGGTGCCCAGCGAGTTGTCACCCTGAATCCGCAGCGTCGCCCCGCTGACGTTGGTCAGCGCGGCGTTGATGCTGTTGGTGCCGTGGACGTCGAACAGCCCCTGGTTTGCGACGGGCGCGTTGATGGTGCTCGATTTCACGAGCAACGCCGTGCCGGGATCCACGGTGAGCGTCCCCGTTCCGCCCACCGTCTCGGTGGTGAGGCTGAACGGAACGGTCGCGGTGCTCAGGCTCTGCGTCAGCGTGAGGGACCCGCTCGAGAACGTGATCGTTCCCGGACCGGCGATCGAGCCGGCGGTGTACGCGAACGCACCGCCCGAGACCGCAACGCTATCCCCGCTGCCGATGTTGATCGCCGCGGCGTTGGTGAAGCTCGGGGATGTGCCGGTCTGGAGAATCGTGAACTTCGCCCCGACGCCGATCGTCCCCGCGTTCGTATGTGCGGCCGATGCCTTGTTCAGCGTCAGCGCGTGATTGATCGTCAGCGTGCCCTGGTTGTTGAGCGCGGCGTTCAACGACCGCGTCCCGCCGGCCCCGACGTCGGACAGGATCGTCCCGCCGGCGGCGTTATCGAGGGCTCCCGCCGTGACCGCGAAGACCGCACCGAACGATCCCAAAGTATCGGTGAGGACGATCGTGCCGTCGTTCGTGAAGCCGTTGGCGACGGTCAGATTTCCGGTGCCGAGTGAGTTGTTGCCCTGCACGCGCAAGGTGGCGCCGGCGGCGTTGGTCACTGCGCCGTTCAGGTTGCTGGTGCCGGTCACCGTGAGCGTGGCCTGGTTCACCAGCGCTGCATTGATCGTCGTCGTGCCAATCGTCAGCCCCGTGCTCGGCGCGATCGTCAGCGTACCCGTGCCGCCCCACGTGACGGTCGCCAGTTTCAGCGCCGTTGTCGCCGTCGAGAAGGTCTGCGCTGCATTGACCGTGGCGCCCGAAATGTTCAACACGCCGCCGCTGATCGTTCCGCCGCTGTAGGCGAACGTGCCGCCCGAGATCACGACCGTGTCGCCCGTCCCGATCGGAATTGACCCTGTGGTCGTGAAGCTGGGGCTGACGCCCGACTGCTGGATCGTCAGCTTGGCGTTCACGTTGATCGTGCCGCCGTTGCTGTGCACGGCCGATGCCTTCGTCAGCGCGAGCGGCTGGCTGACGGCGAGTGTGCCCTGATTGTTCAGCTGCGCGTCGAGCGTCCGCGTGCCGTTGGCGCCGACTCGGGAGTCGATGAGCGCACCCGCCGCGTTCGTGAGCGTCCCGCTCGTGACATGCAGGAGTGCCCCGAACGATCCGAGTGTGTCGTTGAGGGTGATCGTGCCATTGTTCGTGAATCCCGAGGCGATCGTCAGATTGCCGGCGCCGAAAGTGCTGTTGCCCTGGACTCGCATGAGCGAGGCGGCGCCGGTCGAGACGGTGCCGTTCAGCGCCGATCCGCCTTCGATGAAGAGGGCGCTCTGGTTGACCCATCCGGCGTTGATCGCGCTCGTGCGCGCCGTCACCTGACCGGCGTTGGTGACGGTGCCCGGTCCGTTCACCGTCGAGCTCGCGAGTGAGACGACGCCGTTCGCGTTGATCTGACTGCCCGCCGCAAGCCCCAGTGTCTTGTTCGACAGCGCGAGGGTCTGCGTGCCGCTCGAACCGCCGAGCTGCAGGCCACCGATCGTGTCGCTGACGTCGAACGTCACGGTATAGGTGCCGGGCAGCGTGATCAGGGCAATGTCGGCCGGTCCGGGGATGACGCCGCCATTCCAGTTCGCCGGATTGCTCCAGTTACCGCCCGCCGCGTTGGCCCAGGCGATCGTGCCTGCAGCGGCGAGCATGTCGAACGCGGCACTCGTGCCGGTGAGGCTGCCCGCCGACGCGGTCAGGGTGTAGCCGACCCCGGGCTGATCGATCTGCAGATCGTTGAATGTCGCGACACCGGCCACGGCGTTGTGAGACAGCGTGCCGGTCAGCAGGCCTGAGCTGGGATTGGTGCCGATCGCGATGGTGACCGAGCCGGTGAAGGCCGGCGTCGTGTTGCCGAACACGTCGCGCGCGGTGACTTCCACCGCCGGCGCGATCGCCGAGCCAAGGAAGGAAGGACTCGGCTGCACGGTGAACGCGAGACGCGAGGCGGCGCCGGGCTTCACGGTCACGAGCGGCGGAGTGCTGCTGACGGCAGTGCCGTTGACGGTGGCGCCGATCGTCGTCGCCGTTCCGGCCGCAAGACCGGTGAAGCTGGCCGTGTAGACGCCGTTGCCGCTGTCCGCGCTCGTGCCGATCGATCCGCTGCTGCTCCCGCCGGACGCACTGAACACCACCACGTCGCCGCCGATCGTCAGCAGGTTTCCGGCGGCATCCTTCGCGCGCAGCCGCAATGTGACAATGGCGCCCGACGCGATCGTGTCGGTCGATGTGGTCAAGACCGACGTGACCGGCGAAATCGCGCCCGGTATGACGGCGACGGTCGGCAGCGGGGTCGTGACCGGACTGCCGCCGATCGTCGCCCCGATGGTCGTCTGAGTTCCGGCTAGGATTGCGGTGAACGTCGCCGTGTAGACGCCGTTGCCGCTGTCAGCGCTCGCGCTGATCGAGCCGGTACTTACACCGCCGGCGTGGGAGAAGACAACCGTTGCGCCGCCGGCGGTCAGATTGTTTCCCGACGCGTCCTTCGCCTGCAAGCGCAGTTTGACGACGGCGCCCGACGCGATGGTGTCGGCACCGACCGTGAGCACGGAGGTTACTGGTGACGCCGCACCGGCGGTCACAGTGATCGTAGGCAGCGTCGAAGTCACCGCGCCGGCGCCGATCGTCGCGTGCACCGTCGTCTTGGTGCCGGCGGCAACGGCCGTGAAGATCGCCGTGTACGTGCCGTTGGCGTGGTCCGTCGTCGGACCGACGCTGCCGCCGCTCGTGCCGCCAGTCACCGTGAACGCGACCGTCGACCCGCCCGCCGTCAACGCGTTACCCGCGGCATCGCGCGCTTGCAGCGTCAGCGTCGCCGTGCCGCCCGAGCCGATCGTGTCGTTGGACACGGTGATGACCGATGTGGCGGCCGAGATCACGCCCGGTGTCACGGCGACCGTCGGCGGCGTCGAAGCGACCGGCGCCGAGTTGATCGTCGCGCCGACCGTCGTCGCCGTTCCGGCAAGAACGCCGGTGAACGTCGCCGTGTAGGTGCCGTTGCCGTTGTCGGTCGCCGGCGCCGGCGCAATCGTGCCGGTGCTCGATCCGCCGGTCACACCGAAGACGACCGTCGCGCCGCCCGCGGTCATGTTGTTCCCGGCGCCGTCCTTCCCCTGCAGGGTGAGCGTGACCGTGCTGCCCGACTGCACCGTCCCGCTCGATACCGTGATGACGGACTGCGTCGGGGAAATCGCGCCCGACGTCGCGTTGGCGCTCACATTCAACGCGGGGACGCTCGGGAACGCGGGCAATGTGATCTGGAACGATTGGGCGCCGAGCGCCGAGCCAAGCACGCCAGAAACGCTCGCGTGCCCCAGGCTGTCGGCGGTCACGGTCGTATCAGCGGGTGCGCCGCCGGTCGGCCCACGGAAGCGCACGACTGCCCCCGCCACGGGGAAATTGTCGGCCGCGCGAACCTCAACCTGGAGTGGGATGATGAGCGGCTGGCCGATGATGCCGCTCTGACTGCCGCCGGCGACGAGGACCAGCTGCGATGGAACGGGTTGGAACGTCGCCGTCACCGAGTCCTTACTGCCGCCGGGGGTATGGGCGATGACCCAGACGTTGGTCCGCGACGCGGGCGCGCGCAGCGATCCCAGGCTGTTGATGTGGGCTACGCTTGAATCGCTGGTGCTCCATGAGACATAAAACTGCGGCACCACCGTGCCGCCCTGGAACGCCTGGACCCGAAGGCGCAGCGAATCGCCGAAATAGATGAAGGGGGTGCGCGGCGAGATCGCGATGCTGTCGAGCCCGGCTCCCGGTCCCACGTACGTCGCGACCGGGATTTCGGTCGGCGCCGACGCGAGCCCGGCGGAGACTTCGACGGGAGCGGTGCCCTGAAACAGGGGCACGACTCCCGAGAGCGCCACAATCGAGACCAACACCGTTTCCGGCGAGGTGACGATCGGAACGCGGAGGTCGAGATCGAGCTCCCGGGCGTCGGGCGGCAGAGCGACCGTCGTGTCGGCGACGGTGTCGGCGACGGGCCGGACGACCACGAATCGGACCCGGTCGATGGCGAGGCCGAATGACGCGAGCCCGGAATACGAGGGGAAGATCGGCGCGACCGCGACGCGGGCGTAGTGCAGACCCGGGTCCATCCCGTCCCGGCAGGTAGCAGTCGCGAAAAGAAGGCCCAACGCAAGGAGTGCGCGGACCTTGAAAAACCGGACGAACAACGGCTCTTGTCGGGACTTCACAGCCTGCGAATTGGCCTCCGTCCAGACAACGGGGCAAGGCGGTATCTTTTGCGGTTATGCGCACTGCACGCCGCACACACGGCTTCACTGAATCGGTGATTCGTGGGATGACCCGCCTCGCCAACGAGCACGGGGCCATCAACCTGGCCCAGGGCTTCCCGAACTTCCCTTGTCCCGACGTCCTAAAAGACGCCGCGGCCCGCGCGATCCGTGATGACGTCAACCAGTACGCCATCACCTGGGGTGCTGCCCGGCTTCGGAACGCGTTGGCCGCGAAGTACCAAGATTGGTACCGCCTGGCCATCAATCCAATGACGCAGGTCACAGTGACCTGCGGAGCGACCGAAGCAATGGCGGCATCACTACTTGGGATCGTCGATCCCGGCGACGAAGTGGTCATTTTCGAGCCGTTTTACGAGAACTACGGGCCCGACGCGATCCTCTGCGACGCAAAGCCGGTCTTCGTTCCGATGCCCGCCGAAGGGCCCATCGACCTCGAGCGCCTGGCCGGGGCCTTCAGCGCCAAGACGCGCGCCATCATCGTCTGCACGCCCAATAATCCGACCGGCCGCGTCCTGTCTCGGGCCGAGCTCGAGGCGATCGCCGAGCTGTGCCAGCGCCATGACGCGTTTGCCGTGACCGACGAGATCTACGAGCACATCTACTATGAGGGCGAGCACATTCCGATCGCGACGCTGCCGGGGATGGCCGATCGCACGATCACGATCAGCGGCGCCTCGAAGACCTTCAGCATCACCGGCTGGCGCATCGGCACGATCGTCGCGCCCCCCGATGTCACCGACGCGATCCGCAAGGTGCACGACTTTCTCACCGTGGGCGCACCCGCGCCGCTGCAGGAAGCGGTCGCCGTGGCGCTCGAAACACTCGGCGACGATTACTACGAGGGGTTGGCGCGGGAGTATCGGCGGCGGCGCGATATTCTCTGCGCCGGCCTGGTCAACGCGGGAATCAAGTGCCGACCGCCGCAGGGCGCCTACTACGTCATGGGCGACTTCTCGGGTGTCTCAGATCTCCCCGACGACGAGTTCGCCCGGTGGCTGACGGCCGAGCACGGCGTCGCGCCCGTGCCGGGCTCGAGCTTCTACTCGCGGCCCGAGCTCGGCCGGAAGTACGTGCGGTTCGCGTTTTGTAAGACGGATGACATGCTGGAGCAGGCAGTAGAGCGGCTCCAGCGCCTGCGCGACTAGAGTTCCTTCTCGATCTCGCGGTAGCCTTCCACCTGCGCGCTGATGTCGCGCGTGAGGTCGCGCGCGAGCCCCAGGTCCGTCGTCAAACTGTGTACCGTTCCGGTCCCCGCATGCAGCCGCAGCAGATTCAGGCGAATCGTCTCGAGTGCCGCGACGGCATCCGCCAGCCGCTGCTCCACCGCGCCCCGCTCCGCGGTGAGATCGGCGACGATCCGATCGTGCCGCTGAGCGACCGCGGGATCGGTGGCATCGCGTTCGACGTTGGCGAGCGCGTCCTGCAGCTCGTCGAGCCGGCTGCGCATGCGCTGGGCGTCACGCTCGAGGCGGTGCACGACATCGGGCAAATCGCGCAGCTGACGTCGCGTTTCGCGGGGGAGGCCTTCGTAGAGCTGCTCGGCTGCCATGCCGATGGCGAGCTCGGTGGGTCGGTGCGTTCCGCTCGCGGCAATGGCGTCTTTGCCGCCGAACCGGCTCGCCTGGCGAAGGATCCAGCCGCCGAACCGGCTCTTCCAGAACTTGTGCCAGAGTTTTCCCCCCACGTCGGCGCGCCGCCCCGCGCGCATGACCGCGATGATTCCCGCGACGCCCCCGATCGAGAACAGGATCCCGCCCAGGGCCGACAGAAAGCCTGAGCCGAGGCTCATGCTCATGAAACCGAAAAACAGCCCGACCAGCGCGACCCCGCGTGTCACGACCTCGCCGCGCGGCGCGACCGCCCCGTATTCAAACGCGCGCTCTTCGCGGCTCCGCTCGAGCTCGACTTGAAACGCGTAATCGACATCCTGCTGCCCGTAGCCCAGGCGCGTGACGCGCCGCGCCTGCCAGCCGAGCAGCCACAGCGGCCCGGCGACCAGCAGCCCTGCCCCGGCGAGAAGGCCGATATTTGGGCCCGTCAGCGCGCCTAAGCCGAAGCTGACAACGAACACGCCATACAGGTAGAGCAGGGCCAGGCCGAGACCCGTCGAGCGACTCCCCTTTACGAACACGCGCAGCGGCGCCGGCACGTCGCGGCGCTGCTCCAGCGCCTCGCCCAGCTGCTCCGCGAGCGCGGCCGTTCCGTCCGGCCGGTCGGCGCGATCCTTGGACAGGCAGCGATCGATCGCCTGGGCGAGGCGCCGCGGCACGGCGGGTGCGATCCGCCCCAGCGCCGGCGCAAGCTCGGTGACCTGCTTCGCCAGCACCTCCGTCGCTTTCTCGCCCTCGAATGGCAACGACCCGGAAAGGATGAAGTAGCCGACGATGCCGAGGGAGTAGAGATCGCTGCGCCCGTCGGTGGCCTCGCCCAGCGCCTGCTCGGGACTCATGAACTCCGGCGTGCCGATCACTTCGCCGCCCGCGAGCGCGCCGGCTCCGGCGACGACGCCCGCAATTCCGAAATCGGCGACCAGCACGCGGCCCGACGCTTCGAGGAGAATGTTGTCCGGCTTCACGTCGCGATGAATGACCCCCTGCCCGTGCGCGTACGCGAGCGCCCAGGCGACGTCGCGCAGCACGCGCGCGGCCTCGGACGGCGCAAGGGGTCCCCGGCGACGGACTCGCTCGGTGAGCGTCTCGCCTTCGACGTACGCCATCGCGAAGAACACGAATTCGCCGATCTCTTCGACCGCGTGAATCGGAATGACGTTGGGGTGCGAGAGCTTTGCGGCCGTGCGCGCCTCGCGCAGGAATCGCTCCCGGAGTTTGGGGTCCGAGGCCTTCGTCGGCGGCAGCAGCTTGATCGCCACTGGACGGTCCAGCCGCACCTCGCGCGCGAGGTAGACGACTCCCATGCCGCCGCGCCCGAGCTCACGCTCCAGGGAGTAGCGGCCGGCGACCGCCGCCTGAAAATCGAGAAACAGGCGGTCAGCGGGGGGATGCGTCATGACCCTATTCTAACGCTCGCCCTCCGGCTCAGGCGGGCGTTTCCGAGCTGCCGAGAATCGTGACGATGGGACTGGTCTGCGTGAGCCCGACCCCCGCGATCCGGAACAGCCAGCGGCCCGGGGCCCCGCGCCAGAATCGCAGGCGCCGCTCTCCACGCGGGTCGGTGCGTTGTTCGGTGCGGGCGCGCGCCACCGTCGCCGTCAGCAGCGCGGTCACGCCGCCCACCACGGCAATCGCGGGCAGCAGCGCCTCGAGATCGGGCGGCACCGTGATCGCGTCGGTCATGCCGGCGACCGCGGCTCCGGCAACGAGGATGGAGACACGGGCGAGCCACGCGATGGCGCGCTCGAGACCCACGGCGCGCGGACCATAGGCGAAGACCAGCTCCTCGCGGCGCCGAGCCTGCCGCGCGGCGAGCGCCGCAACCAGATCGCCCCGATTCTGCCCCGCGTCGAGCAAACGCCGCACCCGCGAGATCGCGACGACGGCCGGCACGATCAGCGCGACGACCAGGGCGGCTGTTGCGACCCCGCGCACCGTGGCGGTGGTCGCGGACAGCCAGGCCGCGATCGTCGCGGGCAACAGCATCGCGCCGGTCATGAAAGCGTGCATCAGCGCGGGCCCCTCGAGGTGCCTGCTGCGCACCAGGAACGCGCGCACCGCAAGCGGCACCAGCGGGGGCTCCACGGCATCCGCGAGCGCCCGTACCAGGCTCGGCGCGTCGGCGAACCGCGCCCACGCCTCCTTCGCGAGGCAGCGATCGACGATCTGCGCCACGCGCGGGGGCACCAACGGGACGACCGTGGCGAGCGGAGGCGCCGGCTCGGCGATGTGCTGCGCGAGGAACCCTGCGTCCGTCGCCGAGTTGAAGGGGAGTTGCCCCGAGAGCATGTAAAAGCCGACGACGCCGAGTGAGTAGAGGTCGCTGCGCGCGTCGACCGCATCCCCTCGCGCCTGCTCGGGGCTGATGAACGCCGCCGTTCCCACGACGCGCCCGCGCGGCGCCGCGGGGCGACCGAGGCGCGCGGCCGTGGCGGGACTCGCATGGGCAATGCCGAAGTCGGTGAGCAGCGCCCGGCCGGTGGCCGCATCGATCAGAATGTTGTCGGGCTTGACGTCCCGGTGCACCACGCCGCGCGCGTGCGCGAAGCCCAGGGCCTCGCCGATATCGCAGATCAACCGGGCCGCCCGATGGGGATCGAGCGGTCCGACGGTCGCGACGCGCTGGGCGAGCGTGTCTCCCGCGACGTATGCCATCGCGAAGAACACGAAGTCGCCGACTTCGCCCACCGCATGGATGGGGACGATGTTCGGGTGGGTCAGCGCGGCCACGGTGCGCGCTTCATGCAGAAACAGCCGGCGGTAGGCGTCGTCGACCGCGAGTTCGGGAAGCAGCACCTTGATCGCCACGCGCCGGTCCAGCCGCCGCTCGCGCGCCAGATACACGAACGACATGCCGCCCCGTCCAAGCGGCGCCTCGATGTCATACGTGCCAGCCAGCGCAGCGCGCAGGTCAAGCAGAACCGGTTCGGTGGGTTCCGTCATCAGCAAACCAGCATACCCTGAGGCCATGCCCAAGGTTCGCGTGCGGCCGCGGGGTTCGCGGCTGGACACGTGCGCCATTGTGGGGCCAGATTCTGCCGCGTATGACGAGCACGCCCGCGCCCCATCAGCCCTACATCCCGGCGACACAGGCACCTGCCGAGCTGACCCTCCGCGCCATCGTGCTCGGCGTGGTGCTGGGGCTCATTTTCGGCGCGTCGAACGTGTACCTGGCGCTCAAGATCGGGCTCACGGTCAGCGCATCGATTCCCATTGCCGTACTGTCGATTACGATCTTCCGCTGGCTCGGCCGCTCGACCATCCTCGAAAACAACATCGTGCAGACGACCGGCTCGGCGGCGGATTCGGTCTCCGCCGGGGTCGTGTTTACGATTCCGGCGATTCTGTTGATGGGGTACGACCTCGACATCGGCCGCGTCACCATTCTGGCGATCGCCGGCGGGCTGATGGGCGTGTTGATGATGATTCCGCTGCGCCGCGCGCTGATCGTGAAAGAGCACGGCAACCTCCCCTACCCCGAAGGCACGGCGTGCGCCGAGGTGCTCATCGCCGGGGAGCGGGGCGGCATCCATGCCAAGACGGTCTTTCAGGCGTTCGGCATCGCGTTTCTTTACAAGTTCCTGATGACGGCGTTGAAGCTGTGGCAGGAGTACCCGGGCAGGGTGATCCGCTCCTACCAGGGCGCCGAGGTGCGCGTCGAGGCGAGTCCGGAGCTGATCGGCGTCGGGTACATCATCGGGCCACGGATCGCCGGCTATCTGTTCGCGGGGGGGTGTCTCGCCTACGTCGTGCTGATGCCGGCCATCAAGCTGTTCGGCGGCGCGATGAACGAGCCGATGTTCGGCACGACCAAGCTGATCCGCGACATGTCGGCGGGCGAGATCCGGGCGGCGTTCGTGTTTTACATCGGCGCGGGAGCGGTGGCCAGCGCCGGCATCATCGCGCTGGCGCGCTCGCTGCCGACGATCGTCGCCGCCTTCCGCGCGGGGTTCGCCGACATGCGCGCGAGCCGGCTCGGCCAGGCGCTCGCGGCGAAACTGCGCACGGACGACGACCTGCCCATCAGCGTCACCGTCTTCGGCTCGATCCTGCTCGCCATTGCGATTGCGCTGATCCCGGGGATCGGCGTGAACCTCCTGGGTGGCATCCTGATCATCATCTTCGGGTTCTTCTTCACCACGGTGTCGTCCCGCATCTGTGGCCAGGTCGGGAGCTCGGCGAACCCGATCTCCGGGATGACCATCGCCGCCCTGATCGCGATCTCGTTCATCTTCCTGCTGCTCGGCTGGAACCAGATCGACGACCGTGTGCGCGCCATCTCGATTGCGTGCGTGATCGCCGTGGCAGTCGCGAATGGCGGCAACACGTCGCAGGACCTGAAGACCGGCTTCCTGGTCGGTGCGACGCCCAAGCGCCAGCAGATCGCGATTCTCATCGGGGCGATCGGGTCGGCGCTGGCCGTGGGGTGGACCCTCACGTTCCTCAATAACGCCTACAGCTACCAGGTCCCCGAGACACGCGCCGGCTTTGTCGCTCCGGCGAGCGGCAAGAGCCCCGACGGCAACGTCGTCGTGCACACCGAAACGATGTCGCATTTCGGCATCGGGGGCACGGACTCGATCGATCACGGCAGCTATCAGGTGATTCGCGTCTACGTGGAGACGCAGGGCGTGCCTCCCGGCAAGTACCTCGTCGATCCGGCGGCGCACGACATCCGCTACGTCGTGGATCCCGGCATCGGCGGCCGCATTCGCGAATACCGCGGCCATGAGCTGAAACGTCTCGATTCGCCGAAGGCGACGCTGATGGCGCTGATCACCGACGGCATCCTGACGCACAAACTGCCCTGGGGACTCGTGCTCATCGGCGTCTTTCTCACGATGGCCATCGAGCTGATGGGCGTGTCTTCGCTGCCGGTGGCCGTCGGCGTGTACCTGCCGATCACCACGTCGGCGGGAATGTTCGCGGGAGGCGTCGTCCGCTGGCTCGTCGAGCGGCGCGTTCAATCGGACAACCGCTCGTTGGCTGAGATCGAGTCGGGTCCGGGCGTGTTGTTCGCAAGCGGCTTGATCGCGGGCGGCGCCATCTGCGGCATCGCGGTCGCCGCGATCGCGGGTTGGGGAAGCACGCGCGGGAAAGCCGCCGATTGGCTCGCCGAGGCCGTGCCGCTGTATCACCAGTTGGGCTGGTTCGCGACGTCGGCGATCGTCGGTCTCATCATGTTTGCGATTCTGGGCGTCTTGCTCTACCGCACGGGCCTGCGCAAACAGTGAACACCATTACGACATCATAAAGACAGCGAGGGACCATTAAGACCGTCGCATTCCTGAAGCAGCTGCTCGACACGGCGGGGCCGTCGGGGTTTGAGCAGGCACCGGGGCGCGTCTGGCGCAAGGAGGTCGGAGGCTTCGCCGACGACGTCCGCGCCGACGTGCACGGCAACTCCGTGGCCGTCCTGAACCCCAAGGGCAAACCGCGGGTGATGTTCGCCGGCCATATCGACGAAATCGGCCTCCAGATCACGCACATCGACGAAGACGGCTTTCTCTACTTCAGCGGGATCGGCGGCTGGGACTCCCAGGTACTCGTCGGGCAGCGCGTGCTGATCCTGAGCCGCGAAGGTCCGGTGCACGGCGTGGTGGGCAAGAAGGCGATCCACCAACTGAAGAAGGAAGAGCTGGACCGTGTGACGAAGGTGATCGATTTGTGGATCGATATCGGCGCGGCCAACCATGACGAGGCGGCCGCCCGAGTCCGGATTGGCGACCCGGGCGTCCTGGATAGTCGGGTCGAGGAGTACCCCAACGGCCGGATCGTCTCGCGGAGTCTCGACAACCGCATCGGCGCATTCGTCGCGGCGGAGGCCATGCGCCGGCTGGCCACTGCGCGGCCCAAGCACGCCGCCGTGTTCTCCGTTGCCTCGACCCGCGAGGAGATCGCGTGGACCGGAAGCGGCGCTCGCACGAGCGCGGTCGGCATCGAGCCCGACGTCGCCGTCGTGGTGGACGTCACGCACGCGACCGACTATCCCGGCGCCGACAAAAAGCACACGGGCGACCACAAGCTGGGGGGTGGTGTGGTCCTCAGCCGTGGGTCGTCCGTGAGCGCCGTCGTGTTCGATCTGCTGGTGGACTGCGCCGAGCAGGCCAAGATCCCGTACACGATCCAGGCGGCGCCCCGCGACACCGGTACCGACGCGGATGCGATTTACAACGCGATGCGCGGCATCCCGACGGGGCTCGTGAGCGTGCCCAACCGCTACATGCACAGCCCGAATGAAATGGTGGCACTCGAGGATCTCGACCGCGCCGCCGACCTGCTGGCGGAGTTCGCGCGCCGGCTCGCGCCGGGCATCGACTTCATTCCGCAATAGACAGACAGGGCCCCGGCGAACTGCCCGGGGCCCTGCGTTTGGTCAGGAGTTTACGACAAACCTATTGCAGCATCATGCCGAAATTGTTCACCGACCACGTCATGAACACACTGTTGAACGTGAAGGTGTAACCGCTACCGCCGCAGCCTGAGCCGCCGACGGGCAAGGTCTGCGTGTAGCCACCCTGCGCCACGACGCACACGCTGTACGTCGAGTTGCCGAGACCCGAGAAGGCGAAGTTGCCGTCGGCATCCGTCGTCGTCGATGCCAGGACCTGGCCGTTCCACCACAGCTCGAGACCCCACCCGGCTAGACCCATCTCACCGGCGAACGGATCGCGTACGCCGTCGCCATTCAGGTCCTCGAACACGATCCCTCGCGCCTCATGCGGCCCAACGGGCGGGCTGCTGGGGGGCGGCGGCGGCGGCGGAGGCGGCACCGGAGCCGGAGGAGGAGGCGGCGGCGGCGGCACCGGAGCCGGAGGCGGCGGTGGTGGCGGCGGCACGGGAGCCGGAGGAGGAGGCGGCGGCGGCGGCAAAGGAGCCGGAGGAGGAGGCGGCGGAGGAGGCGGCGCCGGAGGCGGCACCGGATCCGGGCAGTCCTTCTTGGCTTGCCCAGCAGGAACGCGTTGACCGGCCGTAGCACGCGCAGCCTGGACCGCGTTCTTGCACTTTTGGCTGTTGCCCGCACTGTTGCCCTGCGCGGCGGCCGCCATCAACGGCAGCGCCGACAGCGCAACGAGGGCGAAAATTACACGGACGCTTTTCATGATCTCTCCTGACCGAGAGGTCGTTGGGTACACGAACAGCACCCAGCGTAGGGGCAAGAACCGCACCGAGCGGGGCCGAGCGGCCGTAAGTAATTATTGGGGTGTTACATACGAGATCGACTCGGTGTAGAATCGGTCCGTGCTGCTGGCTGGTAATTTGACGTTGCGTTATGCGGTTTTTCGGGCGAAATGCAACTACTTACGCTTCAGGTCCGAAAGTGCAGACTGGGCCGCCGCCCGCACCTGTTTGTCGCCGTCGTCGGTGAGACCTTCGAGTGTGCCGATCGCCGCGGGTGTCGCCGCGAGCCGGAGCGCCTCCACCGCCGTCGCGCGCAACGCCGCCGGCCTTCTCCCGAACAACCGGCCCCCCGGCTGCGCAAACTTGATGAGCGCCTGCACCGCCGCGGTGCTGCCGATCCGGCCCAGCGCGAGAATCAGCTCGCGTTCCACTGCTTCGTCCGTCTCCTCCTCCATCGCAACGACGAGCGGCATCGCGAGAGCGGCGGACTTGCGGCCGCCCACGCCGAGCGCGGCCTGGATCCGGACTTCGGGCGACTTGTCGCGCAGCGCCCGGCGGAGCGGCTCGGCCGCCGCGCTCGATCCGATCTTCGCCAACGCCAGCGCGACGGCCTTGCGGACCCGTTCGTCGTCGTGCTCGAGCTGCTGCGCCAGGGCAGGCACGGCTTCCTCGAGCACCAGCTCGCCGGCGAGCTCCGCCACATTGCGCACGACGAACCATTGGTGGTGCCCCAGCATGTGTACGAGCTGATCGGTCCCTTCCTTCATTCCGGTGAGCGCCATGAAAATCCCGCGCCGCTCCTCGATGGTCGGCGCGGCCACGAGCAGATCGAGCAAGACCTCGACGCCGTCCTCCCCTGCCCTGCGCAGCACCAGCAGCGAGTCCTCCCGGTCGGTCGGATGATTCGCCACCTCGGCGATAGCCTCGAGCAGCGCCTTGTTGTACATCCGCTTGAGCGCGATCGAATACTGCCGCCGCCGCGACGCGTCGCTCACTTGCTGCTCGGCGCGGACGATCCCCGCGACAATCATCAGCGCCTGCGTCGTGCGGTTCGCCTTCATGGCGGCCTCGAGCTGGCGGCCGAGGATGGCGAGCAGCTCACCGACATGGGGCCCGTCAGGTTTTTCCTGCAGCTGGGCGATCAGATCGGACGTGGTACGGGTCGCGGCGGCCGCCGGAGAGAATCCAATGTTTTGCGCGGCCGCTTCTCGAAGGATCTGCGGAATATCCTCGTCACGCGTCGGTTCCTTGGAGGACGCGGGCGCGGGCGGGGGCACGTGCGGCGCCGGTGGGGCGCTGACAGGCGCGATGGGCGTTCCGAACACAAATGTCTGCATCCTGACGGACACGCGGGTCGTTCCACTCGCCCGCAGGCGCGACGCGATGTCTTCGTCGCCTGGCTGCTCGGCGAGCACGCGCAGCAGCTCGAACACCTCGGAGAGCGGGGGATCGGCCGAAATTGCGATTTCCTTCACGGAGTGAAATTCGAGCCGCTGCAGCAGCGTGGCACCATCGACCACCGCGCTATTCACCCACAGGCGTCCATCCTGAACTGCGATGGTAACCGCTTCGCTCTTCAGCAGACCTGCCAACGTCCGGAATTGCGCCTTCTGCTCCCCTTTTGCCCCCGGATCGCGAAACAGATCCAGGGTACGCTCAAACAGCGCGGCAAAGTCCTGCGATGTAGCCATGGGGGCCCCAATTTAACACGCTTCCGATGCCCCGCCGCCCGAGCTAGAGTACCGCATGCTCATCCCGCTTCTCCTTGCGGCCACTCGTTTGGCGAGCCTGCAGCAGGACACGCTGTCGTCCGCGGCGCGCCGCGTGCTCAGGGACGTCCAGTTTTTGGCGGACGATCGCCAGGAAGGCCGCGGCATTGGCTCGGCGGGGTTAGAGCGCGCCGGCGCCTACATCCGCCAGGGCTTCAGGCGAGCGG
>DATLXS010000129.1:0-18438 GCA_035575675.1 Gemmatimonadales bacterium
GAACGCTCAGTGCCGCGGGCGGATAGTCGCACCACTGCGTGCGCCCGACGACGCGGTCGCCTGCACCAATCGCGAACAACAGCTCGGTGAACGAGGGGAGAAGCGAGACGATGCGTCGGGCTGGCGTCGGATCGTGCCGACGTGCCGACGTGTGGCATGCAAAAGCGAGGAGTACAGCAATCGAGAGCCTTCGAAGCACCATCCCTCCCGCGAGGGAACCGACTGGTGGCGCGAACGAAGACGTCTCCTGGCTCCGGGCGATTCAGCTCGCCTTCCCGGGTTACCCCAGTGGCATTGAGCCGATCACAACTTGCCCGTTACAGTGGCGGGGCCGCGCCGGATTCGCACCGGCTTCCGTATCCCCGTTCGCGAATGAACTACGCGCTGAGTCTAGGCGATGCCGGTCGTCGGCGCAATGCCCACACCAGCGCGACCAACATGGCGGCCGCCAGCACCGCGATGACGTACGGGAGCAATTGTTGCGGATGAAATTTTCCCGCCGGCAGCTCGATCTCGATGCGATCGCCCGGGACAAGCGGTCCGGCGCTGTACGCGGCGAAGTGCCGCTCCTCGATCGCCTGCGTGCCGCGCGACTCGAGATGTGGCGCCCGCACCGTCGCCGTAGTGTCTTCGACGAGCAGGTTCACGGCGGCGGTGGGCTGATCGATCGGCAGCACGAACGTCCGCGTCCCGGCGGCCACGGAGTAGGCATAGCTGAGCTGCTTCGGCCGGCCGGGGGCGATCGGCGCGAACACGAGGACGCTGTCATTGCGAAAGCGCATCGCCTCAGCCGAGATGTCGCCCTCGCCGCCGCGGAACTGTCCCGTGCGTTGCGGCACGCGTCCCGCCCACGTCGGGCGCAGCGTGTCCCGCGTCACCCGGGTCGTCCCACCCCGGTTCTCGAGCTCCAGGATCTCCAGGACTTCGCGCGTGCCGGCATCACTCGGGCGCGCGACGGTCGCGAGCCGGCGCGCCAGGTAAATCGGCGGCACATCGACCGTGGTCGCAAACGCGATGATATCGTCGACATGCACGAGGGGACGGCCACCGCCCATGACCGGGGCGGAGACGTAGGCGAGGCTGTCGTACCAGACGCTGACGACGTAGGCGCCGCTGCTGTCGGGATTCCGCAACTCGATGCGATAGCGGCCGCGGGCGTCGCTGCGCATCGAGTCGACCGGCCCCGCGTTCTCGCGGGTCACGTGGTGGATCACGACCATCGCGTTCGCCAGCGGAACCGTGTCGCGTGCCCGCCCCAACAGCACGCGCCCGCTCACGCTGACCGGTTGCTGCGCGGCCAGCGTGGAGAAGGCGCCGAGCCAGAGGATCAGACAGCTACGGCGTAAACTTGCCGAAATCTTCAGGATCGAGGTTCTGGAGGTACGACTTCAGCGTGTCGGCGTCGAGCGGAGAGCCTCCCGCACCGGTGCCGCCGGGCTGGATGGTGCCCTCGCTCGTGTCGACCGAGGTCAGCTCGAGCAGCGTCTCGCTCGTCAGGATCGGCGCTTTGAGGCGCAGCGCCAGCGCGATCGAGTCGGACGGGCGCGCGTCGATCTGGATGACCGTGTCGCCACGGTAGATGTGCAGCTCCGCGAAGTAGGTGTTGTCCTTCACCTGGGTGATGATCACCTTCCGCAGCTCGGCGCCCAGTCCGACGATCACCTGCTTCAGCAGATCGTGCGTCAGCGGACGCGAGAACTTGACGCCGGCGAGCTCCATCGCGATCGCGCTGGCCTCCGCCGGTCCGATCCAGATCGGCAGCACCCGCTGTCCGTCGTTTTCCTGCAGAATGACGACCGGCGTGTTGGTCGTGCGATCCAGCCCGAGGTGAGCTACCCGAACCTGCAGCAGGGCTCCCCCCGAGCCGGCCATCAGGTCCCCATATCCCAGGAGGCGAGATACTTGCGCTGTGCCGGGGTGAGGATGTCGATCGTGACGCCCATCGCCTGCAGTTTGAGGCGCGCGATCTCCTGATCGAGCTCGACCGGAATGCGGTGCACATCCTTCGTCAGTTTCTTGGCGTTGTCGACGACGAACTCGGCGGCGAGCGCCTGGTTCGCGAACGACATGTCCATCACGCTCGCCGGATGGCCCTCGGCGGCGGCCAGGTTGATCAGGCGGCCGTCTCCAAGCACGAACAGCCGCTTCCCGCCGATCCGAAATTCTTCGACGAACTCGCGCACGGCTCTCGGACCCTCGGCGGCTTTCTTCAGGCCGTCGAGATCGATTTCCACGTTGAAGTGACCCGAGTTCGCGAGAATGGCACCGTCCTTCATCGCACGCATGTGCTCCAACCTGATGACCTCGACGTTGCCGGTCAGCGTCACAAACACATCGCCCACCGGCGCCGCGGCTTCCATCGTGACGACCCGATACCCCTCCATCTGCGCCTCGAGCGCCTTCATCGGGTCGATCTCGGTCACCAGCACGTTGGCGCCGGCGCCGCGCGCCCGCAGCGCGAATCCGCGGCCGCACCAGCCATACCCCGCCACCACCACCGTGCTCCCGGCAATCAGGAGGTTGGTAGCCCGGATGATCCCGTCCAACGTGGACTGGCCTGTCCCGTAGCGGTTGTCGAACAGATGCTTCGTTTGTGAATCGTTGACCGCGATGACGGGGAACTGGAGCACCCCGTCCTTCGCCATCGCCTTGAGGCGAATCACACCGGTCGTGGTCTCTTCCGTCGACCCGATCACGCCGGCGACCAGCGCCTTGCGGTCGGCTACGGAAAGCGTCTCGACCCATTTCCGCACCGGCGGCGCCAGGTCGTCGAGGCGATTCAAGGCAATCATGTGCAGCGCGCCGACCAGATCGGCGCCGTCGTCCATCGTGATGTCGGCGCGATGCGCGAGCGCGGCACGGATATGCTCGTAGTACGTCGTGTGATCCTCGCCTTTGATCGCGAAGACCTTGATCCCGTGGTCCTTCACGAGATGCGCGGCGACGTCGTCCTGGGTCGAGAGCGGATTGGACGCGCAGAGCGCCACGTCGGCGCCACCGGCCTGGAGGGTGACCGCGAGGTTCGCCGTCTCAGTCGTGACGTGCAGGCATGCGGCCAGCCGCTTCCCAGCGAGGGGCCGCTCCCGCGTGAACCGCTCGCGGAGCTGCCGCAACACCGGCATGGACCGCTCGGCCCACTCGGTGCGCCGCCGCCCTTCGTCGGCGAGCCGGATGTCCTTGATGTCGTTGGTGGCTTTCGCCCCTGCTCCGCCCTTGGTCGCCGTCTCAGACATTGGCCTTCCGGGATGTACGGGACGCCCGCTCGGCGGCGACTTTCAGCTCTTCGACGCGATCGACGTGCTCCCAGGTGAATAGCTCCACATCACGCTCGCCGTTTTCGCCCGTTCCGACGCGACGCTTTTCGGGCGCGCGACCGAAATGGCCGTAGGCAGCGGTGGGACGATAGATCGGATTGCGCAGATTGAGCGCCTGGATGATGCCGGCAGGCGTCAGATCAAAGACCTCACGCACGGCCGATTCGAGGGCGTCCTGAGGCACGGTGCCGGTGCCGAACGTGTCGACCATGACCGACACGGGCTCGGCGACGCCGATCGCATAGGCGACCTGTGCCTCGCACCGCTTTGCCAGACCTGCCGCGACGATGTTCTTCGCCACCCACCGCATCGCGTACGTGGCGGAGCGATCGACCTTGGACGGATCCTTGCCGCTGAACGCGCCGCCCCCGTGCCGCGCCATGCCACCGTAGCTGTCGACGATGATCTTGCGGCCGGTGAGGCCGGCGTCGCCCTGCGGCCCGCCCACGACGAACCGTCCCGTGGGATTCACCAGTACGTGCTTCTCGTTGACCTCAAAGCCCGCCTCGCGCACGACCGGCCGGATCACATGGGCGATAATCCCCGCCCGGAGCTGCGCGTTGTCGATCATGTCCGAGTGCTGAGCCGACACGACGACGGTGTCGATGCCCACAGGCTTGGAGCCCTCGTACAGCACGCTGACCTGCGTCTTCCCGTCCGGCCGGAGCCAGGACAGCTCACCGCTTTTGCGCACCGCGGCCAGCCGCTCCGCGAGGCGATGCGCGAGCACGATCGGCAGGGGCATCAGCGACGGCGTCTCGTCGGTCGCGTAGCCGAACATCATGCCCTGATCGCCCGCCCCACCCGTGTCCACGCCCATGGCGATGTCGGTGGATTGGCGATCGATCGTCGTCAGGACCGCGCACGTCTGGGCATCGAACCCGAAATTGGCGTCGGTGTAGCCGATCGACGTGATCGTGCCGCGCACGATGTCCGGGATGTGGACGTAGGTCGATGTCGTGATCTCACCGGCGATGACGGCCATGCCGGTCGTGACCAGCGTTTCGCAGGCCACCCGCGCATTCGGATCTTCGACCAGAATGGCGTCGAGCACCGCGTCGGAGATCTGATCGGCGATCTTGTCGGGGTGCCCTTCCGTGACCGACTCGGAAGTGAAGACGTGGCGATGAGTTGGCATGTTTTTGAGTCCTTAAAGGTTCAAGCTACCGGAGCGCCGTCCGGCGGGCAACCGCGCATCTGGATCGAGCAGCGTGAGATCCACCGCTTCCGCGAGTGCAAATCGCAAGATGTCGAGCGCAAGCGCCGCAGAGCGTGCGGCAAGCGCGGCGTCCGCCGCGGCCCGCGCCTGGGCGGTGGTCACCTGCCGGATCAACCATTTGATGAACGGCAAGGCCGGCGGCCCGACCGACAGTGTGTCGTAGCCCAGCCCTAGCAAGAGGAATGCCGAGAGGGGTTCCGAGGCCATCTCGCCACACACGCTGGCCGGTTTGCCAGCGGCGCGCGCCGCTTCTGCAACGCGTTTGAGCAGGCGCAGGACGCTCGGATCATGCGGCGTGAAACGGTCCGCGAGACGGGCATTCCCGCGATCGACGACCAGCGTGTACTGCGTGAGATCGTTGGTCCCCACACTGAGAAAGTCGCTCACCTCGGCGAGCCGGTCCGCCATCACGGCGGCGGCCGGCGTCTCGACCATGACGCCGAGGGGCACCGTCTTGACTGCGGGGATGCCGCTCTTTTCGAGGCGAGCGGCCTCCTCGTGCATCATCTCCCGGGTGCGCTCGACCTCGTCGAGCCGCGTCACGAGTGGAATCATGAGATGCAGGTTCGCCGTGACGGCGGCCCGCAGCACGGCGCGGATTTGTGTCCGGAACATCTCCGGCTCGTCGAGACAGACCCGGATCGCGCGCCAGCCCAGGAAGGGATTCGCCTCGGCGGGGCTGCGGAATGGCGCGGGGAACTTGTCGCCGCCGAGATCGTAGGTCCGGATGACGACGGGATGCCCCGCGAATGCCTCGCCCACGTGCCGGAAGTATTTCGCCTGCTCGTCCTCGGTTGGAAGATCGTGGTGCCCCGTGATCAGGAACTCGGTCCGCAGCAGCCCGACGCCTTCGGCCCCATGGGCCACCGCCGCCGTGACCTCGTCGGGAAGATCCACGTTGCCACGCAGCGCAATATGGACGCCGTCGACGGTCACGGACTCCTGGGCGACCGCTTCTTCGAGATGCGTGGCCAGCTCGCGACGCCGGGTGTCCGTCCGCTGCGCCTCCTCGATCTCTGCCGGCGTCGGGTCGAGCAGCACCGTGCCCCGCGTGCCGTCGAGGATGGCTTTGCTTCCCTGCCGAATGCGCGCCACGGCGCCGCGCAGGCCGAAGATCGCCGGAATGCCGATGGAATGCGCGAGGATGGCGGCGTGCGACGTGCGGGTCCCTTCTTCGCTGATCAGGCCGACCACGTGGCTGCGGTCGAGCTGCACGGTCAGTCCGGGTGACAGCTCGCGGGCGACGAGAATCGACGGTTCCCGCAGGCTTTCCCACACGTCCGCGCCGCCGCTCTTGTGCATGAGGTGCTGGATGACGCGAATGGCCACGCCGGTCAGATCGGCGAGGCGCTCCTTGAGGAGGGGATTACCGGCCGCGGTCCAGAGATCGCGCACCTCGAGCGTCTTGAACTCGAACGCCTTTTCGGCGGTGAAGTGGTTTTCGCGAATCAGCTCGGCGACGCCGCCGATGAACTCCTTGTCCTCCAGCATCAGCATCTGCGCATCGAAAATCCGGGCCTCGTCTGCCCCGGCGCGGTCTTCAGCCCGGACCCGCAGCTCGCTGAGCTGGCCTCGCACGTCCTTGAGCGCGGCACGGAGGCGGCGAATTTCCTTCTCGACCTGCGTCCGTGGCACCACGCGATGCGGGACCTCCGGCAGGGCCCAGCGCACGGTCACGGTCGGTCCTATCGCGATGCCCGGCGAGACGCCGATCCCCTTGAGCAAGCGGTCGGAAGCGCTCACGCGTCTTCCTTTTCCTTCGCCTGGGGCTTCAGGTGCATCTCGTGGAAGCCGGCGGCGACCAGCTCGAGCAGCGCCGCCATGGCCTGCGCCGCGTCTTCGCCGTCGGTCTTGATCCGAATCGACGAGCCGCACTCCGCCGCCAGGGTCATCATGCCGAGGATGCTCTTGCCGTTGACGACGGCGCCGTCTTTGTGCACTTCGACGGCCGCCGTGAACTTGTTCGCCACCTTCACGAACTCGGCCCCCGGCCGAACGTGCATGCCGAGCGGATTCACGATGAGCGCGTCGCGTTCGATCACTGCCATATCACCCCCGCGACGAGGGCGAGGGCGGCCAGCGCGAGCGAGAGCCTGAGTCCATTGAGACGATCGCCGCGGAGCCGCAGCGCCAGAAAGCCGAGCGGGGCCACGACCGCGAGCGCGACGCGGGCCCATGAGTCGAACGGTCCTGACAGAAACGCGGCCGTCAGCGGGAGCGCCGCACCGACCGCGACGGCCATCGCCGGGCCGAGCACCGCACCCGCCTTCTGCAATGCGGGATGATGCAGGGCCACGCTGACGCGCCTCCCGTGCGTCCAACCCGCCTTCAACGCCCACCACCGCAGCGCCACATGACCGATGTTGAAGACGACCAGGAAGCTGCCCACCGCAATCCAGCCGGCACCGAGTGCGACGCCCGCGAGGGCCAACCCCGACAGGAACGGCAGCCCGCCCGCCCAGACCAGACGATCCCCGAGCGACCCGAGCGGGCCGCAGAGCGCTTCGCGCAGCCGTTCGACCTGATCGGGGGCGGCGCCTTCGTACTCGGCACGGGCGGCGGCGCCGACCGCGAGACCGATGAGATACGGATGGGCATTAAAGAAGTGCCCGGCACGCGCCACCGCGGGACGATACTTGCCGTCGCCGAGCTCGCGCAGCAGTGGCTCTTCGGCGACGCCGACGCCCAGGCCAAGCATGCGCTCGTAATTGTACGAGCCCTGCACGGCGAACAGCCGCAGCAACGCGCGGGCGAGACGCGGCCGGGCGGGAGGAGTCATCGCAGCCATAGTGTCGCCGCAATTCCGCCGCCGAGGCCGGCCGCGAACCACGCGAGGTTCGGCCCGCGGCCCACGAGTCGCAGCGTCCCTGCGGCGCCCGCGGCCAACGCGGCCCCGACGGCGGCCACGGCGAGCAGCATGGCACCGCGAACCGTGAGCGCGCTGCCGAGCAGCGGCCGCGCCAGCCAGGCCAGCGTGAGTCCCACCACGGTCACCAGGGCGGCGCGGAGGGCGTCCCGCAGGATTCCGCCGACGTGCACGCGCACCAGGACGCTCGGATCTCCCGTCTCGAGCTGCGCCGCGGCGGCGTGAATGATCCGGGAGTTCACGCGCCGGAGCAGATTGATCGTGACGCCGCCGACCAGCCCCGTGACGAGTCCCACGAGCGCGCCGAGACCCAGTCCCAGCACACCGGCCGATGCGTGCGCCGTGGCGACCGCGGCGACGGTCGCCGGCCCGTACTCGGGGTAGCGCACCGCACCCACCGGCAGGATGTCGTACTGCAGCAGCTCGAAGACGACGCCGAGCTTGAGGCCCGTCGGGATGTCGCCCAGAATCGCGCCGGCGACCGTGCCGGCCACGAGCGGGCGCGCGATCATCATCTGCGGCAGGCTGACGAGATCCACGCCGACGAACGTGCCCCACACCAGGAGCGCGATCAGGAGCTCGAGGGGGAGGTTCATGTGAACTCCGTGACGGGGACGGCGCGCGCCGTCGGCACGTCCTGGGCGGTCACATCGACGCCGCGCGCCGCGAGCTGGCGCAGCTTCGCCGCCTCGTCATCGGTCAGGTACACAAAGCGGAGCCGCTCTTTCCGGCCGGTGCGGTGGTGCACACCACCCACGTTGAATCGCTTCAGCTGCGGCACGCGCGCGGCGAGCGCCACGGCGGTGTCGATATCGCCCACGAGCAGGATCCCGACGCGCGGGTCCGCCTCCCAGCCGGGCAGCCGCGCCGCCGCCTGTTCGACCGACGCAAAGATCACTTCGATCTGCGGCGGGACGCCCATCCGGTAGAGGTCCTGCTCCCACTCGCTGCTGCTCACCTCGTCATCCACGAGCACGATGAACGCGACGTCGAGGGGCTGCCCCCACCCCACGACGACCTGGCCGTGGATCAGGCGATCGTCGATGCGGTACAGCGCGAGGCTCATGACGACGCGACGCGGATGGCCTTGGCGCCGGCATCGACGGCTCGACGCGCGGCTTCCGCCGGCGGGACGTCGCGATGGAAGACGAAATCGAGCAGCATGGCGAGGTTGACGCCGGTCACGACGGCGAGGTCCGCCCCCCCTCCCCCCTGTTTGGCGTAGCGCGCGGAGCTCGTGAAGCACGAGCCGCCGGGGAGATCGACGAACAGCACCGCGGGCCCCGCGCCCACGGCTTCGCGCAGCCGCTGTCCGAGCGCTTCCGTGCCGCAGCCTTCATTCGAGACGGGCGTCAGCACGCCTTCGATGCCCGTGATCGCCGTGACCGCCGCGACGAGCGCCTGCGCAACCGCGGCGTGCGACACGATGACGCCGCGGAGCTCACTCATAGTCTTCCTCCAGGTAGTGCTGGACCTCCCCGCTTCCTCCGCCCTTCTCCCGCATGCGGCGAATCAAGCGTTCGTTGAACGCGGTCGCCGAATCCACGCCGCTGTAGCGCAGCAGGTGGGTCATCGCGACGACCTCGCAGATGACCGTGAGATTCTTGCCGGGGTTCAGCGGGACGGTGACGAGCGGGAGCTCGACGTCGAGCAGATCGGTGCGCTGCTGATCGAGACCGGTGCGATCGTACTCGCGAGTGTTATCCCAGTCTTCGAGCTGCACCACGACTTCGATCCGCTTCTGCTGGCGCACCGACCGGATCCCGAACAGCGCGTTGATATCGATCAACCCGACGCCGCGGATTTCCATGTAATGGCGGGAGATCTCGTGGCCCCGGCCGATCAGCACGTCGTTGCCGCGCCGCGTGACGTGGACGACATCGTCCGCGACCAGGCGGTGACCCCGCTCGACCAGATCGAGGACGCATTCGCTCTTGCCGATCCCGGAGCGCCCGCGGAACAGGAGTCCCACGCCGAAGACGTCGGCGAGCGACCCGTGCACCGTCGTCCGGGGCGCAAACGCGTCGTCGAGAAACGGCTTCAGCCGCCGGTAGAACTCCGCCGTCTTGAGCCGGGTGCGGATCACCGGGACGCCTCTGTCGCGGGCCAGCACGAGCAGCTCCTCGGGCGCCTCTTGGCCCTTGGTGATGATCACGCACGGCAGCGCGTAGGAGAGAAACGTCTGAATGGTCTTGCTGCGCGCCTTCGCGTCGAGCGATGCGAGATACGTGATCTCGGTCTCGCCGAGAATATGAATCCGATCAGTGCCGGTAAAGCGCGCCGTGTACCCCGCGAGCACGAGACCGGGGCTCGACGCCTCGGCGGAACGAATCTCGCGGTCGAGCCCCACCTCGGCCGTCAGCAGCTCCAGCTGCAGCGGATCGCCCTTGCGCGCGAGCAGGTCGCCGACCTTGAGCCGCGGCGTCGGCGTCCCGGGAGTGGGAGGAGGAGGGGGAGGTGTGGGGGCGTTCACCGGGTACCCGGGACCCTCGACGCGCGGGTCGCACGGCGCGCGCGCGGCGTCTCTTTCTCGTCGAGCACCTGGCGCTTCACCCGGGCGATCGCGGCGTCGAGCGCCGTGCGGTGGTCGGGTGCCAGCGACTTCGCCACATGCACGCGTCCCCGGGGCACGTGGATCTCGATCTCGACGCCCGCTTCGCCGTGATCTTCGGTGAAGATCACCTGCGCGTGATGCGGGCGCCGCACCAGCTTCACCACCTTCTCGACCAGATCCTTTGCGAGCGCGCGCAGATCGTCGTCGATCGCGGCACGACGGGCGGTGATCGTGATTCGCATACCTCAGCTCTTCCTTTCTCGTTCGGCGATAATCTGCTCGATGTGCTCGAGCGTAGCGCGCGCGGCGGCCTCCCACGACAGCCCCTCGGCAAACGCGCGAGCGGCCCGGCCCAGGCGGTCGACGAGCGAGCAGTCCGCGGCGACAGCCACCATGCGATCGGCAAGCGCATGGTAATCACCGTGCTGCACCAGATATCCCGTGACGCCGTCCTGCACCGACTCCCGCAGCCCGGGGCTGTCAGATGCGAGGGCAGGCGTTCCGCAGGCAGCAGCCTCGACGTTCGTGATACCCCACCCTTCCTTGGGACTTGGGAAGACCACCGCCCAGGCGCGGCGGAGTAATCGCCGTTTTTCCTGCTCTGAAACGAACCCGAGGAATCGAACGGCATCTCCCAGGCCGAGCCGGGTCGCGAGACGCTCGAGGCGGGGCCGATCATCGCCCTGGCCACAGATGTCCAGCGCGATGTCGCCGCGTGCCTGCCGGGCCGCCGCCACCGCCATCAGCGCAAATTCCACTCCTTTATAACGCTTCAATCGGCCTAGGTACAAGAACGTAGGCCGCTCCGCGCGCGCTGTTGCGGGATCCGGCCGGTACCATCCGGCATCGACACCGGGATGAATAACCGCGATCCGTTCTTCCGAAATACCCCGCCGAACCAGGTCGTCCCGCGTGCTCTCCGAAATCGCGTGAAAGCCGGCACGTTTGTAGATCCACGGAATGGGCAATTCCGCGGCCCAGACGACCGCCGCCAGTGGAGCGGCGGCCTCGGCGAAGGCCGTGGTGCCAAAGAGATGCGGCACGATCGCCACGAACGGCAATGCCGTCAGCGTCGGCAGGAAGAGGGGAATCTTATTGATGTCCTCGACGACGACGTCGAATGGCCGCGCGCGCAGCGCGCGGCGCACCGCGCCCCGGCCGCGCCACGCAAAGCTATGCCGGTCGCCGATGCGCGTGACGTGGATCTTGTCGACGGCGGCCTGCGGAGCGCCTCCCGCCCAGCCGCTCGCGATCAGGTGGATCTCGTGTCCCCACTCGGCAATCCGGCCGAACAGCTCATGCAGGTGGATCTCGGCCCCGCCGGCCTGAGGATTCTCCCGATCGTTCCAGTTGACCAGCAGAATCCTCACAGCGCGCCGGTCTCCCGGGCGACGGCGTCGAGCACACCATTGATGAATGCCGGCGCGCGCGAACCCGCGAACCAGTGCGCCAGCTTCACCGCCTCATCGATCACCACGCGCGAGGGCGTCGACGCCTCATCCAGCTCGGCGAGCGCGAGCCGGAGGATGTTGCGCTCCACGACGCCGACGCGCTCGAGCCGCCAGTGCTCGGTCGCACCCGCAATCCGGGCGTCGAATTCCGGCAGACCCGCGATCGCTTTCGCGGCGAGATCGGCGCCGCGATCGTAGCCGCTGGGCGCGCGTCCGTAGATTGCGGCGACGCGGGCAACGACCGCTTCGATCGTCGGTCTGCCCGACAGCTCCCACGCATGCAACAACTGGAGGGCGCGCGCGCGGGCCTTAGTCTCGGGGCGCTGCATCGAGCTTCTCGAGCGCGGCGGCGGTCTCGAGGGCCGCCTGCACCGCCTCGGCACCTTTGCTGACCCGCGCCAACGCCTGAGACTCGGTGTCCGTCGTCAACACGCCGAACCCGACCGCGATGCGGTGCGCCAGCGCGACGTTCCCGAGGCCGCGCGCCGCCTCGCCCGCGACATACTCGAAATGCGGCGTCTCCCCGCGGATCACGCACCCCAGCGCGACGATGGCATCGAAGCGCTCGCTCGTGGCCGCGGCTTCGGCGACGACCGGCAGCTCGAACGCGCCGGGCACCCAGGTGACCTCGACGTGGCTGTCGGCGATGCCGCCACGGCGCAGCGCCTCGCGCGCGCCGGCGAGGAGCTTGGCCGTGATGTTCTCGTGAAACCGGCTGACGACGATCGCCACGCGCCGCTGGCGATTGGAGCTGCGCGCAGCGGAAGGGGGGGGAGCTTTGTGTGGCACGATCAGTGTGTGAGGAGGTGACCGAGCTTGTCGCGCTTGACGTCGAGGTACGCCCGGTTCTCGTCCGAGGGCGCCGGCACGATGGGCAGCCGCTCGACGATCTCGAGCCCGTAGCCTTCGAGACCGATGAGCTTCATCGGATTGTTGGTGAGCACGCGGATCGAGGACAGGCCGAGGTCGAGCAGGATCTGCGCGCCGATCCCGTAATTCCTGAGGTCCGGCTTGAAGCCGAGCTTCTCGTTCGCTTCGACGGTGTCGTGTCCCTGATCCTGCAGCTCGTACGCCTTGAGCTTGTTGAGGAGCCCGATGCCCCGGCCTTCCTGATCGAGGTAGACCACGACCCCGGCACCGGCGGCGGCGATCATCCGCATCGCGCTGTGCAGCTGCCAGCCGCAATCGCACCGCGCCGAGCCGAACACGTCACCGGTGAGGCACTTGGAGTGCATGCGGACGAGCATCTGCGGTTTGTTCGCGACGTTGCCGAACACCAGCGCGATATGCTCCGCCGCATCGACGTCATTGCGATAGCCGATGATGCGGAACGCGCCGAACGGCGTGGGCAGGCGCGCGTCGGCGACCCGATGGACGAGGCGCTCGTGCTTCAGCCGGTAGGCGACGAGCTGCGCCACGGTGATGAACGTCAGACCCTGCTGCGTCGCGAAGCGCTCGAGATCGGCCCGGCGCGCCATCGAGCCGTCGGGATTGAGGATCTCGCAGATCACGCCGGCGGGATACAGGCCGGCGAGCCGCGCCAGGTCGATGCTCGCCTCGGTCTGGCCCACGCGCTGCAACACACCGCCGGGCCGCGCGCGCAACGGGAAGACGTGCCCGGGCCGGCGCAGGTCGCTGGGCACCGTCGAGGGGTCGATCGCGACGCGGATCGTCGCCGCGCGGTCGGCGGCGGAGATGCCGGTGGTGACACCGAAGCGCGCCGCCGCATCGACGCTGATCGTGAACGCCGTTTCGTGGGATTCGTTGTTGTGCTCGGTCATCTGCGGCAGGCCGAGGGCCTGGCAGCGCTCGGGCGTGAGCGGCATGCAGATGAGCCCGCGGGCGTGCGTCGCCATGAAGTTGATCATCTCGGCGGTCACCTTTTCCGCCGCGCCGATCAAATCCCCTTCGTTCTCGCGCCGCTCGTCATCGGCCACGATGACGAGCTTGCCGGCGCGGATATCCGCGATCGCCTGTTCTACCGCTGTGAACGACATAGCTGCCTCACATATTTTCCCAGCACGTCGGCCTCGACGTGCACCCGGTCACCGCTGCTGAGCCGCCCCAACGTCGTGTGCGCGCGCGTGAACGGCACCAGCGACACCTGCACGATCCCGTCTTCTGCCAGCGCGTTCACCGTCAGGCTCACCCCATCCACCGTGATGGCCCCATGGAGGACCGTCGTCTCTTCGACCTCGGGCGGCACGCGAATATCCACGAGCATCGCGTCCTCGACTTCCGCGACCCCTGCCACCGTGCCCACGCCATCGACGTGGCCCTCTACGAAATGCCCGCCGAACCGGTCCCCTGCCCTGAGCGCCCGTTCCAGGTTGACGCTCCGGCCTTTTTTCCACTCACCGATCAACGTGCGGCCGAGCGTCGTCTGCACGGCGTGCACCGTAAAGGCGCCTTTGAGAACCTTCTCGACGGTGAGGCAGGCGCCATTGACGGCGATGCTCTCGCCCTTCTTGACGCCCTTATAGGACGCCTTCACACGCAGCTCCACGCCGTTGTTCACGTGCACCGCGTCGATGCTGCCCAGCGCATCTACGATTCCGGTAAACATAGCCGTCGATCCAAGACCAATAATGTATCAGAGCCCAAGGGGCGGCGCTCCACGACCACCCAGCGTGGCGCCTCGGCCAGCGGAAATGCCGGAATGCCTTGGAAAGCAGGCACCGCTTCCTCTCCGAGCCAGATGGGCGACTGCACCCAGTACAGGCGATCGACCAGCCCTTCCGTCAGGAGCTTGGCGCCGAGGGCGCCCCCGCCCTCACATAACAACGACTGGATCCCGGCGAGCCGCAATTGGGCAAAGGCTTGGCCGAGCGCTTCAGGCCGGAAGACACGAACGCCGTTCCCCTCGAGCACCGAGACGTTGGCCATCGGCGCTTCGGGGGACGCGACGACCCACGTCGGCACTTCGCGTGCCGTCTGGACCAACGAGACCCCGAGGTTGAGCATCGCGCGGCGATCGAACACGATGCGGACCGGCGGCTTGCGCGGCGTGAGTCCACCGCGCGCCGTGAGCTGCGGATTGTCGGTCAGGGCCGTCGTGCCGCCGACCGCGATGGCGTCGAACCCCGCGCGCAACCAGTGGACGTGATCGCGCGCTTCGGGACCCGAGATCCACTGCGAGCGGCCGCCGGCATCCGCGATGCGGCCATCGATGGAGGTGGCAAGCTTGAGCGCGACAAACGGGCGGTCGGTCTGCTGTCTGGTGAAGAGAAACGGGGCGTTTTGCGCGGCGGCCTCTGCGGCGAGCAGCCCGATCTGTGTTTCGATGCCGGCGCGCTTCAGGACCTCGACCCCGCCGCGCGCTTCCGCATCGGGATCGCGCACCGCGGCGACGACGCGCCGGACACCGGCCGCGCGGATCGCCTCGGTGCACGGCGGCGTCTTGCCCTGATGCGCGCACGGTTCGAGGCTGACCACCAGCGTCGCTCCGCGCGCCTTCTCGCCCGCGGTGTGCAGCGCGGCGAGCTCGGCATGCGGGCCGCCAAATTCGGCGTGCCATCCTTCCGCGACCGTCTCGTCGCCGCGCAGCACCACCGCGCCGACGAGCGGATTGGGGGACACGCGACCCCATCCGCGCCACGCCAGCTCGAGCGCGCGTCGCATGGCCGCCAGCTCGGCCCCGTTATCTCTCTTCAAACCGCACCACAGGCTTGCCGCCCGCGCGCACCTCTCCGATGAGCCAGGCCTGCACCTGCGCGCGCGAGGCCGCGCGCATCGCCGTCTCGACGTCGTCGCGCCCGACGACCGCGATCATCCCGACTCCCAGATTGAAGACGCGCCGCATCTCGTCGCGACTCACCTTGCCGGCGCGCATCAGCACCCGGAACACCGGCGGCCACGGCCAGCTCCCCGCGTCCACGACCGCCTCGACGCCGGGCGGCAGGACCCGCACGAGGTTGCCGGCAATCCCGCCGCCGGTCACGTGTGCCAGCGCATGCACGGTGTCGAGCAGCGGCCGCAGCGCCGACGCGTAGCTGCGATGCACGGCCAGGAGCACCTCCCGCACCGACTGCCCCGTCTCGGGGAACGGATCGTCGATGCCGAGTTTCATCCCCTCGAACACGATCTTGCGGGCCAGGGTGTAGCCGTTGGTGTGCAGCCCGGTGGATGCGTAGCCGATGAGCTGGTCGCCGGCGGTCATCCGATCGCCGTGCAGCGCCTTGTCTTCCTCGACCACGCCGACGATCGCGCCCGCCAGGTCGTAGTGGCCCGGCTGGTACAGATCCGGCATCTGCGCCGTCTCGCCGCCGGCCAGGGTCATCTCGTGCGCGCGACAGCCGCGGGCGACGCCGCTGACGATCTGCGCGGCGATCTCCGGCACGAGATTTCCCGTCGCGATGTAGTCGAGAAAAGCGAGCGGCGCCGCGCCGTGGACCAGAATGTCGTTGACCGAGTGATTCACGAGGTCTTCACCGACGCTGTCGTGAATCCCCGCCGCGGCGGCGACGAGCACTTTGGACCCGACGCCGTCGGTCGACATCACCAGGACGGGCTTCTTGTAGCCCTCAGGCACGCGGACCATGCCGCCAAACCCACCGACGGCGCCGCGCGCGAGCGGCGTGCGCGTCGTCCGCACCAGCTCGGCGATGCGCCGCTTTGCCTCGTCCGCGGTATCGAGCCTGACGCCGGCGGCGGCGTATTTGCTCACTCCTCACCATCCAGGGAGAAGTGCACCAGGTCACGGAAGGCCTTCACGCGACCGCGGACCTCCTCCAGGGTAATCTGCTCCAGGCGCTGCACGCCGAACGCTTCCACCGCGAGTGACCCGAGCGCCGACCCGTAGACCATCGCGCGGCGCAGATTGGAGAACGCGAGGTCCCCGGTGCGCGCCATGTAGGCCATGAACCCGCCCGCGAACGCGTCGCCTGCACCGGTCGGGTCGAAGACCTCCTGGAGCGGGTAGGCCGGGACCTTGAACATCGTGGTGGGATCCACGAGCAGGGCGCCGTGCTCGCCCTGCTTGATCACGACCATCTTGGGACCGCGGCCGAGGATCCAGTGGGCGGCGCGGTAGACGTTCCAGTCCCCCGAGAGCTCGCGCGCTTCGGAGTCGTTCACCATCAGGATGTCGATGTGGCGCAGCAGCTCGAGCAGCAGGTCCTTCTTGCCCTGAATCCAGTAGTTCATGGTGTCACAGGCGACCAGCTTCGGCTGCTTCACCTGATCGAGGACGTTGAGCTGGAGCTCCGGGTCGATGTTCCCGAGGAAGACGAACTTCGCGTCGCGGAACTTGTCGGGAATCCGGGGTTGAAACTCGGCGAAGACGCCGAGCCGGGTCTCGAGGGTCTCGCGGTTGTTCAGATCGTACGAATAGCGGGCCTTCCAGCGGAACGACTCGCCCTTTTGCCGCTCCACGCCCGCCAGGTCCACGCCGCGCGCCGCCAGCTTCTGGAGATGCGATTCGGGGAAGTCGCTCCCCACCACGCCGACGACTTGCACCGGATGCAGCACCGCGCCGGCCATCGCGAAGAAGACGGCGGCGCCGCCCAGGGCATCGGCGGTCTCACCGAACGGTGTGATGACCGAATCGAGCGCGATCGAGCCGACGACGAGCAATCCCACGCTTACATCCGTTCCGGGGCGCTGATCCCCAAGAGTGAAAGGCCGTTGGCCAGCACCTGTTTGACGGCGCGCGCGAGCACCAGCCGCGCCGCTTCCTCCGGCTCGCCCAATACGCGGTACTTGTGATACCACGCGTGGGCCAACCGGGCCAGTCCCTCGAGATAGGTCGTGATGCGATTTGGCTCCAGCGCAGCCGCTGCGCGCTGCACCATCTCCGGGAAGTCGGCCAGCTCTTTGACCAGCTCGATCTCTTCCGGCTGCGTGAGCACCGCCAGATCGACGCCCGCACCCGTCGCCGAATCCGGGTCGCGCGAGGCAACGCGGAAGATGCCGCTCATGCGCGCGTGCGCCATCTGGACGTAGAAGACCGGATTCTCTTCGGTCTGACTCTTGGCGAGGTCGACGTCGAACACGAAATGCGTGTCGCTTTTCCGCATGAGAAAGAAGTAGCGCACCGCATCGCGCCCGACTTCATCCACCAGATCGCGGATCGTCATATAGCTGCCGGCGCGCTTGGAGATTTTTACTTCTTCGCCGCCCTTCATCACGGTTACCATCTGATGCAACACGTACTCCGGATACCCCTCGGGAATCCCCATCTCCAGCGCCTGCAGCCCGACGCGCACGCGCCGCACAGTCCCGTGGTGGTCCGCGCCCTGCACGTTGATGGCGCGGGAAAAACCGCGCTCCCACTTGGTGACGTGGTACGCGACGTCCGGGACGAAATACGTGTAGTCGCCGCCCTTCTCCGCGCTCTTGCGCATCACCCGGTCCTTGTCGTCGCCAAAGTCGGTGGTGCGGAGCCAGCGGGCGCCATCCTTCTCATACGTGTGCCCGGCGGCAACCAGGCGCGCTTCGGTCTCATCGACCTTGCCGCTGGTATAGAGCGCGGATTCGAGCGCGTAGACGTCGAACCGCACGCCAAACGCCTGCAGATCGCGATCCTGCTCTTCGCGGAGCGCGTCGACGGCAAAGCGCCGGACCGTGTCGAGATTCTTCCCCGCAGGATCCTCTTTGTGCGCGGCGACGTAGCGTTCCGCAATTTCGCGAATGTACTCGCCGTGATAACCGCCCTCCGGAATATCGACGCTCGTGCCGCTGAGCTGCGCAATGCGCGCCTGCACGCTGCGCGCGAGGTTCGCGATCTGGCCGCCGCCGTCGTTGTAGTAGAACTCTCGCGTCACCTTCCAGCCGGTCCATTCCAGCAGCGAGGCGATGGCATCACCCAACGCGGCCTGACGACCATGACCGACATGCAGCGGTCCCGTCGGATTTGCCGAGACAAATTCGACATTGACGGGTCGCCGGTCCTCAACGGCAGCTCGCCCGTACGCCGCCCCCGCGGCGAGGATCGTGGGCAGGGCACCCACCACCTCTGCTGTCTCGAGGAAAAAGTTGATGAAGCCCGGCCCCGCAATTTCGGTTTTGCGAACCAGGCCCCTTGGCAGCGCGAT
>DATLXS010000130.1:0-4075 GCA_035575675.1 Gemmatimonadales bacterium
GCCCACGAGAAACGCCTGGAAACCGCCCTCGCGCAGGCGGTACAGCACGCGCAGCGCGTTGGGCGAGATGCCGGAGCGGGAAATCGCGTGCGCGGCGCGCGGGATGATCCGGGCAGTGGCGGCGGGCGTCGCGACGGACGCGTCGGGGGGGTTCAAGTTCCTGGGCTTTCGGCTTGAGCAATCAGGATGGCTCTCTATAATACCGCGCTCTTGCCCGAGGCCCCGGTCCCGCTCCCTTCGTCTAGAGGCCCAGGACATAGCCCTCTCAAGGCTGTAACACGGGTTCGAATCCCGTAGGGAGCGCCAGTAAAATCAAATACTTAGTGACGCTCGACAGCTGTAGAGTCTGCCCATAGGCCCACGACCTTGTGATGGCAGGGTTCGGGTCTGCTCGGAGTGCGGGGCAGGAAGCTCCGCTCAGATTGTCGCGGGAAGCTCTCCACGAGCTCGGCTAGTCCAAACCGATGTCCGGAGCTCGCCAAAGACTTCGGGTATCGGGCTACGCCGTCACCGGACCTATGGTTTAGGGTGTCGGCCAAGTCGAATCGCTCAGATGCTCGTCCATGGCTTTGCCGGGGGCGCATTCGGTCGAATAGTATTCGCCCTGCAGGACTCCCATGTTCCCGCGTTCCCGATAGATGATGTTGTAGTAGTCGAGAGCGTTTCGTTTTGCGATGCCATCCGGAACACCGAGTAGCTTCGCCGCACGATAGTTTCGTTGGACGGCCTCGCATTCGGTTCGGGCTTCGTTACGTTCGCCACGTACGTGCATGCTCTCGTGAGTAAATAGCGCGAGGCTCCACAGTTCATCCTCGGTTGCGCGGTCAGGGTGGTTTAGATACGACCGCAAGGTGGTACACCAGGGATGTTGGAAGCCGATTTCACCGGTGTCCGGATCGGCGTGCCCGGCGGCGAGCATCTCGGCGTCGAGCATCGTATCCCAGACGGTGTTGCAATGAACTTTGGCGCGATGATTGTCCGCAAGCTCTGTGGCTTTCGCGGATAGAAACCGTTCGAAATGCCAGGTATGAACCGGCGGCCACGCAAACAGCACGGCCAGGCTCAACACCACAGCGAGGTAGGGTTTCGATACCGGCGTCGGACGACTAAAACCGGGCGGAGCGACGATGCTCGTGCGGATTTCGTGGAACGCACCCCAAAAGAAAAACAGCGAGGTCAAAATCCAGAGCATGAGGCGAGGGCCATTGACTCACGTTTAGCCCGCAAGGCGGATGTCACTCTCTCATCGCAGATGGTCCAAATCTGTGAATTGGGTAGCGGCTTGTGCTAGGCGCGTGTAGAGCCGCGCTCAGAATGACCATCAGAAAGTAGAACACGGGGGTATGCCGCGAGCTTGTTGCCAGCCCAAGGGACTTGCCCGAATATCACCCAGTTGCAGGAGGGAGTACGCCTTGGAGGAAGAACACAGCGAACTCAGTAACGTCGAGCGGCGCGTCCGCGCGCTCGAGACGGTGATGACCCAGAAGGGCTACATCGATCCGGCCGCACTCGACGTACTGATTGACACCTATCAGACGAAAGTGGGTCCGCGCAATGGCGCGCGCGTTGTCGCGCGCGCTTGGGTCGATCCGGCATTCCGTGAACGCCTGCTGCGCGATGCGACGGCCGCTATTGCAGAGCTTGGCTACTCTGGTCGGCAAGGTGAGCACATGATTGCCGTCGCGAACGCGCCCGGCCGACACAACGTAGTTGTCTGCACGCTTTGCAGTTGCTACCCGTGGCCGGTCCTGGGATTGCCACCGGTCTGGTACAAGAGCGCACCTTATCGGTCCCGCGTGGTCCGAGATCCGCGCGGGGTACTCGCGGAGTTTGGCGTGACCCTGCCGGCGAGCACGGAAATCCGAGTCTGGGACTCGACCGCCGAAGTGCGCTATCTGGTAATTCCCGAGCGGCCCACGGGAACCGAAGGTCTGAGCGAAGAAGCGCTTGCGGCTCTGGTGACACGCGACTCGATGATCGGGACCGGCCTCGCGCGCGCCGTGGGCGAGAGCTGACGTGCCCTACGTGAGTCACGCCGACATCGGCGGTCGCCGCGGCTTCGGAGCTGTCGTCCCGGAACCGGAAGGTGCCATGTTCCATGCCACCTGGGAGCCGCGTGTTCATGCGCTGACGATCGCACTTGGCGCGACCGGTCGCTGGAATCTCGACATGTCGCGCTCGGCACGCGAGACGCTGCCCGACTACCTTAATCTGACCTACTACGAGATCTGGCTGCACGGACTCGAAAAACTGCTGATTGAAAAGGGCCTCGTGACTTCCGACGAACTGAGCGCCGGTTGCGCGCGGCTCGCGCCCGTGCCGGTCGGCCGGGTTCTGAAGGCCGATCAGGTTGCCGCCCTCCTGGCAAAAGGTGCACCGACCGAGCGCGCGTCGGTGACCCCCGCGCGCTTTAAGCTCGGCCAACGAGTACGGACGCGCCGGACGCCGGCCGAGCACCACACGCGACTGCCGGGCTATGTTCGCGGCAAGAGGGGCGTCGTCGAACGGGTGCTCGGCGTGCACGTGTTTGCGGACTCGCACGCACAAGGCGCGGGCGAGGACCCGCAATGGCTCTACACGGTCGTGTTCGATGCCGCAGAGCTCTGGGGCAGCGAGGCGAAACTGGGGCACAGCGTGTCATTCGACGCCTGGGAACCCTATCTTGAGGCTGCATGAACACAAACCCGCCGCCCCTTAATGCGTTGCCGAGTCTCCCTCACGATGCAGACGGCCCCGTCTTCGAGGCGCCTTGGCAGGCTCACGCATTCGCGATGACGCTGTCGCTGCACGAGCAAGGTGTGTTCACGTGGACCGAATGGGCGGCGGCGCTATCTGAGGAAATCCGGTCCGCCCAACAGGCGGGGGATCCTGATAGAGGCGACACCTATTATCTGCATTGGCTGAAAGCGCTGGAAGCGCTGGTCACGCGCAAGGGCGTCACGTCGAACGTGGAACTTGCACGTTACGAGCGTGCGTGGCACCACGCAGCAGAGCGTACGGCGCATGGCGCGCCGATCGCCCTCAGCGAGATCGATCTGGATCAGTGACTTCGGGCCCCGGAGGCTTGTCGGTTTGCCGATATCGCACCGACAGGCGCATGCTGGTCGCTAGCCATCCGTCGCGACAGAATGACAACTGAACCCGAGCGCGCACCCCCTTCGACCGAGGTTTCGCCCCAGCAGAGCGAAGCCAGCCCGGACGCCCATCACCCGCTGATGCATTTCCGGGTGTTCGAGCAGCTCAAGCAGCGGAACGTCATCCGTGTGGCAGTACTGTACCTGGTCGTCTCCTGGCTGGTCCTGGATCCGGTGCATGTGATCTTTCACATGCTGGACGTGCCCAGCTGGGCCAACCGCCTCGTTGTTATGCTCATGGCCGTGGGTTTTCCCGCCGCCGTGATCTTCGCCTGGGTGTACGAGATCACACCGGAGGGCCTGAAGCCGACTGTCGAGGTCCCGCACGGTCAGTCCATCCGCAAGCTCACCGGGCGGCGGCTCGACCGAGCTATCATCGCCGTGCTCGCCGTGGCGCTGGCGTATTTCGTCGTTGATAAGTTCTGGATCTCGAAGCACTACTCGGCGTCACCAGCCGCGGGCTCCATCGCTCAAGATACGGCTTCCCCTGCGACTGCGCCCCCGGTGACTGCGGCCGCCCTGGCCCCGCCGCCACGGTCTGTGGCGGTGCTACCGTTTGTGGACATGTGCGAGAAGAAGGATCAGGAGTACTTTGCCGATGGGATGACGGAAGAGATCATCAATCTGCTCGCCAAGGTTCCCGACCTGCGCGTCCCGGCGCGGACCTCGTCCTTCTACTTCAGAGGGAAGTCGACGAAGGTGCCTGACATCGCCCGCGAGCTGGGCGTGGCCCACATCCTTGAAGGCAGCATTCGCAGATCAGGCAGCCAGATTCGGGTGACCGCTCAACTCGTTCGCGCCGATAACGGGTATCACCTATGGTCGCAGACGTACGACCGCGATCTGCACGATGTATTCAAGGTGCAGGACGAAATCGCCAATGCAGTTGTGCAGGGGCTGCAAATCTCCCTGATGGGTGGGCCATTGACGCGCCAGAAGGG
>DATLXS010000131.1:0-15981 GCA_035575675.1 Gemmatimonadales bacterium
GCCAGGTCTGCGCACAGACGACGTGCGCCGCGCGATCCTCCGACCCACTGTGGCCCGCGCAGGACGGCAGATAGGGTCGGGTCGGTTCGGTCTTCCACAACAACAACCGTTGAGGCGCGCTATAAGATTGTGCAGCCCAAAACCGACATTGGCAAGCCGCGTTTCCGGCCCCAAATTCGGGGAGTAGGCTCTGCCGCCTGGAGGAATCATGACTCGCCTGATGCTCGGGATGTGCCTGCTGTATCCCGTTGCCGCCACTGGCCAGGGGAGCTTCGGCGGTCAGGTGATTTCGCAGTTCACCCAGGCCCCCATCCTCGCTGCGGTGGTCGAGCTGACGCTCGCGAGCGACTCAGCCGACGCAACTCACCTGTCCGCTACCACGGATTCGAGCGGCCGGTTTCTGTTTGCGACCCTCGATGCTGGTACCTACAGGGTCGAGATCCATGCGATCGGATACGAGCAGGGCGCCTGGCGGCTCCGCATCACGCCGGGCCGTCCGATCCAGCACGCGTTCGACTTAGTGCCGTTGACCGTGAAACTGGCGCCGGTTGTGGTGGAGGGAGCACAACGACACGTCGGTCGGCTGGCGGATTTCGAGCGGCGCCGCACCGGAAAAGTGGGCTATTTCATTACGCAACAAGATATCGAGAATTTGAACGCCTCCAATCTGGCGGACGTCCTCGCCACGGTCCGAGGCATCACCCTCGACTGCACTGCCGGAGTCTGCATCGCCCGCATGGCGCGGGCCCGACCCGGCTGCGACCCGCAGTACTTCATCGACGGCGTGGAATCCTCGTCGTACTTCGCACGCAACACACCGCCCCATGACGTGATCGGGATCGAGGTGTATCGCGGTCCCTCGGAGCTGCCAGCGGAATTCACGGGCTCAAACTCCGGCTGTGGCGTGATCGTGATCTGGACCAAGTCGAGTCCGTGACGTCGCCGTCCAACTCTCCCCGCATCAAGATTGGCTCGATCGTCATTCACTGTTCCCATTTCGACCCTACGGTCGCGTTCTGGGAGCGGGCGCTGGGGTACGTGCCGCGAAATCCCCCGAGCGGAGGTTGGGTGGTGCTCCGCGATCCCAGTGGGCGCGGCCCGAACCTGTCATTCCAGGCCAGAGACCGCCAGCCGCGGAGCCGAAGTTGGTTGCATCTGGATCTCTATACCGACCAGAGAGACGTCGAAGTCGAACGCTTAGTCTCGCTCGGCGCGATCCGCTATCCGTGGACGTATCGTCCGAACGCCGACTTTGTGGTGTTACAGGACCCGGGGGGGAATCTCTTTTGCGTGGTACAGAAGGCGCTCTAGGGCGCGGTCTCCGACCGGGGCACCACCACCCCTTCGAAGGTCACTGAACGGGGGCTGGCAAAACCTCCGGTGAGGACGGTGACGAGGAGGTCCGACCAGCGGCTGCGGACCTTGATGCGAAGGTTGGCGATCCGTGCTCCTGTGCCGACCTGCCCTGCCAGGACGTCTTCCGCGTTAGGACGGGACGCCCCCACCAATCCCCAGAACATGAACACGGGATGTTTGGTGATGCGAAACGCCGTCCCCTGCACCGGTGCCTGCGCCGGTTCCGCTAGCGAGGTCGGCACGCCGAGATCACCGGCGTCCAAGGTCAGGGCGCAGCCGCTCAGCGTGAGGGCCAGCGCCACGAGGCCCGCGCGTGTCAGATGGCGAGTCACGAATCTCCCGGGAAGCAAAAGGGCGCGCCCCATGCGTACCGGCGGCGCGCCCCAAAGCTACTGCCCCTTACATGCCGATGGGAGCCTTCAATGCGACATGCGCGCCAATGCCGAGGACGCCGGCCGTGCCGCCACCGCTCAGCTTCTCTGAGTCGTATGCCACATGCAGCCCGAGCATGCCAAAGCCCACGTTCGCCCCAATGACCCAGCCGATGTTCGACTCGGTGGAGCCGCCCGACGGCTTGTGCCACCGGTTCGAAATGGACAGGTAGGGCTCGATGGACAGACCCGGGGTCGGCACGTTCACGCTGAGCCCGGCACCCGCCAGGATGTTGGTGAACTTCGGGGACGTCACGAGGCCGCTGGTGATCGCGCTCGCCGTGCCGGCACCCAACTGGATATTCAGCGCGATGGGAATCAAGCTCCCACCGATGGCCCGAAATTGCGCCACACCACCGACCGACGTGGTGCTCGCGCTGGCGCCCTTCGGCTTCCAACTCGCAACGCCGGCGGTGAAGCTGATGTTGGCGAGCCCGAGCGTGCCGCGCGCTCCGAATGCCGTACCCTTTCCTGCGTCCGTATTTGGGACGCCCACGTCACCGTTGATCGTGACGCCGGTGCCACCCTTCGGATTATTCCACGCCGGCATCCCCAGCCACTGAGCCACGGCTGGAGTCGTCACACCGGCGATCATCATCACGAGTACCGCGATCCGCTTCATGCTATCCTCCCCTGAAGAATGATCAACGATCAGTGATCAATGATCAGTGATCACTGATCATTGGACATGCGTTAGTGCACCCACACGGCGCTCAGTGACACGCCTTCCAAATCGCCCAGGCCCGCGCTGATCCGCGCATCAAACCGCGGCGTGAGCCGGAAATCGGCGCCCAGCCCGAGCGCAAAGAAAAAGTCCGAGTTGCCGCTGCCGGCGATGAGAAACCCGGTCGGCTGCACGTACGGGACGATGCTGATTTTGGAATTCGCGGGACTGACGCGCCGCCCGAGCGAGAGACCGACCGGCACGATCAGCGCCGAGCTGCCCGAGACGAACTGTCCGCCGATACCGAGGATCAACGCGCCGTCGAGCGGAAAGTCCTCGGTATGCGTGACGACACGTTCCCGTGCTTCCGCACCCACGAGCAGCACTGAATTGGCGCCGCCGCCCGGCGTGAAAATCCCACCGCGGAGACCGATGTCGAATTTTCCGCTCGCCCACCGATAGGCGCCTTCGAACGCCGTGCCGCCGCCGTTGGGAAAGCTCAGCACCAATCCGATCTCTGAACGAGTGAACGCCCGATAGGGCGCGTTATAGCTCGGCATTCCGGTCGCCTGTGCGGCCGCCTTGGACGCGAAGCCCGCGCTCGCAGCACCAAGCAGCAGACACAGCACGCGAGTCCAGCGCATACTGACTCCTCGTGATTTGGTGAGAAGCTTACCCGACCAGCGGGCACGGCGTTCCGAAGCAGTGGTGCCAGAATGAAATGCCACAGTAAGATCGATGGCCCGCCGGGCTAAGCTCGGCGGGCCATCGGTTACCGCATCAGCGTCTTACTGCCAGAACGACATGCCCGCGCGGACGCCAACGTTGTAGCCGCTGGGCAGAGCGCCGCTCTCAAAGTTGTAACGGAAGAATCCTTCCAGTCTCCAGTTGTTACCCGGCTTCGGGATGCGCGTGCCGACCCCGCCATTCAGTGAGAACTGGTTTTCGGACGACGCGCCGGACTGGCTGACGAGGCTGATGCCCGCCCCCGCAGTGAGATAGAGCCCCTTATGCGAGGTGCTCGTCCCCATCGGTTTCAAGAAGTTCACGTCTGGGCTGAAAACCATGAGGTGCCCGCCGCCCTGACTCAGATACGAAAAGGTCAGGCGTGGCTCGACCGACATCGATGCGCCGTTGAAGCCAATTCGTAGATCGACGGGAGTGCCAGCCTCGAACGTGCCGCAATCGGCCGCACAACCACTTCCAACGTGACCAAACGCTGCGCCGATATCGACACCGAACTCGTTCTTCGCACCACCGCCGCCGCCGCCAGCCGCGCGGCGCTGCGCCAGCACCATGTGCGGGAGCGCCACCAGCGCGACAACCGCCAGAAGACTACCCGTGACCTTCCGCATATAAAGCCTCCAGTTGGGGTGGAAAAACCGCCACATCGTTAAGAATCACAAGGAGTTCTGTCAACTAGGGGCCCCTGAAAAACCGACGGCCCGTCGGCTATGGTGCTGACGGGCCGTCATTTACGAGCTCCGAGTGACAAGGCTCACGCCGCCAGAGGTCGCTTACTTGCCGCCGAACGTCAGCCCCACCGTGATCGGCAGGAACGTAATCGAGCTCCCGCTCGTGCTCACGCTGGTAAACCGCGAGCCGAGCACGAGGCGCGTGCTGCCGGTGCCCATCTTGAAGGCCACCGCTGCGCCGCCGCCAAACCCTATCTTCGTCTCGGAGGCCGACGTAACGCTTTCCTTCACGTTGAACATGCCCACACCGCCCGTGATCATGATGCGAGCAGGGGCGCTGGCGGGATTCAGCGCATAGACGACCGAGGCCATGCCGCCCATGATCTTCGTGTTGCCGGAGATGCCGTCATGCGACGTCTGGGAATACGACAGGTCGCCACGCACGCCGATCGAGCCCACGGGGAGCCAGTATGTTGCCCCGACCCCAGCGACGAAACCCATCTTGTCACCGGTACCCGAGGCACCGTAGTCACCCATGGGCAGGAGCACGCCCGCGTTCACGCCATACCGTAAGTGGCCTACCGCTTGAGCCATCGCGGGACGCGTGGCGACGACACACAGCGCCACCGCGACCAATGCCAGTCCGAGTCGCTTCATAACTACCCTCCGGGGGAAAAGGGAGTTTTAAGTGTTTTAGGGACTTCTAGACCGGGACCACTGTTGGAAATCGGAATCGTAAAGTCAAGGGGCGACAGGGCCTGCGCGACGTGCTACGATGCGCACAACGTTCGACGCCACTTGAAGAAAGCCCCCCGCCACCGTCAGCCTGGTTTCCCCCCCAGACTGGCTGATATTCACGATTCCTTCCCCCAGAAGGGTCATGAACGGGGCGTGGTGTGGGAGAATCCCTACGAGGCCGTCGTAGGCCGGCGCGACGACGCCCTCGGCTTCGCCGTCGAACACCGACCGTTCCGCGGAGATGACCGAGACGTGCATCAGGCCGACGCCATCTTCTTGGCCTGGGCGACGACGTCGTCGATCCCTCCCTGCATGTAAAACGCCTGCTCGGGCAGCTGGTCGAACTCACCGGCGACCACGCGCTCGAAGGACGCGATCGTGTCCTCGAGCTTCACGTACTTCCCTTCGAGCCCGGTAAACTGCGCGGCTACAAAGAAGGGCTGAGACAGGAAACGCTGCACGCGGCGCGCGCGCGCGACGAGCAGCTTGTCCTCTTCCGACAGCTCGTCCATCCCGAGAATGGCGATGATGTCCTGGAGATCCTTGTAACGCTGCAGAATGCGCTGGACCTCGACCGCCACTGTGTAGTGCCGATCGCCCAGATACTGCGCGTCCAGAATGCGGCTCGACGACGACAACGGGTTGACGGCCGGATAGATGCCGAGCTCGACGATCGCGCGGTCGAGCACGACGGTCGCGTCGAGATGCGAGAACGCGGTTGCGGGAGCGGGATCGGTCAGGTCGTCGGCCGGCACATAGATCGCCTGCACCGACGTGATCGAGCCCTTCTTCGTCGACGTGATCCGCTCCTGCAGCTCGCCCATCTCCGTGGCGAGGGTCGGCTGATAGCCGACGGCTGACGGCATTCTCCCCAGCAGCGCCGAGACTTCCGAGCCTGCCTGCGTGAATCGGAAAATGTTATCGATGAACACGAGCACGTCCTGGCCTTCGACGTCGCGGAAGTACTCGGCGACGGTGAGGCCCGTCAACCCCACGCGCAACCGCGCGCCGGGCGGTTCGTTCATCTGTCCGTAGATCAGCGCTACGGAGTCGAGCACATTGCTTTCCTTCATCTCCAAATAGAGGTCGTTCCCCTCGCGCGTGCGCTCACCGACCCCGCAGAACACCGACCGGCCCCCGTGCCCCTTCTGCACGTTGTTGATCAGCTCCATGATGACGACGGTCTTGCCGACGCCCGCGCCGCCGAACAATCCGATTTTGCCGCCCTTCACGAACGGCGCGATCAGATCGATGACCTTGATGCCGGTCTCGAACACTTCCGTCTTCGGCTCGAGATCGACGAACTTCGGCGTGCCGCGATGGATCGGCCAGCGCTCGGCGTCCGGTGGAATCGGCGCCCCCTCGTCCACCGGCTCACCGATCACGTTGAGGATGCGCCCCAGCGCCGGCTTCCCGACCGGCACCGTGATCGGGCTGCCCGTGTCGACGACGTCCATGCCGCGCACGAGCCCGTCGGTCGAGCTCATCGCGACCGCGCGGACCTGGTTGCGGCCGATGTGCTGCTCGACTTCGGCCACGAGCTGTCCCGAGTCCAGCTTGACCGTCACCGCGTTGTAGAGCTCGGGCAGCTGTTCGGGCTCGAACTCGACGTCGAGCACTGGTCCAATGACCTGCACAACTTTTCCAACGTTACGCTTCTGTTCACTGGTCTTCGTTGCCATGTAAGATCCTTGGTTCCTGGTGTCGGGTGTCTGGTGCCTGGTGTTTGGTGGCTCGTGGCAAGGAATCACGCGCTGACACCAAGCACCAGACACCTAACACCTAGCCCTTCAGGGCTTCCGCTCCTCCAACGATCTCCGCAAGTTCTTGGGTAATCTGAGCCTGCCGTGCGCGATTGAACGTCCGCTGCAAGATGTTCAGCATGTCGCTGCCCGCGTCGGTCGCGTTCTTCATGGCCGTACGCCGGGCGCCGTGCTCGGCCGCCGCCGTCTCCACCAGGGCGCGGTACATCTGGTTCTGTACATATAGAGGAAGGAGCTGCTTGAGGATTTCGCCGGCAGACGGCTTCAGGATGTAGTTCAAGGAGCCCTGGGTGGACTTTGGAGGATCGACCGGCAAAATGCGCAGCGTCGTCGGCGGCGTCGATACCGCCGAATTGAATTTCGCGAACACCACGTCCACGGCATCCAGATCGCCGTTCGCGAACCGCTCCATCAAGGGCTTCGCCAGCTCGGCGGCGTGGTCGAGCGTCGGACGATCGCCGATGTCGACCCGCTGCGATGCGATATTACGCTTGGTGAACTTGAAGAAGCTGACGCCTTTCTTGCCGACGAGGTGCAGCTCGGTGTGGGCATCCTGCCGTTCCAGCTCCTCGAGCCGGCGGCGCGCCTCGCGAATGAGATTCGCGTTGAATGCCCCGCACAGGCCGCGGTTGGACGTGATCAGCAAGACCGCCGCGCGCCGCACGCCCGCGCCTCGGCGGGTCTGGCCCGGCTGGCGCAGCAGGGGGAAACGTTCCGCCAGGTCGGGGGAGTACAGCTGGCCGATCACGTCCGCGAGCGCCTGCGCGTAGGGCCGCGCCCCGACCACGCGATCCTGCGCGCGCTTGAGCTTCGACGTGGAGACCAGCTCCATCGTCTTGGTGATCTTCTTCGTGTTCTGCACCGAACGGATGCGGCGCTTCAGCTCGCGCGGCTTCGCCATTAGAGCGCCTTGTACTCCTCGATGGCCTTTTTCAGACGGCCGCTCAGATCGTCCGCCAACGCCTTCCGCGTCCGGATTTCATCGGCGATCTCGGGATGCTGGGCGGCCATGAACTCGAGCAGTCCTTTCTCCCACTGCTTGATCTCCGGCACGTTCACGTCGTCGATCAACCCGTTCGTCACGGCGAAGATCACGATCACCTGCTGATCCACCGGTATCGGCTGGTACTGCGGCTGTTTCAGGACTTCCACGACCCGCGCGCCGCGCGCGAGCTGCTTCTGCGTCGCCGGATCGAGCTCGGAGCCGAATTGCGCGAACGCCTCGAGCTCGCGGTACTGCGCCAGGTCGAGCCGCAGGCGGCCCGCCACCTGTTTCATCGCCTTGATCTGGGCATTGCCCCCGACGCGGCTCACCGAGATCCCGGCATTCACGGCGGGCCGGACGTTCGAGTAGAACAGGTCGGTTTCCAGGAAGATCTGGCCGTCGGTGATCGAGATGACGTTCGTGGGGATGTAGGCCGACACGTCGCCCGCCTGGGTCTCGATGATCGGCAGCGCCGTGAGCGAGCCTCCGCCCATGTCGTCCGAGAGCTTCGCCGCGCGCTCGAGCAGCCGGCTGTGGAGATAGAAGACGTCGCCGGGGTAGGCTTCGCGGCCGGGCGGGCGCCGCAGCACCAGCGACAACTGGCGGTACGCCGCGGCCTGCTTCGACAGGTCGTCGTACACGCACAGCGTCGCCTTCTTCTCGTCGTACATGAAGTACTCGGCCATGGTGCAGCCCGAGTACGGCGCGATGTACTGCAGCGGGGCCGGCTCCGACGCGGACGCGACGACCACGATCGTGTACTCCATCGCGTCGTGCTCCTTGAGCCGTTCCACCACTGCCGCGACCGTCGAGTTCTTCTGCCCGATCGCGACGTACACGCAGATGACGCCCTGCCCCTTCTGATTGATGATCGTGTCGATCGCGATCGCCGTCTTGCCGGTTCCCCGATCGCCGATGATCAGCTCGCGCTGCCCGCGGCCGATCGGGATCATCGAGTCGATGGCTTTGACGCCGGTTTGCAGCGGTTCCTTGACCGGCTGGCGCTTGATGATGCCGGGGGCGACGATCTCGACCTTGCGGCTCTTGGTCGTGTGAATCGGGCCGAGTCCGTCCACCGGGCGGCCGAGCGCGTCCACGACGCGACCCACCATCGCCGGGCCCACCGGCACTTCGAGCACGCGGGCGGTGCGGCGCACTTCGTCGCCCTCGCGCAGCTCGAGGTAGTCGCCGAAAATCACGGCGCCGATGTTGTCTTCCTCGAGATTGAGCGCGAGGCCGGTGATCTTCTCGCCGCTCGCCGACACCGTGAACTCGAGCATCTCGCCCGCCATCGCGGACGTCAGCCCGTAAATGCGGGCGATCCCGTCCTTCACCTCCAGGACCGTGCCGACTTCGCGGACGTCGATGTCCGCCAGGTCAGCAGCCTGGATTTCTTTGAGCAGGAGGTTCTTCAGCTCGCCCGGACGCAGGATCGAATCGGTGGCCATTGATGTACCGGTTGAGAGATTGTGAAAAATATCACAAGAGAAGGGGCGGCGAAAGGCGGCAAAATCTAAACACGAGACCTGGTCCGTCCCCTGAGGAATCTCGTCAAAACACCACGCGGTCCGAGCTCCCGCAACTCCATCGGCGTCGCCCCCGCGACTCGCCGTGCCGCTCCCGCCAGATGGCTCGGCGACGCGTAGCCGAGGATACGCACGACGCAACGCACGCTGTACCCCGGGTTTCCGAGCAGGTCGGCGGCGCAGGCGGCGCGGGCGAGATCGATCACCCGCTTCAGGTTCGGCGCTCCCCCGGCCCCGAACTCCCGCGACAGATGCTCGCGGGTCACGCGCAGCGCTTCCGCGACATGTCCCGTCTTGGTCGGCGTCCCCGCGCGGCGCAGGACTTCCTCCCAGGCAGCGAGCTGCAGCCGATCGGTGAGGCGCAGCAGCCTCGGCGCGTCTGCCAACGCGAGGCGACGTGCCACCTGCGCCGTGCGCGCCGCGATCCACTCCCCGGCTACCGCGTTGTCCACGCCTTCGACCAGCACGCCGGTAAAGCCGGCCTCGCGACAGGACGCGAGCAGCGCGCCATCGTCCGGCCGCACCGCCGAGAGGGCGTACATCGGAATGCGAGGGAAACGAGCGGGCAGCGCCAGCCCCACTCCATCGCAGTGGCGCACGTCGAGGACCACGGCATCGACGAGGCGTTGCTCGAGCAGCCGCTCGACCCCCTCGATGGTGCGGCACAACCGCACGCTGCCCGCGCCGCGCGGATAACCATGCTTCACGGCGCGGCGCGCCTCGCGGCGCGGATGAAAGACCGGCACGACGGGATAGGCGCTCGCCCCCGCGACGCTCACGTCTGCACCAGCGCGTGCTGCATCTCGGCAGCCTGCCGCAGCACGTCGCGCGCATTGTCATAGCTCACCGTCTGTAACGCCTCGTCCAACGGATGCCAGACACACGCGGTGATCCCCTCGGCTTCCTCGGGCACGGGCTCGCCGCGGCGCGACTCGAACAGAAAAAAATGACAGTACTTGTGAATCGTCTTGCCCTTGAAGCGGAAATACCAGTCGATCACCTTGATCGGCCCGTGCAGCACCAACTCTTCGAGCCCCGTCTCCTCGGTCACCTCACGCCGGGCGGCGTCGGCCGGGGGCTCGCCGGCTTCGAGGTGCCCTTTGGGAAATCCCCAGTTCTTGTAGGAATCGCGAATCAACAAGAACCGGACCTGACCGTCCGGTCCGCGACGAAATACCACGCCGCCGGCGCTGGTCTCCCGCTGCGCGCGGGGCTGGGACTTGCGGCTCGTTCGGGAACGGCGCGCCATGCTCTAAAACACGCTGAACGTGAAATACTTGCGTGGATTCGCTTGAATGTCCGAGAGGAGCTGCCGCAACTGAATCATGGTGAGCGTCGTTTCGCGATACAGCGCCGAGTCGGCCACGAGGAGTCCCAGCGTGCCGCTGCGGGTCGAGATCCGCGAGAGGATGGTGTCGGCGTTCTGCAGTACGCGCACGAGGCTCTCCTGATTCTTGTTGGCCGCGGCCATGAGCTGACGGAAGTCCTGCGACGCACTGCGCAGGTCGGTGCTCGTAGCAGCGGTGTTGTTGAGAATCGTTGCCAGCTGTCCCTGATTGGTCGCCGTGTCCACCCGCCCCAGCGTCGTCTTGAGATCGATGGCCGCACGAGACAGCGCCTCAGAGCCGTGTTGCAGGTTGGACCCGACGTCCCCGATGACGTCGGCCTGCTCGTTGGTCACGCGCGCCAGGCGGTCTGCCACCTGGCCAAAGTCGTGGATCGAGCGGCGCAGGTCCATGACGGCCTGGGAATCGAACGCACTCTGTACGCGGGCGGCGACGGTACCGATGTCGGTCGCGATCCGGCTCGCCTGGGCCGTGAGCTGGCCGATGTCGGGCAGCGTAGCGCCTGGCCATTTGCCGCCACCGACCGCTGCCGCCTCCTCGAGCGCCTGCCGGATGTTGGGATCGACGGGGGGTGGGTCACTCGAGATCAACGTCGCGGCCCACTCGCCAAACAGCGAGGCGGAGGCAGCGATGACGGCGGGTTTCACGGGCGGCGTCACGCCCGAGTAGATCTTGATGTCGGCCTCGACCCAGTTGCCCGGCGCCAGGCGGATCGCTTCGATCCGTCCGACGCGCACGCCGCGCAACACCACGGGACTGCCCGCGCCGAGTCCGCCGACGGTCCGGAAGCGAGCCGTGTACACCGCTTCCGTCGTGCCGAGGTGCGCCCCGGAGAGCCAGAGGGCGCCGCCCACGACGAGTGCCAGGGCGGCGATGACGACGAGGCCGACCGCAAACTCGTTCTCGCGCTTCACTCGGCGCGTCCCTCGATGAACTGGCGCACGACGGGGTCCTCCGTCTGCTGGATCTCGGCGACGCTGCCCACCTGCCGGACGCTTCCTTCATACAGCATCGCGATCCGGTCACCGACCGTATAGGCGCTCCGCATGTCGTGCGTCACGACCACGCCTGTTACGCCGAGGTGCTCGCGGGTGCGCACCATCAGTTGATCGATCACCGCGGAGGTCACCGGATCGAGGCCCGTCGTCGGCTCGTCGTAGAGGATATAGCGCGGCCGCAGCGCGATGGCGCGGGCAATGCCGACGCGCTTCCGCATGCCACCGGACAGCTCCGCGGGCAGGCGGTCGCCCGTCCCGGAGAGGTCCACCAGCGCCAGTGCTTCCCGCACGCGATCCTCGATCTCCTCATCCCCGAGCCGGCGCCGCCGCAATCCCAACGCGAGATTCTCAGCCACCGTCATCGAATCGAACAGCGCCGCGAACTGAAAGACATAGCCAATGCCCTGCCGCAACAGCGCCAAACCGTCCTTGTCGAGGGTGCTGACGGCCTGGCCGTCAACGATGACGTCGCCTGCATCCGGGTGCAACAAACCGACGATGTGCTTGAGCGCGACGCTTTTTCCAGTCCCGGAATAGCCAATGATCACGACCGTTTCGCCATCGCGAATTTTCAGTGACAGGCCCCGCAGCACCGGTTTGCCGTCGAATCCCTTGTGCAGATCCTGGAATTCGATCACAACAGCACCACCGCCCAGAACGCATCGAACACCAGTATGAGGATCGCCGAGTATACGACGGTGCGCGTCGTGCTGCGGCCCACGCCCTCAGCCCCACCCCTGGTGCCGAGTCCTACGACGCATCCGACGAGCGCGATCGTGAACCCGAAGCTCGCGCTTTTCAGCAGTCCGAACCAGACGTCCTTGAACAGATAGAAGAGCTTCAGGCCCTTGATGAAATCGGGTGTGGAGAGGTCGAGCAGCGCAAGACTGGTCAGCCAGCCCGTGATGATGCCGACCGCGATCGAGAATGCGACGATGACCGGAAACATGAGCGTCGCGGCGAGGACGCGCGGCACGACGAGGTAGCTCTGCGGATCGTACGCGAGGGTCTCGAGCGCATCCACCTGCTCGGTCACTTTCATCGTGCCCAGCTCGGCGGCCATGCTTGCCCCGACGCGCCCCGCGAGCGCGAGCCCGGTCAACACGGGTCCCAGCTCGAGCATCATCGTCTTGCCGACCAGCGTGCCGACGAAATAGAGCGGCACGGCACCGGTGAAGGTGTACGAGGCCTGCAGAGCGAGGACGACGCCGGTGAAGGCGGCGATGAAGAGCGCGACCGGAAGGGAGTCCACGCCGACGCGGCGCATCTGGAGGATCAGCAGGCGCGCCCAGGTCCCGACATCGGGCAACGCACGCGCCGTGTCCATCACGAAGTGGCCGACGCGCCCGACGGACTCAATCGCGGAGATGGAGCGGCGGCCGATGGCGTCAATCACGGAGGGAGAAACTAGACCAAAAACAGGAGGGGCGCAGCATGCTGCGCCCCTCCTGTTTCATTCCCGCTGCTTGCTTAGGCTGCGAAGCTCGCCAGCGCCTTGCCGACGTCGCCGTCGCGCAACCGCTTCAGCGCGCGGTCACGCAGTTGGCGCACCCGCTCACGCGTCACGCCCAGCATGCCGCCGATCTCCTCGAGCGTGTGCTCCCGTCCGCCGTCCAGGCCGAAGTAGAGCCGCAAGACCTTCGCGTCGCGCCGCTGCAGCGTGTTCAGCGCCTGTTCGATCTCGTCGGACAGGAAGCGATCCATCGCCTGATCTTCGGTATCCGGCAGATCCTCGGCGATGAACCGCTCGATGAGCGAGCGATCACCGTCGGGATCGAGCGGCGCGTCGAGCCGCACGTCGCCCGTGTTCAGCGCGGCGAGCGACTGCACGACTTCGAGCGACAGCTTCGTCGCGTCGGCAATCTCTTCGGGCGTCGGCTCGCGGCGCAGCGTCTGCCGCAGATACTCCGCGGTGCGCACGATGCGAGAGAGATCGGCGGTCCGGTTCAACGGCACGCGCACGGTGCGGCCCTGCCGCGCGAGCGCGGCGAGGATCGCCTGACGGATCCACCACACGGCGTACGAGATGAACTTGACGCCCTGATCGGGATCGAACTTGCGCGCGGCGGTGAGCAGGCCGACGTTGCCCTCGCCGATGAGATCGGTGAGCGGCAGGCCGCGGTTCTGATACTTCTTCGCGACGGAAATCACGAACCGCAGGTTGCGCTTCACGAGCTCCTGCATCGCCTCCTGATCGCCCGCGCGGACCTTGCGGGCGAGCGCGATCTCCTCCTTCTGCGTCAGGAGCGGAGTCTTGGAGACCTCGTGGAGGTACTGGTCGAGGATGTCGCGCTCGTGCTCGTGAGAGCCCAAACCCGTCAGCAGGCCGCGGCGCCGGCCACGGCGCTTGACGACGCGTCGCTCAGTCTGCGCGGCGGGCGCCTTCGCCTTGGCCTTGGGAGCCGGTGCGGCTGCTTTCGTCTTCTTCCGGGTGCGCGGCATTGTTCGCCCTATTCAGGTGATCTGTGATACGCGATCAGGGTGAAAATGTTCATGGAACGAGCGTGAAATCGCTTGACACCGCCTCAACGCTCCGATAAGATGCCGTGTTCCCGCCGGGCGGTTTTTGGGGCGCGGGAATATAGCGGGGGCGTAGCTCAGTTGGGAGAGCGCGTGAATGGCATTCACGAGGTCAGGGGTTCGATCCCCCTCGCCTCCACTCGGGCGGGCGGACGGTCGGACGGCCTGACGGTCTAAGGCAGTGCGAGGGTGGTAGATACCGTCCCACTGAGCGGTTAGATTTTGGCGGCACGCGGGAATAGCTCAGTTGGTAGAGCACAACCTTGCCAAGGTTGGGGTCGCGGGTTCGAGTCCCGTTTCCCGCTCTCCAAAAGCGGCATGCAGATCGAGACACATCGACGCGGGGTGGAGCAGTCTGGTAGCTCGCCGGGCTCATAACCCGGAGGTCGTGGGTTCAAATCCCACCCCCGCTACTAACACTCAGAGGCCGAGAGGCCGAAGAGGCCGAGGGGACACGAGGGTTGAGTGTCAGAGGCGACATGCCGACCTCGTCACTCGCTCCTCGAGTCCCCTCAGCCGCTCGGCCTCTCGGCCTCTGAGTCAGTCGGGCGGTTAGCTCAGTTGGTTAGAGCGCCACGTTGACATCGTGGAGGTCACAAGTTCGAGTCTTGTACCGCCCACTCGCGCCCATAGCTCAACTGGATAGAGCGCTTGACTACGGATCAAGAGGTTGGGGGTTCAACTCCCTCTGGGCGCACTCGCATCATTCAAACTCCCGATACGCACCGTTCCGGCCAGATACCGGTCTAGCAGGAGATAGAGGCGCTCTTCTATCAGGGTGCACGTTCTATTAACGGGAGACCCCCGCCCTACCCCCAAACCCTGATCGAGCGTCTAATCCCGGAGCCCGACTCGCGGCAAGGTGCGGAACAGTCCCCAAGCGGCGGCGGCAGTGACCAGGAGGCACACGATCCCCGGGAGCAGCTTTCCGTACAGCACGTATCCCGTCCCGAACAACGCGGCATAGATCACGGCGACGCCGAGGAACCAGCAGAGAAATGCCGCGGTGACGCTTTCCCCAGGGATGGGCGGCTGCGTCGTGACCGCCGCGCTCCAGCCGGGGCCCATGGGGCGGATACGGTCATAGAAGGCCTGGAGCGTGTCCCGCGCCGTGGGGGGCGTGGCAAAGGTCACGATCACCCATCCCGCGGTGGTGATTGCCACACCGATGACGAGCTCGACGGTTGAGTCGAGCGGCGGAAACCCGAGCGCGGTGTGAATGAATTGGAAGTAGACGGCGACCAGAAACGAAATCACCATTCCGGCGATCTCACTCCACGCATTGATACGCCACCAGAACCAGCGGAGCAGGAAGATCGATCCCGTCCCCGCGCCGATCTGGAGCAGGATCTGGAATGCCTGGGACGAGTGCTGCAGCCAGAGCGACACCGCGCAGGCGAGCGCGATGAGAAACACGGTGACGATTCGGCCAACCGTGACATAGTGTCGTTCGTCCTTGTCAGGCGCCAGGAAGCGGCGGTAACAGTCCTCCACCGCGTACGACGCACCCCAATTCAAGTGGGTGCTGATCGTCGACATGTAGGCGGCGGCGAGCGAGGCGACCATCAGGCCGAGCAGGCCGTGCGGCAGGTAGATGAGCATCGCGGAGTAGGCGAGATCGTGCCGCACGATGGCTTTGTCGATATGCGGGAACGCGGCGCCGATCGATGCGAGGTCAGGATAGATGATCAGCGACGCCAGCGCGACGATGATCCACGGCCAGGGACGCATGGCATAGTGCAGCACGTTGAACAAGAGCGTGGTGCGCATGGCGTCGCGCTCGTTGCGCGCCGCGAGCATGCGTTGGGCGACGTAGCCCCCGCCCCCCGGCTCCGCACCGGGATACCAGGTGCTCCACCACTGCACGGCGAGCGGCACGATGAAAACGGCGGCTGCGGTGTGCCAGTCCGCGAAATCGGGCAGGAGCGAGAGGCGACCGGCCACCGCCGGGTTGTGAAACAGCCCCGACAGACCGCCGACCTGTGGCAGCCGCAGCGCGACGACGGCCGCCAGCACGGCTCCGATCATCGCGATCACGAACTGGACCATGTCGGTCAGCACGACACCCGACAACCCGGAGCTGGCGGCGTAGATCACGGTGACGGCACCGCCGACGAGGACCGCGGTCTGGCGATCCCAGCCGAGCATCACGCCGGCGATTTTCGTGGCCGAGAGATTGACGGACGCCATGATCATGACGTTGAAGAACACGCCGAGGTAGATCGCGCGAAATCCGCGC
>DATLXS010000132.1:0-3116 GCA_035575675.1 Gemmatimonadales bacterium
CACTCTGACTAGGACGTTCGATACGGCCTCGCGCTCGCTCCGGCGAGGCCGATACTGAGGCTCCACAGCGTGATATCTCTGGATGATTTGAGGAGAAACCGCAGAACGGTTCAGACGCGCTTTTACGAGGTGAATCTGTGCAAAACCGGACGCTCGGTTGGTTGAGGTGTGTGTGACACTCTTGGAGAGATCGGAAGCAGCCTTTTGGAATGAAGAAGCGAATTGATACTGCGAATTACGTGAGCGATACCAACTCGTTCGTGGAAGTGGTACGCGGTGCGCCGAAGCGGCTGCGGGAGTTCGGGCGGGCCGCGGTCTGTTCACCAGCGCCGTGCGCTCGGTCGAGGAGCTCACCAGATGCGTGATCGCTAGGTGGCTTGCGGCCGCCTCCGCCGCTTGGGCTTCAGATGAGCCAGAGCTTTCAGCCAGGGCGGGCGCGACCGGAACCTCGTCCGTCTGGGCCGGCGTGGCGTCAGCCTCCGCTGATGCGGGAGTGACGGTATTTTCGTCTTGATACTGCTGTGATACCAGCGTTTGCGCCTCTTCCGTGGCCGCGGTTGTCATCGCAACTTGCGGGGGGACGTCCGTGACAACCGGCACAGGGGCAGCGGTGGGGGGAGGCGCGACAGCCGGATCCGCCGGTGCCGTCGCGTCGTCGATTCCGGCGTGGGCCGATGCAGTGAAGGCGAGGCAGCCGACGACGAGGGCGAGCACTGTCAGCGGTCGCGGGCGGCGCCCGCGAATGAGATGCGGCAGCCTGGGTCGGTTCCGCCCTCGTGGCTCGAGCCGGGGCGCTTCCGCTGTCGACCCCAACCCGCGGATAGTTATCTGATAAGGAACCACATCCACGTTCGTACCTCCGCGTCGCCCGTGCGTAATTCGTACATACCCTGGCACGACAGATGCGAACCACGAAAATTGACGCTGAGAAAAACTGCGGCGCGAATTTGCGCGAATAAAGGGAGCGCGTTATAGTGCGTGCGCGATCGGCAACCGACAACAGCCGTGGGGGAAAAATGGCGCTAGGTGAACTGACTGTCACTCAGCCGAGGAACGCGAGCCGGGTCAGGGCGGCGCGCGGCCATCGCCCGAGCCCGCGACCGGTCGCCCCGGCTCGGCCGCCCCGCCCGTCGCGCGCCGGCGCCGTCCCGGTGAGATACGTCGGTCCGGGCAACGGGAGCACGCGTGGCTCGAGCCGTGACAGGGCGACGAGCCGCGAGACCGTGCGAGCGCTCTTGCGCGAGTACCACGAAGGCGGCAACCCGCGCGCCCGAGAGCGCGTGATCCAGCAGTACATGCCGCTCGTCCAGAGTCTCGCCCGACGCCACAGCAGGCGGGGCGAGCAGTACGAGGATCTCGTCCAGGTCGGGTCGATCGGGCTGATCAAGGCCGTCGACAGGTTCGATCCCGAACGCGGCGTGGAGTTCGGCGCCTTCGCGATCCCGAACATCGCCGGCGAGATCAAGCGTTACATCCGCGATCGCGCCTGGCCGATCAAGATTCCGCGGCGGCTGCAGGAGCTACACCCTGGGCTCTGCTCCTGCTCGGCCGAGCTCTCCGCTCAGCTTGAACGGCCGGCGACGATCGCGGAGATCGCACAGCGCTCGGGCGTCGAGGAGCCGGAGGTCGAGGCGGCGTTGGCCGTCACCCGGATTCAGTCGCCGGTGTCGCTCTCTGCAACGGGCACGGGTCAGGACGTCGAAGACGATTTCGTCGACCTCGACGGTGTGCTCGACGGGGGGTACGAGCTCGGAGAGCAGAGGGCGGTACTGGCGGCTGGGTTCCGGGTCTTGAACGCGCGTGAGCGGCGATTGCTCCACCTGCGGTTCTTCGCGGGACTGAGCCAACCCCAGATCGCCCGGGAGGTCGGGATCTCCCAGATCCACGTCTCGCGGCTGACTCGCCGGGCGCTCGAGAAGATGCGCGCGCAGATCGGCCCCATCCAGGGGGCCGCCGCGCCGGCGTCCAGCTCAGTGGCGCGCTGACGCCGCAAAAGAGGTGCTTTTCCGGCTTCTGCGGCGTAGAATCGGAAGCTTGTGAGCGCTCGCACCCGTCGTCAGAAGGCACAGCGCCTCGAAAACCGGTCGCCGCCGCCGCAGGTCGCGGGCAGCTCGGTCGAGCTTCCCTATCCCGTCACGCTCGTCCAGGACAGGGATGGGGACGGAGGCGACTGGGTCGCGACCGTCGACGCGCTCGCCGGCTGCACGGCGCGCGGCGACACGCCGCAGGGCGCGCTCGACGCCGTCTCGGACACGATGACGGCGTGGCTGGAAGCGGCTGCCCGCGAAGGCCGCGAGGTCCCCGAGCCGAAATCCGTGCAGTCCCACAGCGGCCGGCTGCTGCTGCGAATGCCCCAGACACTCCATGCGGAGCTCTCACGGGTCGCCGAACGCGAGAACGTCAGCCTCAATCAGTTCATCACCGACGTCCTCGCGGGCGCGCTCGGCTGGCGCGTGCCGGCGCGTGTGGGGCGGATCGCGACGCGGCCCGTTCGCGCCGACGGTGTCGACGTCAACGGGGACGGCGAGGGAGCGCCGGTGCCCGAGCCCGATTTACGGCCGGCACAGCCGCAGCGGCGTGTCGTCACGGCGGCCCTGGTCGTGAACTTCGTCGTGGTTGCGCTGGCCGCGATCGTCGCGATCGTCGTCCTGATCGCGGCGTGGTTGTAGGTGGGGAGTTGAGGGTGCTGCGCCCCGCAATGCTCGCCGCCGGCCTTTGCGCCGCCGTGCTCGGCGCCCTCGCGGGCGGCGCGCTCGCCGCAAGCCCCGGGCCCGAGCCGGCACCGCCACCGGCGCCCGCCTTGCATCCAGATCCGGCTCCGAGCGCACAGCCGGCTCCTCGCAGCTCGTCGACCAGCTCTTCGAGAACCGTCTCCAGCATCAACCGCTCGTTCCCGGCGGTCGTCGCGCCTGCGACCGAGACCGTTACGCCGCCTTCGCCGGCAGCCGCCAGGCCGGCCGACGCCAAGCCGGTCACCCCCGCAAAGGTACGCAAGACGCAGCACCGGGGCGCCAGCCGCTCGCACACGCGTTCATCGTCAGTGCATCACTTCGTGCGCCTGCCGGGCCTAGTGTTCGATCGAGCTTCCCTTCGCGCGATCGGCGGCCAGGCGGCGG
>DATLXS010000133.1:0-2196 GCA_035575675.1 Gemmatimonadales bacterium
CGGAAACTGGTACACCTGCGCGGATAGCGGCATGACCACCGGCGAGAGCTGAATCCCGCTCGCGACAAAGGCAGGGTCGTACTGAAACGCGGCGATCCGCGCTCCATCTTCCAGGGAAACAGCCCCGATCGACCTGCCCCACAGCCGCACTTCCGCAACGGTGGCCATCGTCTATTCGCCCCACTTCCAGGGGGCGGACGCCTTAGGCGCCGGGGCGCGATCCGGCTCCCCGCGCGGATGACCCACGCGCCTGCGCTCACGCCCTCTCTGCTTCAGGAGGGCGATCGGACTTTGCGTCCGATCCGGGATCAGGCTCTCCAGGCCGTGGATGAGCTTCAACGCGCGCAGAACGCGAAGGAGCATGGCGAGGTCAGTGCTGTGTCCGGCCTCGATGCGTTCTACAGTGCGCTTGGAAACCCCCGCTTCCTCGGCCAGTTGCGCCTGCGTGAGATCGGCATCGATGCGGCGGCGATGCAGGCGCGCGCCGAGCTCCTCTAGAACTGCGGCATCAGTCATCTCGGTGGTGAGTTTCATGACTCGTCCCTGGCGGCGAGTAAAATGAGAAATCGACAATTTTTCGCCTCTACGGGCGAATTATATCACGACTCAGTTATATTGTTTACTCGACGTAATGGACGATTTATAGACGCTTCAGGCGTCTATTCGCCCAATAGGGCGAGAAGACCAGAGAGCTGACTATTCGACGGTAACGCTCTTCGCGAGGTTGCGCGGCTGATCGACGTCGGTGCCCCTCAGGATGGCCGCGTGGTAGGCGAGCAGCTGCAGCGGGATGGTGTAGACCACCGGAGCCTGCACGTAACTGATGTGCCGCGGCATCTCGATGACGGTGACGCCGTCACTCGAGCGGATGCCCGACTCGGGATCGGCGAACACGATGAGCTCGCCGCCGCGCGCGCGCACTTCCATGAGATTGGATTTGAGCTTCTCCAGCAGGTCGTTGTTGGGCGCGACCGCCACCACCGGCATGTCGGCGTCCACCAGCGCGAGCGGCCCATGCTTGAGCTCCCCCGCGGGATAGGCTTCCGCGTGAATGTAGGAGATCTCCTTGAGCTTCAGCGCGCCTTCCATGGCGATGGGATAGAGCGCGCCACGGCCGAGGAACAGCGCGTGGCGCTTGTCGGCGAAGCGCTCCGCCAGGCGGGCGATGACCGCATCGAGCTCGAGCGTCTTCTCCACCAGCCCCGGCAGCTCGATCAGGCGCGTGATGAGGCCGCGCTCGCGCTCGGCATCCGCGCTACCGTGCCGGGCAAGCGCGATCACCAGCATGCCGAGCGCGGCGAGCTGGGTCGTGAACGCCTTGGTGGAGGCCACGCCGATCTCAGGTCCGGCGCGCGTCAGCATCACGAGCTCGGATTCGCGCACCAGTGAGCTCTCGGGAACGTTGCAGACGGCGAGCGAGGACAGGTAGCCGGACTGGCGGGCGAGGCGCAGCGCGGCCAGCGTGTCCGCGGTCTCCCCGGATTGCGAGATGCTGACGAACAGCGAATTCACCGGCACCAGGGGGTTGCGATAGCGGTACTCGCTGGCGATATCCACGGTGCAGGGAACCTTGCAGACCTGCTCGATGAAATAGCGCGCGCAGCATGCGGCATGAAAGCTGGTGCCGCAGGCCACGATGTGCACGTTCCGGGTGCGCCGGAACACCTCCGTCGCCCCCGGGCCGAACGCCGCTTCCAGCAGGCGTCCGTTCGCGACCCGCTCCTGCAGGGTGTTGGCGATCGCGCGCGGCTGCTCGTGGATCTCCTTCAGCATGAAGTACCGGTACGGCCCGCGCTCGGCGGCCTGCGCCGACAGCTCACTCTCGCGGATCGGGCGTTCCACGGTGCCGCCGTTGCGATCGATGATGCGCACGGCCTGGCGGCGCACTTCGGCGACATCCCCCTCCTCGAGGAACATGAAGCGCCGTGTGACCGGCAGGAGCGCCGCCACGTCCGAGGCCACGAAATTCTCATCCGCGCCAAGGCCGATCACGACCGGGCAACCCTCGCGAGCCAGGATCAGCCGTTCGGGCTCGTGCTCACTCACGACCACCAGCGCATAGGCGCCCTGCAGCTCCGCCACCGTGGCACGCACCGCGTTGAAGAGGTCCCGCACGCTCTGCAAGTGGTAGTGAATGCGGTGCGCGATCACCTCGGTGTCCGTCTCGGAGGAGAAGCGGTAGCCGCGGCGCTCGAG
>DATLXS010000134.1:0-5641 GCA_035575675.1 Gemmatimonadales bacterium
GAAGCGCTGCACTGCCCCGAGGAAGGTGCCCACAACATGTTGAGATTCCTCGCCGATGCGGGCGGCGTACGCGCCTACCTCGGGCAGATCGGACTCACGGAACGCGAGATCGGGCGGCTGCGGGCGCGGCTGCGAGGCTGACGGGGCGGCGCGCCAATGGGTGCCGCTACGGCAGCCGCAGCCGCTGGGCGATCAGCCCCGACCAGGGCGGCAGGGTCCATGCGCTCGCGCCGCCGACCGCCTCGAGCACGCTCCATTTCCCCGTCGGCGGGGAGGGAAGCGTGTGCGCGCGGCGCGCGAAGTTGAAGGCGCAGAGGAGTTCCTCAGTCTCGTGCACGCGCTCGAAGAGGAGCACCTCGGCGCCGGCGTCGATGATACGCAGGCCGCCGATGCGAAGGGCCGGAACGCGGTTCCTCAAGGCGATGAGGTGGCGGGTGAGCGCCAGCTGCGAATTCGGCTCGCTCTCCTGCCGATCGACCGCGAGAGCGACGTGCGCTTCCGGCACCGGCAGCCAGGGACGCACGCTCGAGAACCCGGCATGGGCGGCGTCCGCGACCCAGGGCATCGGGGTGCGCGCGCCGTCGCGCCCGAGGATCAGCGGCCAGTTGCTGATCGCTTCCGGGTCCTTGAGGTCGGCAAGCGCCAGCTGCGCCTGCGGCAGGCCGAGCTCCTCTCCCTGGTAGAGAAAGATGTTGCCCCGCAGGGTGAGGAGCAGCAGCAGCGCGGCGCGTGCGCAGGCCCTGCGGTCCGCGGGCGCGGCCCAGCGCGAGACCGCGCGCGGTGCATCGTGATTCGAGAACGCCCAGCTCGGCCATCCGGTGCTGCCGTCCGCGGGCCACGCTTCGGTCGCCGCGCGCACGAGCTGCGGCGTCAGCGTGTCGGCATACAGGAAGTTGAAGCCGTAGGCGGTGTTAAAGCGGCGCGCGCCGGACGTGAACGACTTCATGGCGGGCTCGCAGTCCTCGCCGCCGACCTCGGCCACCGTGAAGCGCCCGTCGAAGCTGTCGGTGAGCGCGCGCACTCTCTCGATGAAGCGGACGATGTCCGGGTGCGACTTGTTGTTGCGCGGCTCCTGGAAATCCAGCGGACGGCTGCGCGTCCTGCCGGTGGCGGGCATCGGGGGGTTGTCGGTCAGCTGCGGATCGTGCATCGCGTAGTCGATGGCATCGACCCGGAATCCGTCGACGCCGCGCTCGAGCCAGAATCGCGCGACCTCGAGCAGCGCGTCCTGCACCGCGACGTCGTGCACGTTGAGGTCCGGCTGCTCGGTGAGGAAGTTGTGCAGGTAGTACTGCCCGCGCCGGGCATCCCAGGCCCACGCCGGGCCGCCGAACACCGACTGCCAGTTGGACGGCGGCGAGCCGTCGGCCTTGGGATCGGCCCACACGTACCAGTCGGCTTTCGGATTGGTGCGATCCGCGCGGCTCTCCCTGAACCAGGGATGCTGATCGGACGTGTGCGAGTAGACCTGGTCGATGATGACCCGGAGCCCGAGCGTGTGCGCGCTCTCGAGCAGCCGATCGAAATCCTCGAGTGTCCCGAAGATCGGGTCGACGCCGCAGTAGTCGGCCACGTCATAGCCGAAGTCGCGCATCGGCGAGGTGAAAAACGGGCACAGCCAGATCGCATCCACCCCGAGGGAGGCCACGTAGGGCAGATGCGCGGTGATGCCCGGGAGATCGCCGATCCCATCGCCGTTCGAGTCGGCGAAGCTGCGCGGGTAGATCTGATAGATGCACGCCCCGCGCCACCATTCCCGCCGGGGATCGAGGCCGCTGAGCTGTCGGTGCCTTGCGCTCATCGCCCCGTCCCGGAGGCGCACACGATGTAGTCCAGCCGCGGCACGCTTAAGTGATAGCTCCCGGGCGCGCTCGCTGCCGGTTCGCAGGCGCCGACCAGCGAGGCGAATCGCCCGGAGGCGGCCTCCACGCTCACCTGCGCGCTCACGGGGGTGGTCGAGGTGTTGAACGCGATGAGGAGCTCGCGCGCGCCCTCGGGATCGAGGCGCGAGACGGCGAAGAGCCCGGGCGCCGCCGCATCGGCGCGCACCTGCTGCGCTCCGCGCCGCAACGCACTCTCGCGCCGGCGGAGCGCCGCGAGCGCGGCGATCGCCCGATAGAGCGGGTGCTCGGGATTGAAGCTGCTGTGCGCCGTGGTACCGCCGGTCCCGAGCAGCCGCTCGCTGTTGTAGGAGGCCACGCGGCTCGCCAACATGTCCTGGCGGGCGTCCTGATCGCCGCCGCGGCCTGAGAGTCCCTGCTCGTCGCCGTAGTACACGACGGGCACCCCTCGCAGCGTGAGCAGCATGGCGTGCGCCAGCAGCACGCGCCGCAGCACTTCCTCAGCGGAAATTCCGGGGCGCGCGGCGCGCACGAAATACGCGAAGCGCCCGTCGTCGTGATTGCTGATGAAGGTCGGGAGCTGCCGCGCCGCCCCCGTGCCGCCCTCGTAGAGGGCATCCCCCTCGAAGAGCCGGGTCAGAACCTCGGTCCCCTGCGAGCTGGCGACGGTCGCGCGCACCGCCGCCGCAAATCCGAAATCGAGCACCGCGGGCAGCCGGTCGACCCGCGTGTGGACGGCGAGCGGCCCGGCGTCCGGGCTCTCGCTGTGGGCCTCACCGAAGATATGGAAGTTGGGAATGCCCCGCGCCTTCGCGCGCGCGAGCATGGCCGGCACGAAGGCCCGCCAGAACTCCGGGTTCACGTGCTTCGCGGTGTCGATGCGGAAGCCGTCGATCCCGTACTCGTCGATCCAGGCGCCGTAGATGTCGATGAATCCCTTGAGAACGCGCGGGTTCTCGGTCATCAGATCGTCGAGTCCGAAGAAATCGCCGAAGGTCGAGCTCTCGCCGCTGAAGGTCGAGTTGCCGCGGTTGTGGTAGTAGATCGGGTCGTTGAGCCAATCGGGAACCTTGAGGTGCTCGGCGCCCGGCGGCACGTACGGGGTGTAGGCGTAGTCGGGGCGCGTGAGCCTTGCGAAGTTCTCGGCGGTCTGGTGCGGCGCGTCGTCTCCGAGGAACCCGTTGTTGATCGGCTCGCCGCCGAGCCCGCCGCGCCTTTGATACGGGAATTCGGCGTGCGAGCGATAGGGGCAGCTGGACATCGGGCACTCGCGGTAGGCGATCACGTCCGCGGTGTGGTTGACGACGATGTCGAGGTAGAGCTTCATGCCGCGCGCGTGCACCGCGTCTGTGAGGGCGCGGAAGTCGTCGTTGGTTCCAAGGTGCGGATCCACGTGGGTGAAGTCCGTGATCCAGTAGCCGTGGTAGCCGGCGGACTCCCTCCCCTTCGCCCCCTGAACGGGCTTGTTCCTGAAGACCGGCGCTACCCAGACCGCGCTCGCTCCGAGCTGCTGGATGTAGTCGAGCCGAGAGATCAGGCCCTTAAGATCCCCGCCGTGGTAGAAGGCCTTGTCGGTGGGATCGAAGCCGGTTGCGAGGCGGTCGCCCCTGAGGCCGCCGCGATCGTTGGAAGAATCTCCGTTCTCGAAGCGATCGGGCAAGAGGAAATAGACGACTTCGTCCTCCAGCGGGCGCGCCCGGAATCCGGAGGTCCCGGCCGCATCCGGGCCGGCGCCGGCTCCGGCTGTCGTCTGTGCGACGGCGAAAATACCGGCCGCCAGCGGCAACAGCGCTACATGAATCCTCATGAGCCGGTCGGGTCCGAGCGGTGATTTCTCCCGTGGCGCCCCGCCGAGGCGTTCGGCGGGGTCCGCGCGGTCGCTCGATCACTCAATGCGATAGTTGACTCCAAACAGGAACTGCCGCCCATAGAGCTGGTAGTCGATCTCCTGCGACTCGAGGCGCTGATAGGCGATGTACGGCGAGTTGAACATGTTGTTGATCTGGAAGAGCAGCGATAGCCCTTTCACGCCGCCGAACTCATAGCCGGTCTGGAAGTCGGTGATCTCGTCGGCCTTGACGAACTTGAAGGCGCGGTCGTTGGCGAAGTTCACAACCTCACCGATGTACTTGGAGCGGTAACGGGTGGAGATACGGGTGGAGAAGCCGGCATTCTCGTAGTAGAAGGTCGCGTTCCACACGGTCTTCGACAGGCCCGGCAGAGGGATGGTGCCGAGGTTGTTGCCGGAGATGACGTTGGTGCCGCCGCCGTCGTTGATGGTGATGCCGCTGTCGGTCTGCGACAGGCTGAGGATCGTGCCGAAGTGACGCAGCTCGTCCGAGAGCATGTCGCCCGGGAGCGAGGCGGTCAGCTCGACACCCTTCAGGTTGCCGCCCTGGCCGTTCACGGGTCCGCTCAACGGACCGAAGTTGGTCCGCGGACAGTTACCCGCCGGGCACTGGTATGTCGCCGGCACGGTCGCCATGAAAGCGGTGAAGTCGTGGTTCGGATCTTTCTGGTTGAAGATGTAGCTCTTCAACTTCTTGTAGAACGCAGCCGCCGACACATAGGCGCGGGTGCTGAAATACTTCTCGTACGACAGATCCGCCGCATCGGCGCGCCACGGATCGAGGCGCGGATTGCCGGTGCTGCCGCTGGGCGTCAGCACAGTACCGGTAAAACCGGCCCCGTTCTCGCTGGACGCCTTGAGCTGATCCATGCGCGGACGCGCCACCTCCCTGGCGAGCCCCAGGCGCACCGCCTGCTGCTCGGGCAGTGCGAACACGAGATTGATCTCGGGGAGCACGTCGTTGTACTTCTTGCCTTCGGTAAAGGGAGTGACCGCGCCGCTCACCGAATCGTGGTAGAACGAGTTCGAGCTCTGGTCGGTGTTGACGACCTGCAACCCGACGTTACCCTTCAGCGTGACGCTCGAGGTCAGAGGATGATTGAGATCTCCCCGGATATAGGAGGTCGTCAGCTTCTCCTTGACGGTCCACCACTTGCCAATGAGGTATGAGAGCGTGCTGGGATCGCCGTACACGATCGGCTTGTAGTACGCCGCCATGACTGCCGGCACATCCCACGCCAGCACCGATGGTGCTCCGGCGTAACCCAGGTTGGTCGGCGACAGCAGGTACTGCGACGCAATTGGTGTGAAGCCACCCGCAATCGTCGACAGACTGCTCTCGGGAGATTTCTTGTCCTTCGTGCGGTCGGCGTAGTTGACGCCGAACGCGACCTGATCGAACCAGCTCGTCAGCTCAAGCGCCGCGTCGATGCGTCCGGACTTGAGCTCATCCTCGATATGCGGCTTCTTGACGTAGCCGGTGCCGTAGATGGTCGGGCCGAGCTGCACCTGGGTGGGATCGGTGTAGTCCTTCGTGAACGTGAGGGCCGGCATGGTACTGCCGGACAGCGCGAACTGCCCGGTGTCGTAATTGTTGCGCGGCGCGTCGACGGTCATCCCATTCGTAGCTGCATTGTTCAAGGTTTCGTGGCACGTGGGACTCACTGTGTTCGGCGTCGTGCAGCTCGGCCGTGTGTCCGGGACGTACTCGGCGTTGTTCTCGGGCTGGAACTGGTCACGCGTGGCGCGGGAGTAGCTCACGTCACCTGCCACCGTCCAGCCGCCGCTCGACCACTTGCTGTTCAAGCCGGTCGCGAAAATCTTGTCGTCGGTGATGAACTGGAAGTTGCGGACCAGCGGCAGCACCGTGCTCAACGCGCCGGCGACCGTGGAGTTCTCTCTGAGCGTCGCATTGGTGATACCGAACTGCGTAATGCCAGCGCCCGCGAAG
>DATLXS010000135.1:0-2044 GCA_035575675.1 Gemmatimonadales bacterium
GCGCATCGTCCAGATCACCGACTCGAGCGATACCATCCTGCTCGGCAGAAAGATGACCGACGGCTTCATCAAGTACTGGGAGGCCGTGAAACCCGAGAGCCCCGAATACATCTTCGCGCGCAGGATGGTGGACACGCCGAAAGTGGTGTTCAGCAAGACGCTCACCCGCGTCGAGGGCAAGAATGTGCGTGTGGAGACCGGCGATCTGGTTCAGGCAATCAAGCAGCTGAAGGCTCAGCGGGGCAAGGACATCGTCGTGTACGGTGGCGCGACGCTCGTGAGCGCTCTGATCGAGCACGATCTGATCGACGAATTCAACATCTTCGTGAACCCGGTCGCGATCGGGCGCGGAATGCGGATCTTCAACGACCGGAAGGCGCTGCGCTCGACCGGTTCGACGGCGTATCCCAGTGGGGTTGTGATCAATACGTATCAGGCGGTGAGATAAGGCGGTAGGGGCGCAGCATGCTGCGCCCCTACTACACGATCGTTTTCAGAACCGCGCCGAGTTTGCAGGCAAATCCCGGAAGGATGTCTTCACCTTGCAAAGTGTCGGCTTCGCCAAGAATCGACTCCGAGCCGTCCTGGCGATAGATCCGCGCGAGTCGCCGCTCGGGATCGATCACCCACACGAGTCGAGTTCCGGCGGACAGCCAATCCGCGATCTTGGCGAGCGTCTCGCCGGGTCGATCGCCGGGTGAGAGGACCTCGACCACGAGGTCGGGCCCGAGCGGCGGGAAGCCCACGGGCGACTCCTGCGGCATTCGTTCCCACCTGACGAACGCGATGTCAGCCCCACGTACCGTGTCGGGGTCCGATTGGAGCTTGAATCCCGCATCCCCGGCCACCACGCGACCGAGATGGCGCGTGTCGACATAGGTGCCGAGTGCGATTGTAAGCCGCACAGTGATCTCGCCGTGTCGAAAACCAGGCGGTTCGTGGACCACCAGGACACCCCGCACAAGGTCTGCGCGCTCGGGCACACCCGGCTTCAGTAGGTCCTCCGCGGTCATGAGCGGCGTCATGCTGGGAACGTAGACATGCTCGGCGGGCATCGCAAGGAAACTGTTGATGGACGTCAACTACCGGTCAACCGGCGGTTGGTCGACACCATATGGCCAACCATGCGAAGCGGCCGTACGTTGCCGCACATGCAGCACGTTGCCCGTGTCCTCGCGTCACCGCTCACAGGCGTCTACAGCACGCACATCGACAGCGCCCAGCAGTTCACCCGGCACTGGCACGACAGCGTATCCACCTCAGGAGGGCTCCAATGGCCGTGACGTCTAAACGAGAACGCGCGCTGCAGCTCGTTCTGGTGGTGTTGGGTGTGTTGACGGCCGGCGCCAATATCTATCCGCTGGTGACCTCTCTCCTGGCGCTGCGCCCGACTAGCGGGACGACAGCGCCGATGTTCTATACCATTTTGGCGACGCTCGGCGTTTTCTTGGTGCTCGCGGCACGCAACCCCTCCGCGCATCGCAGCTTGATTGCGTACGCCGTATGGTCCAGTTTCGCGCATACGGCGGTCATGGCGCTGATGGCGATTCAACTGCCCAACAAACGCGGCGAGCTACTGGCCGGCGTGGCTCTGACGGGCCTGCCGGCCATGCTGCTGTTCGTGCTCGCCCCTCGGAAGGAGACGGCCCTGACCACCTCCTAACCGCCCCTCTCCCCTTCGCTGCGCTCAGGGCAGGCTCTTCGCGAGAGGGGGACGCATGACAAACTGCCACTCCAGCCCGCTCGGCGATTACAATTGTCTGGATTATGCGCGACATCCGTGTGGCGACAGTCCAGTTTCAACACGCCGCGGGCGACAAGGCGTACAACTTCGGCCGCATCCGCCACTTCGCGACGGAGGCCGCCCGCGCGCGGGTGGAGATGATCGCGTTCCCGGAGATGTGCCTCACGGGCTATTGGCATGTGCGCAAGCTCTCGCGCGCGGCATTCGAGGCACTGGCCGAGCCGGTCCCCGACGGGCCGTCGACGCGGGATCTCCTGGACCTGTCCCGGGAACACGGGATGACCATCGGCGCGGGGTTGC
>DATLXS010000136.1:0-2442 GCA_035575675.1 Gemmatimonadales bacterium
GTCTGATCGTCGAACACGAACAGGTCGCGCGGCGGGCCGCCGGCTGCATAGGCCTCGGACATCAGCATCTCGATCGGCCGCACGTCGAAGAACTCGCCGAACACCTGGTTCATCGCAATGAACGAAGCCGCGAAGCCGCCGGTGGTGGTCAGGAACTTGCGGCGCGACATGCCGAGCCGCTTGGCCGCTTGCGCCGAGAGCGCCGCGAGCCGCGCCTCGACCTCCTTCTGCTTGTCGGTCTGGCCGATCGGCATGTACTCGCCGTTCGACACCATCTGGGTCGGGATCGGCGAATGCGCCGGGTCGGCATGGTCCGCGGGCGCCAGCCGGTCGAGCTGCGCTTCGCTGAACCACGAGTCGTCTTCGCGGAATTCGGGTTTCTTCGTCGAGTCGGTCATTGCCTGCTCCTTCTAGTCGTGGTGGTCATGGTCATCGTCATCGCGTTCACGCCCTCCGGAGTGCGACACCGGCGGCGAGGGAAGCCGTTTGCCGCCCGGGCCATCGGCAAACGTCAGCGGGGAAGCCGCGCGCCGCTGGCCGACGCCCTTCTCGCTCCAATCGCACACGCCGTCCGGGAAAGTGGCCTGCAGCCGCGCCCATTGCGCGGACGAGAAGACCAGTGGCGCATAGTCGACGGAGTTGAGCGGCTTCAGCTGGCACTTCAGGATGTTCTCCTCCAGCGGCCCGCCCGCGACCTGGCGCGGCGAGGCGTGCTTCATCAGCCTCGGGTCCGCATCGCACAGCGCCATATCGGTGACCGGAGTGGAGAAGGTCGTGTCGCCGGTCAGGTAGCAGAGATCAAACGCCGTCGCCGGCTTCGCCTGGATGACCTCGGCCTGGGTGCGAACGGAGTTGAGCGTCTTTTTCGGGGCAGTGACGTTCAGGTTAGACAGCCAGGTGTCCATGGTCACGAACGAGTTCAGCGTCACGGCCGCGAACTGCGCGGCCGTAGCGGGCAACAGGCCGGTCCCATAGCGCCACATCACCTGATTGCCGTGGTTTCCGTCGTTGGCCGCGTTGATGCGGGCACGCTCGGCAAAGCTGCGCCAGATGTAGTGGATGCCCTGCTCGTCGTAGCCGCGCGAATCGATGATCGGCAGCTTGCCGAGGTTCTTGCCGCTCGAGACGATCCCGGCCCTGTAGGCGATGTCGAGGGCCGGCAGGTCGGCGGTGCTGCGGTCTGCCCTGCGGTTCGAATCGGCATCGACGCCGCCGATCTTCTCGTTCAGCGTGACGAACTCCTCTCGCGTGATCGCCCCTGCGAGCAGCGCCTTCAGCCCATACTGGATGCCGACGTTGTCGCCGGTCTGCCTCGCGCGCGTGCTGTTGGGCGGGATGCCCGCTGTGGTGCCCCAGACGGCGGTGGCGAGGTCGGGGTCGCCGCAGCGCGTGCCGTTCGGATTGGTCACCGGGTCATAGACCAGCGCCGCCGGCAGCCGGCAGTTGTTGCGCGGCGCGCCCACAGGCGCCATCGCGCCCGTCGTCTGGTCGATCACTACGAACGGAACAAAGTTGCCCGGCTTGTTGTTGAAGCCGAACGAGTTGTTCCAGGACTGGCAACCCCGGTGATCGAGGTGGCCGTTGATCGCCGCCTTTTTCGCGTTGATCTGCGCCTGCGACAGGCCGGTCATCAACGCAGTCCAGTCCGGGCCGGCGTAGAAGTTCACCAGCAGCACGCAGTCGGTGACCTCCATGCCGGTGGTGATCGAATCGGGGTAGTCGCAGCTCGGCTGGATGCCGTCGAGCAGGCCGGGGAAGATCGAGGCGGCGGTGTTCTGCTGGATCGAGCCGCCCGAGCAGCCGTTGCCGACCGTGTACTTGATCTCGCCGTAGGTGTCGACGATGTGCTCCTTCATCATCATCAGCGTCTCGGCATTCAGGACGCGGTTCGAGTTGTAGAGCGAGTCCGTAAGGCTGTTGTCGACGACCATGAAGCCGCGCGACAACGCCGCGTCATCGGCCCAGTTCTGCTCGCTGCGGAACTGCAGCCGCGGCTGGCCGGTCGAGGCGCCGAAGGTATAGACCACCTTGCCGTTCCACTGCGGCTGCGGCGCCAGGGCCGACCACGGCCTGGCGGGATCGAACAGCACCGCGATGTCGTAGATGCCGCGATTGATCGTGCCGCGCTCGACGCGCACGATGTACGGCACCGTCAGCCCGGCGGTCGTGGTGGTCATCGCGAGATCGGCGGGCGCGCTGCCGGGCGTGTACGGCTTGAAGCAGTTGTTGGTCGGTGGCGGAGCGGGCGGGCTCGGGTCCGGCAGCGCGCTCGAGCAACCCGCGGCCGTCGTGCGATAGAACAGCTTGTACTCGGTCGCGATGTTGCATTGCGCATCGAACGCAGACGTCGACAGGCCGCTCGCGTTCGACGCCGGCGTGTTGCCAGATTCGGCGACCGGCGTGGGCGTCGCGCAGATCCATGGCGTGGTCTGCGAGCCCAGC
>DATLXS010000137.1:0-4997 GCA_035575675.1 Gemmatimonadales bacterium
CAACATGAAAGTCCGTCTCGCCACCTGTCTGTTCGTCTTGCTGCCCGCCTTGGGACGCAGCTCGCACGCGGGCGAGCTGGACCTGCCGGCGCCATACGAGCCGCGGCAGGCGGTCGAAGGCACGATCCGGATCTGGGGCCACGGCGCTTACGACAAATCCCAGGATTTCATCGAGACACTGGTGCTCGCATGGGAAGCAGGATTCAGGAAACATCAGCCGCAGGTCGCGTTTGAGAACCATCTGAATGGCACGGCCGCGGCCATCGGCGCACTCTACACCGGCGCCGGTGATCTCGCCCTGATGGGCCGCGAGATCTGGCCTCCCGAGATCGCCGCCTTCCAGGAAGTCTTCGGCTATCCGCCGAGCGGCGTGAACGTGATTACCGGCAGCTTCAATGTGCGCAATCGCGGTTACGCGATCGTGATCTTCGTGCACAAGGACAATCCACTCAGCGGGCTCACCCTGGCGCAGCTCGATTCCATCTACGGCATCGAGCGCCGCCGCGGCGGCCCCCTCATACGCACCTGGGGCGATCTGGGGCTCGGCGGCGAATGGCGTGACAGGCGGATCACCCTGTACGGGTTACCCATCGCGCGCGGATTCGCCGAGTACTTCGAGCAAGCCGTGTTCCTGGGCGGCCACAAGTGGAAGGCTGGGTTGCGCGAGTTTGCCGATAAGCCGGGATCGAAGGGCGGCGCGAACGACGGCGGTCAAATGATGCTGAACGCCCTGGCAAAGGACCGCTACGGAATCGGTTATGCAGGTCTGCTCTATCACAACCCGGGCGTGAAGCCGCTGGCGCTCGCCGCAAAGAACGGCGCACCGTTCGTCGAGCCGACAAGACTAAGCGTGCTCAACCACAGTTATCCGCTCACGCGGATGATCACGATATTCCTCAATCGCGCGCCGCGCACACCACCGGAGCCGAAACTGCAGGAATTCCTCCGCTACGTTTTGAGTCGTGAAGGTCAACAGGCGGTGCTTCGAGAAGGGCACGGCTACCTGCCGATGCTCGCGCCGTTCACGAACGAGGAATTGCAGAAGCTCGGGAACTAGCCATGAAGAGGTTCAGGTCATGAAACGCAACAGGCTCCGCATGCTGGCGCTCGCCGTCACGGCCTGCACGCTCGCGACGGGTATCGCGGCTGCGCAGATCCGGGATCCGCTCGAGGTCCAGAAGGGGCGGGACGTCAAGTTGAAGAAGCGTGGCTCGGTCGCTTACTACGCCGAGCGCTGGGACCTGAGCGAGCTGCCGACGTACGAGCCGCAGCAGCGCGTCACCGGCAACATCAAGCTGCGAGGCAGCAACTATTTCACCGACAGCCCGCTCGAGAGGACCTGGGAGGAGGGCTTCCGCAGATTCCATCCCGGCGTCACCTTCGATACGGACCTTAAGACGACGCTGGCCGCCATTCCGTCGCTCACCTTCAACCTCGCCGACCTCGCGCCCTCACGACACATCACCTCCGATGAGACGCTCCTCTTTCAGCGGTACCGCAGCTATCTGCCGACCGAGATCACCGTCGTGACCGGAAGTCTCAACGTGCCGGGTTGGAGTTACGCCATTGCTGTTTACGTCAACAAGGACAATCCGCTCGGCAGGCTCACGGCGGAGCAGCTCGACGGGATCTTCGGGGCCGAGCGCTCCGGAGCCTTCCACGGCACCGAGTGGCGCACGGACGCGGCGCGCGGCCCGGACAAGAACCTCCGCACCTGGGGCCAGCTCGGGCTCAAGGGGGAGTGGGCCGCTAAGCCGATCGACGTGTATGGCTACAACCTCAAGTATCACATTCCCACGACGTTCGCCGACCGCGTGATGCAAGGGGGAGCGAAGTGGAACGAGAAGCTGCAGGAGTTCACCAACTACAAGAATCCGGACGGCACGACCGAGCTCGAAGGCAAACAGGTGGCGGACGCCGTCGGTCGCGACCAATTCGGCATCGGCTTCTCGGGTATCGGCTTTGTTACGCCACAAATCAAGGCACTGGCCGTCGCGCCGCGCGGCAGCAGCCGATACGTCGAGCTGAATCTGCAGAACCTGCGCAGCCGGGCCTATCCGCTCTATGACGAGGTCTATTTCTATGTCGATCGCCCGCCGGGCAAGCCCATGGAACCCAGGCTCAGGGAATACGTGCGCTACATCCTGAGCCGCGAAGGCCAGGACGCCGTGCAGCGCGACGGCAAATACCTGCCGCTCACGGCAGCGGTCGTGCGCGAGCAGCTGAAGAAACTCGACTGAGGAGCAAAGGTAAGCCGGCCATGAACTCACCCGACACCTACGACAGTCATGCACATGCCGCCGCGCGCGAGCATGCCGCAGGGACCCCGGCCACGCCGCTTTCGATATTTGCCCTGTTGGCGCTGGGCGTGCTTTCCCTGCTCGCGCCGCCGGCGGCTATGGCGCAGGCGGACAAACCCGCCGCCGGGCTGGATCTGCAGCGCGCGCGCGCGCAATTCGTGGAAGCCAAAGGCAAGAAAGTCTTCTACACGAAGCGCTGGGACTTGAGCGACCTGCCGAGCTACGAGCCGAAACAGAAGGTGAGCGGCACGATCCGCATGTGGGGCAGCAACTATATCGTGGACGGCAACGTCGGCAAATACTGGGAGGAAGGCTTCCGCAAGTTCCATCCCGGCGTCAAGTTCGACTATCACATGAAAACGACGATCGCCGCCGTGCCCGCGCTCGTCTTCGGCGTCGGTGACATTGGCGTCGGACGCAAGATCACCTTTGCGGAGCTGTTGCTCTATCAGCGTTACAACGACCGCGATCCGCTCGAAATCACGGTCGCCACCGGCTCCTACGACGTAACGGGTTGGCAGCCGGGTTATGGCATCGTCGTCAACAAGGACAATCCCGTCACGCAGCTCACCCTGCAGCAGCTCGATGGGGTTTTCGGTTCGCAGCGGCTGGGCGGCTGGGAGGGCACCAGCTGGCATCCGGAATACGCCCGTGGTCCGGAAGGTAACATCCGCACCTGGGGGCAGCTCGGCGCCCAGGGTGAGTGGGCGGACAAGCCGATCAACGTCTATGGACTGAATCTGCGCTATCACCAGGCGACGGAGATCTCCGACCGCCTGCTGCAGGCGAGCTACAAATGGAACGAGCAGTTGCGCATCTATGCCAACTTCGTCACCCCCGACGGCAAGCTCGGCCGCTCGCTCACCGACGACCTCGCCAAAGATCGCTTTGGGATTGCCTATATCGCAGCTCCGACCAGGAACCTGCCGCCCGAGCTGAAGATCGTGGCGCTGGCGCGAACACCCGCCGGCCCTTATGTCCCCTACACCATGGAAACGGTGCACGACCGGAGCTATCCGCTGTTCGACGAAATCTACATGTATGTCGATCAGGCGAGAGACCGGTCGATAGACCCCAAGGTGAAGGAATTCCTGCGCTTCATCGTCAGCCGGGAGGGACAGGAGGCGGTGCAGCGCGACGGAAAGTACCTGCCGCTGACGGCCGCAATGGTTCGGGAGCAGCTGCGCAAGCTCGACGCTCCGCTGGCGAGCACGTCGGAGTGAGGTTGGAGGGGATCGGGCAGCAGGGTGTTTCCCTGGAGCGCCGCGGGTTTCTCGGCGTGCTGGGCTTGGCAGCGGCGGGTGTTGCGACGGGAGGGGAGGCGTCATCCGCCGGGGAGACATCCGCCGTGCAGTTCGTTGATGCGCTGCCGCTTTACGTGCCGGAGCAGAAGGCCTCGGGGACGATCAGCCTGTGGGGGCACGGCAGCTTCAAGCGGGATTTTCTGGGCAAGCTCGTGCACGCGTGGACCGATGGTTTCAGACGCCTGCAGCCTGAAGTGCAGTTCGAGAACAGGATGTACGGCACCGCTTCCGCCATCGGCGCGCTTTTCACGGGTGCGGGCAATCTCGCCATCCTTGGCGAGGAGATCAATCCGGCCGCCTCCACCGCATTCCAACGCGCGAAGGGCTATCCGCCCACGGCCGTGCAGATTGCCACGGGGAGCCTCGCCGCGAGCTTCTTCGATTATGCTCACATGATATTCGTGCACGCGGACAATCCGATCGGGCGGCTCACGCTGGCGCAGCTCGAAGCCGTATTCGGCACCGAGCACAAACGCGGCCGGCACAACGTCCGCACCTGGGACCGACTCGGGTTGGCCGGAGAATGGCACGGTCGGCGCATCCAGCCCTACAGCTGGAAGACGGACGAGGACTTTGGTCTGTTCTTCCGCGCGACGGTGCTCGGGGGCAGCCACCGCTGGAACGTGGATGTGAAGGAGTTCGTGCACATTACCCGGCCGGATGGATCTCTCTACGAGCATGGCGCGCAAATCCTCGATGCACTGGCGCAGGACCGCTGCGGTATCGCCATTTCCAACGTGCGCTACGCAAACTCGCAGGTGAAGCCACTCGCTCTGGCGAGCCGGGAGGGCGGCCCGTATTACCTGGCGACTTGCGCCAATCTGATTTCCCAAAGTTATCCGCTGACGCGAATCATCCCGGCGTTCTTCGATCGCGCCCCCGGTGGGCCGGTTGATGCAAAGCTGCGGGAGTTTCTGCGCTATATCCTCAGCCGCGCCGGGCAGCGGGCATTGCTCGCGCACAGCGAGTACCTGCCACTCGGTGCGGAGGCAATCCGCGGGCAGCTGAAGAAACTGCGGTGACGCCGGCTGGCGTGATTCGCGTGTGGGGTACCGGCCAGCTGCAAAAGCTCGTGCGGCGCTGGGAGCTCGGATGGCGGAGATCCGATCCAGGCCGGACCGTCGACAGCCGGCTGACCGGAAGCGATGTGGGCATGGCGGGGCTGTACACCGGATTCGCGGATCTCGCTCTGTTGGGCCGCGAATGTACGGCGTTCGAGAGTAAGGGCTTCGAGTGGATCTTTCGCTATCCACCTGCGCACGTGCAGATCACGACCGGGAGCCTTGACCGCGCGGGGCAATCCCCCGCGCTCATCGCTCTCGTGCACCGGGACAATCCGCTCTCGCAGCTCACCCTCGCGCAGCTCGACGCGCTCTTCGGACATGAGCGCCTG
>DATLXS010000138.1:0-46618 GCA_035575675.1 Gemmatimonadales bacterium
AGCGTCGGTCCATTCGGCATCACAATCCCGGCGTAAGGCCAGTGACGGTGAGTGCCCCTCTGCGCACCTGCAGGGGACGGACCCGAGCTATGATCTATTGTGCGCAGCCTAACCAGCGCTTGAAGCTGGCGGCGCCCGTCCTCAATGAATCCGGCGAACGTTCTGCCTGCGGTGTGGTAGAATTCCATTTGTGAACCTTCTAATTCGGCGCCGCAGCTTAAGCGCGCTTCGTTAGGCGGTTGACACGTCACTCCCAATCGGATGTGAAACTCGCAACGATAGTGAGCAGGATGCTCGCACCCCGGATCAAGGTATGGCTCCTGTTGGCGGCAACGAGCACGGCGGTCGGGCCGGTTTGTGTCGCCAACAAACACCGGGCCCGCACGACCGATGCCGAACTGGTTGCTAACGTCGACAGCCTCGCCGAGCGAATGGCTCGCGAAGAGGCCTTTAGCGGGGTTGTGCTCCTCTCGTGGCATGGTCAGCCACTGTTCCGCCGTGCCTTTGGCCTCGCCGATCGTACAACGCGGCAGCCAAACAAGGTGGACACGCCATTCGAACTCGCGTCCGTGGGCAAGATGTTCACTGCAGTGGTGGTGGCACGGCTCGCCCAAGAGTCCCAACTCTCCTTCGACGATACCATTGGCGCGCTGCTTTCGGAGTTCCCCGCTGGACCGGCCCGATCACAGGTAACCGTCCGGCACTTGCTGACAATGTCTTCCGGCATTCCCGAGGTATTCCGCATCTCCGCTTTCTGGACGGCGCTTCCGCGGATCAAGACGCTCTCGGATTTTTGGCCCCTTTTCGCGAGCAAACCTGTGGAATTCGTGCCAGGAACGCGTTGGGCGTATAGCAATTCGAATTTCCTGGTGCTCGGCTCTATCGTAGAACGCGTGGCTCGCGTTCCCTTCGCAGCGGCCGTCGAGCGGTACGTGTTCCGACCGGCTGGGATGACTCACACGAGCTATAACTCGTGTGCTTTCCCCGAGCGCGCGCGCCCGTACCCGCACGGACCCGCCAAGGATTCGGGGCGCGCCGGCGAACGACGCTCAGGCCTGGTTAACGACACTGCGGTGACGTGTGGCACTGCAGCAGGCGCTCCCATGGGCGGTGGCGTCTCCACCGCGGATGATCTCGAGCGGTTCGCCGAAGCGTTACTGAACGGTCAACTGCTCAGTCGGGACATGACTCAGCGTGTCCTGACTGGGCGGGTACCGACGGGGTATGGCGGCCGTGACGGCTACGGCTTTGAGACCCGGGTCCTGAATGGCATCCGGATCATAGGACACGTTGGTGGCTTCACGGGCGTCTCGAATCAGGTGGACTTCTATCCGGACCGTGGTTATGTGCTCGTGGTCCTAAGCAATAGCGATGGGAAGGGCACTCAGGAGATAGTGAATCGGGTGCGCGTGTTGATCTCGGGTGCAGTGGCTCAGCGATGACGCGCCGGGGCAGCCGGCTGATATCAACTTTGAAGTGCAACACTGAGTCTCGTGTTCTCATTTTGGTCCCGCGTTAAGCCGCCGCCGTGATCACCGGCCCGGCTGGTACCAATTCCTTCCTGACAGGATCGATCTTCAGGTTCAGCCCCTCGAGCGAGTGGGCGCCGAGCAGAGTCATATCGCCCGGCTCCGCGAAGACGACCAGATCCGGCGCTTCGGTCCCGGCTGCGCGCACCAACGCATAGCCGATATCGCGCTCGATGCGACGACCAGCGGCGACTGCGAAAGCCTGTTTCCGCTGCGCACGGATGCCCAGCTCCTCCAGCACCCGGCGCGGGATCCACGTAAACTCGCTTCCGGTATCGACCAACGTCTCCGGAAGGGCTCGGCTCTGGCCGCGCAGCTCCCAATTCTGGTCTCGATCGTCGTGCGGAAGACTCCCACGTCGTCCATGGTAACTCCCTTCCCATAGAGCTCGGCACCAATTCAATCGCAGCAACATCCAATGTACGCCTGACTGGTCAGCTATCGAACCTGGTGCTAGTCTCACCGCATGGCACCCACCACCCTCCGCGCCCTCGGCGCCCTGCTCCTCGTTCCTGCGCTGGCCACGGCCCAGCGCCCGACGCTCTCCGCCGCGGTCAAGCAATACGTCACAGTCGACACGCCCACGGTGGCGCTCACCCACGTGCGCGTGATCGACGGCACCGGCGCCGCGGCGAAGGAAGACCAGACGCTGATCATCCGTGACGGCAACATCGTCGCGCTCGGCCCCGCCCGCTCGACCAGAGTCCCGGATGGCGCGCAGGTCATGGACCTCAGCGGCAAGTCCGTGATTCCCGGTCTCGTGATGATGCACGAGCATCTCTACTACCCGACCGGTCCGGGCGTCTACGGCGCTGATTACGTGAGCTTCTCGCGGCTGTACCTCGCGGGCGGCGTCACGTCGATGCGGACCGGCGGCAACGTCGGCGGCTACGCCGACTTGAACCTCGCGGCGGCGATCAAGGCCGGGAATCAGGTGGGACCGTGGATCGACGCCACCGCTCCCTATGTGAACGGCCCGTCCCAGTTCACGCAGATGTACGCGCTGAAGGACTCGGCCGACGCGCGCCGCTTCGTGGCATTCTGGGCCGACGCGGGCGCGACGTCGTTCAAAGCGTACATGAACATCACCCGCGCCGAGCTGGCCGCGGCGGCGGATGAAGCGCACCGGCGGGGACTCAAAATCACGGGCCATCTCTGCTCGGTCACTTACCGCGAAGCCGTCGATCTCGGCATTGACGACCTGGAACACGGGTTCTTTGTCGCCACCGACTTCGTCAAGGACAAGCAGCCGGACCTCTGTCCCGGACAGAACGCGGGGATGACGGCCCTCGGCGCCGTGGATCCGAAATCACCGGAGTTCACCTCCCTGGTGCAGTACCTCATAGCCCATCACGTCGCAGTCACGTCGACGCAGACCGTGTTCGAGACCATTGCGCCCGGGCGCCCGATGCCGCCGGGGACCGACGTGCTCGATCCCGTTCTCAAGACGCAATACGATCAGCAATACACGCGCGTGCAGCAGAACACGACGTCGCCATTCGGTAAGCTGCTCCCGCTCGATCAGGCGATGGAGCTGGCCTTCTTTCGCGCCGGCGGGCTGCTCTTGGCGGGGACGGATCCGACGGGCGGTGGTGGCGTGATCCCCGGCTACTCCGATCAACGGCAGGCCGAGCTGCTCGTCGAGAGTGGGCTGACCCCGCTCGAGGCGATCAAGGTCTGCACGCTAAACGGCGCGACGTACCTCGGTCGGGTGGATCGCATCGGTTCTATTGCGGTGGGCAAGCAGGCGGATCTCGTCGTGATCGACGGCAATCCCGCGGCTACCATCTCCGATATCCGGCACGCAACCTTGGTGTTCAAGCAGGGCGTGGGATACGACCCGGCGAAGCTGATCGAATCGGTGAGGGGGAAGGTGGGGCTGTTCTAACGAACGATGCTCCCGACTCGCATACGCGCGATCGTCTTCGATTTCGGCGGCGTGCTGATCGACTGGAATCCGCGTTACCTCTATCGCAAGCTCTTTCCCGGCACCGACACGGCGATGGAGCGCTTTCTCGCCGAGATCGGTTTTACGGAATGGAATCAGCAGCAGGATGCCGGCCGCGCCTTCTCGCTCGCCGTCACCGAGCTCGTGAAACGGTTCCCTTCCTACGCCGATCTCATCCGGGCGTATGACGAGCGATGGGAGGAATCCATCGCCGGACCGCTGCAAGGGACGGTCGACCTGCTGCTGCCGCTGCAGCAAGCCGGATTGGAGCTGCACGGGCTGAGCAATTGGTCCAGCGAGAAATTCGCCGCGGTGCGTTCCAAGTACTCCTTCTTTCAGCTGTTCGCGACGATCCTGCTGTCCGGCGATGTCAAACTGATCAAGCCGGACCCCAGGATCTTCCAGGCGTTGCTCGAGCGGATCGGCCGATCGGCCGGCGAGTGCTTATTCATTGATGATTCCGAAGAGAACATCTCCACAGCCAGGTCGTTGGGATTCGAGGCGATTCGATTCGCGTCGCCAGAGCAATTGCGCAGAGAATTGCGACACCGTGGGCTACTGCCGCGTTGAGCCGCAACGCCAGGGCCCCGCGGGCAAAAGCCAAATCACACACCAGGAGATGCGATGAACACACGGTTCATATACCTGACCATCGCCATGCTCGGCTCGGCCGTCGCGCCGTCATCGCACGATGTCCCGTCGCCCCGGCGCGCGTTACCGGTGCGGGCCGCGACGCCACCGTGCGGTCCCGGCGTTGACATCAAGAACACGGCAGCAGACTCGCGCTGCTTCGAGCTTCGGACGTACACGGTGCGAGCAGGCAGCTCGGCCGACGTGCTGCACGCCCGTTTTCGGGACCATACGATCGCGCTGTTCCGAAGGCACGGGATGACCGTCGTCGGATTCTGGCAGCCCGTCGCCAGGCTCGATCAGCTCGTGTACATACTCGCCTACCGCGATGCGGCTGCGAGGGACGCGGCGTGGGCCGCGTTCAGCGCGGATCCGGAATGGGTGAAAACGCGCACCGACATGCAGGTGAGCGTCGACGTCGATAACACGTTCATGGTGGCGACCAACTATAGCCCTCTGAAATGATCAGGGGCTGACGTTCAGCCCTTCAGAATCCGAATCGCCAGATGCGCCGCGTTCTTGGCGTTGTCGATGCCCACCGTTGCGACCGGCACACCCGGCGGGACCTGCACCGTCGCGAGCAGTGCGTCGAGCCCATTGAGCGGCCCTACGGCGAACGGTACGCCGATGACGGGCAGGTCGGTGAGCGATGCGGCGAATCCCGGCAACGCGGCTGACAGGCCCGCCCCCGCGATTACGAGCTTGAAGCCCTTCTTACGGGCGTTCTTGACGAGATCACCGGTCTGCTCGGGTTGCCGGTGCGCGGACGAAGCGTAGAACTCGTACGAAAAGCCGGCCTTGGTCAGAATCTCGAAGGCCGGCTCGATGCGTGGCTTGTCGGACTCGGAGCCGACGATGATCAGGACGTCAGGCACTAGGCGGCGTCCTCGAGAATCGTGTAGTCCTGCCTGCGTTGCTTCGGCGTGTAGCCGGCGTCGGCGATCAGGCGCTGCATCTCGCTCAGCGTCGTGCGGTACGTGGTGTTCGCCGCCGAGACGACGTTTTCTTCCATCATGAGCGAGCCGAAATCGTTGGCGCCGAACCGCAGCGCCACCTGCCCCACCTTCATGCCCATCGTCACCCACGACGCCTGAATATTCGGGACGTCCTCGAGCACGATGCGCGCGATCGCCTGGGTCTTGAGGTACGTGACGGCATCGGTCTTCGGCAAATGCGCGAGCTCGGAATTCTCGGGCTGGAGCGGCCAGCAGATGAACGCCGTGAACCCTTTCGTCTTGCGCTGCACCTCGCGCACGCGGAACAGGTGCTCGATGCGGTCGGCATTCGATTCGCCAAGGCCGTACATCATCGTCACCGACGTGCGGAGGCCGAGGCCGTGCGCGACTTCCATGACCTCGAGCCAGCGGTCGGCCCCCGCCTTTTTGCGCGCGACCTGATCGCGGACGCTCTGCACCAGGATCTCACCGCCGCCGCCGGGAATCGAGTCGAGTCCCGCGGCCATCAGCTCCGTGATCACCTCGCTGATCGACATGCCGAAGCGGCCGGCGAAGAAATCGACTTCCGACGGCGAGAAGCCGTGGATATGGATCGGATGATGGCGCTTGATGTAGCGCAGCAGATCCAGATACCACTCGAACGGGATGTAGGGGTTGTGGCCGCCCTGCATTAGAATCTGCACGCCGCCGATCGCCTTCAGCTCGTCGATCTTGCGGCCGATCGCTTCGAACGACAGGAGATAGCCGTCCGGATGTTTGGGGCGCCGGTAGAACGCGCAGAACTTGCAGTCGGCGACGCAGACGTTCGTGTAGTTGATGTTCCGGTCGATGATGTAGGTAACGACGTGTTCCGGATGGAGCTTCCAGCGCACGTCGTCGGCCAGGCGGCCGAGCTCCAACAGCGAGGCGTGCTCGTAGAGGTCGACGAAGGACCGGAACTCGGGGCTCGAGCGGTCGACCATCAGGCCACCTGGAGGAACTGCATCTCGTCGACCCGCCGCACGAAATCGGTGAGCGCGGCGTGATGCGCTTCGCTGAACGCATAGTCCAGCCCCCCGAGATACTCGCGGCACATCGCCAGGGACACGCCCGCCTGGCGTGCGGCGTCCGCCGCGAGCTCGTCGAGGTGCGCGAGGCCCCAGGCGCGCGACGCGAGGATGGCTTCATGGCCCAGCTGCACGGCAGCGGGGCTCGCGAGCCGATGCGCCGCCCAGACGGCGAATACAAACGGCTGTCCGGTCCAGTGCTTCCACTCTTCGCCGAGATCGTAGCGTTGCGGATATGTCCCGCGGGCCGCGAGCGCGAGCGCGGCGTCACCGATCACGAGCACGGCGTCATGGGGCAGCGCGGCGAGCGCGTCGAGATCCGGGGCCTCGGCGCGAGCTGCGGCGAATCGCGGCTTGATCTTCCACACGTCACAACACAGGATCTCGAGCAGCGCCACGGATGTGCGCGATGATGCGGAGAGGAGGACGGTCCGATCGTCCAACTGTCCGACCGGCCGACGGCTGAACAACGCCACGCTGCGGACTGGGCCGTCACAGGAAATCGCGAGATCGGGCAGGAGCACAAGATCTTTGGCGTGACGCGCGTATTCGATCGCGCTGATTACGCTCAGGTCCAGCTCGCCGGCAACGAGCAAGTCGTTCAGCTCCGCAGGCGTGCCCGTCACCAGCTCGCCGCCCGGCGGCAGCGCCACGATGCCGCGATCGATCGCCCCGTAGACCGGCGCGCAGTTGATGTAGCCGATGCGGCCAATCTTCATGCTTGTGAAATCATTCTGCACCGTCCACAACCGTCGTTGCAGGTTGTTGGCGCTTCGCCGCGGCGCGAGCGCGGTGCTCGATCTGGAACAGCGCGCCTTGCGGCGCCGGGCCGTCGGGCCGCACCGGCGCAGCCTGGGGCTTCGGCACGTAGCCCTCGAACGTCCTGACCGTCTGATAGAGCGAGTCCCGCTCGACCGGCTCCTTCCCCGCCCCGCGGATCAGCGTCACGATCTCGTCGTAGGACAGCCACATCGGCGTCGGCGCGCCGGCCTCGTGATACACGCGCTCGAACACCACGGTCCCCTCGAGGTCGTCACAGCCGAAGGTCAGCGCGACCTGCGAGATGAACGGCGTCACCATCGGCCAGTGGGTCTTCACGTGCGGGATGTTGTCGAGCAGCAGCCGTCCGACGGCGATGTTCTTGAGGTCGTCGAAGCCCGTCGTCGCGGTGCCGGTGCGCCCCAGCTTCTCGCCCAGCTCGTTGTGGTCGGGATGATATGCCAGCGGGATGTAGGTCAGGAACCCGCCGGTGTCGTCCTGGAGGGCGCGCAGGGCGAGCAGATGGTCGACGCGGTCCGCCATCGTCTCGACGTGGCCGTAGAGCATGGTGCAGTTCGACGGCATGCCGAGCTGGTGTGCCTCGCGATGGACCGCCAGCCACTCCTCGCCCGTGAGCTTGCGGTCGGCGATCGTGGCGCGCGCCGCGGGCGAGAACACTTCCGCCCCGCCGCCCGGCAACGTGCTGACCCCGGCGTCCTTCATGGCCTGAAGGACTTCGAGCGTGGAGAGGTTTTCTAGTCTGGCCAAATGAGCCACCTCTACCGCCGTAAGAGCCTTGATCATCACCTGCGGGTGGCGCGCCTTGAGGCCGCGGAACATGTCGACGTAGTACGCGAGCCGGAGCTTGGGATGGAGCCCGCCCACGATGTGAAACTCGCGCGTCGGGTTGTCGCGCGCCGCGTCGGCTTCCGCGAATACTTCCTCGAGGCTCCGCGTGTAGGCGCCGTCTTCTTTCGGCATCCGGGCGAACGAACAGAACACGCAGGTGTTGCGCAGAATGCAGACGTTCGTCGGATTGATGTGCTGGTTTGCGGCAAAGTACACGCGGTGGCCATTGCGCCGAGTGTTTGCGAGGTTCGCGAGGTTGCCGAGGGTGAGCAGGTCGTGAGATGCAAACAGCGCGAGGCCATCCTCGCGGGTGAGCCGCTCGCCGCGTTCGACCTTGGAAGCAATGGATGTGAGGGTCACGCTACTCTCTTTACTGCCAGCGTTACGTTGTGCCCTCCGAACCCGAACGAATTCGACAGCGCGAAGTCGAACTGCCGCTTGACCGCCTTGTTCGGCGCCGAGTCGAGATCGCAGGCGGGATCCGGCGTGAACTGGTTGATCGTCGGCGGGATGACGCCATCGCGCAGCGCGAGCGCGCAGATCGCGAGCTCGAACGCGCCGGCCGCGCCGAGCAGATGGCCGGTCATCGACTTGGTCGAGCCGAAGATCAACTTGCGGGCGTGCTCGCCGAACACGGTCTTGACGGCCGCGGTCTCCGCGGCGTCGCCGTGCGGCGTGGAGGTGCCGTGCGCATTGATGTAGCCGACGTCCTGGGGGCGAATCCCGGCGGTCTTCATGGCCAGCCGCATCGCCTCCTGTGCTCCTGAGCCGTCGGGTGCCGGCGCCGTGATGTGATAGGCGTCGGCCGTGGCCCCGTAGCCCACCAGCTCGGCGAGGATCGTCGCCCCGCGCGCCTTGGCGCGCGCCCACTCCTCGAGGATGACGACGGCGGCGCCGTCGCCCATCACGAAGCCGTCGCGGTCCTTGTCGAACGGCCGGCTGGCCGTTTTCGGATCGTCGTTCCGTTCCGACAGCGCCTTCATATTCGCGAAGCTGGCCAGCGCCAGCGGTGTGATCGCGGCTTCCGACCCGCCCGCCACCATGACGTCGGCCTTGTTCTCGCGGATCAGATCGAACGCGTCGCCGACGGCGTGTCCCGACGATGCGCAGGCCGAGACCGTGCAGTAGCACGGCCCCTGGAAGCCGAAGCGCATCGAGACGATGGCCGAGGCCACGTTCGCCATGAACATCGGCACGAAGAACGGCGAGACGCGTCCGGGGCCCTTCTCGATGAAGGTGCGCATGTTCTCTTCGAACGTCGCGATCCCGCCCGTGCCGCTCCCGATGATGACGCCGATCCGTTTGGGATCGAGCGGGCTTTTTTCGAGGCAGGCGTCGCGCACCGCCTGGACCGCGGCGCCCATCGCGAACTGTGAGAACAGGTCGTAGCGCCGCGCTTCCTTCTTTTCCATGTACTGCAGAGGATCGTAATTCTTCACTTCGCAGGCGAAGTGGACGGGCAGTTGGGTGTGATCAAACCGTGTAATGGGACCCGCCCCCGATTGTCCGTCGACGAGGGCGGCCCAGGTGCTGGCCACGTCGTTCCCTACCGGCGTCACGAGCCCGAGGCCCGTGAGCGCCACCCGGCGTGTCACTATTTGCCTTTCCCCATCTTGTCGTGGAGATAGGTCATCGCCGCCCCGACGGTGCGCAGCTTCTCGGCCTCTTCGTCCGGGATGTCGATGTCGAATTCCTTCTCGAACGCCATGACCAGCTCGACCGTGTCGAGGCTGTCGGCGCCGAGGTCTTCCATAAAGCTTGCGTCGTTGGTGAGCTTGTCGCGTTCGACGCCGAGCTCTTCGACGATGATGTCTTTGACCTTCTCCTCGAGCTGCTTCATGTCCATGGCCATGGGTAACCCTCAGCGAAGGTGGACCTGCTACATCACCATCCCGCCGTCGACGACCAGCACCTGTCCCGTAATGTAGCTGGCCAAGTCGGAGGCGAGAAAGAGGACGGCGGAGGCGATGTTTGAGCCTTGTCCCAGCCGTCCCAAAGGAATGTTGTCCAGAAAGTACTGTCTGGCTTCCGCGGATATACCCTTGGTGAGCTCCGTCTCGATATAGCCGGGCGCCACCGCGTTCACCAGCACGTTGCGCGAGGCCAGCTCTTTCGCGATCGACTTGGTAAAACCGATGATCCCGGCCTTGGACGCGGAGTAGTTGGATTGCCCCTTGTTGCCGTTCAATCCGACGACGCTGGTGATGTTGATGACGCGTCCCCAGCGGCGCTTGATCATCCCGCGCGCCGCGTACTTGGTCATCAGGAACGTGCCCTTGAGGTTGGTATCCACCACCGAATCCCAGTCGGCTTCGGTCATCAGGAACAACAGGGTGTCCTTGGTGAAGCCGGCGTTGTTCACCAGCACGTCGATCTGGCCGAAATCCTTGTCGACCGCCTTCGCGAACGCTTCCACCTGAGCCGGGACGCTGACATCGCACGCGTACCCCCGTGCGCCACCGCCGAGCTGCTTCGCGGTCTCCTCGGCCTTCGCGCCGTCGCGGGCGCAGAGCGCGACCTTGGCGCCCGCCGCGGCGAACGCCTGGCAGATCTCGAGGCCGATGCCGCGGGTGCCCCCCGTGACGAGCGCGACCTTTCCCGGCAGCTCGATTTTCACGAATTCACGCTGCTTCCATGAATCTGGTCACTTCTTCCGCCGTCCCCAGGCTGATCACGTTCGCCCCCGGGACGATCCGCTTCAAGAGACCGGCCAGCACGGCGCCGGGACCGATCTCGACAAATCGGGTGCCTTCGCCACCGACGCGCGCCGCATGCTCCATGCACTCCACCCAGCGCACAGGCGCTGTCAGCTGATCCGCCAGCAGTCGACGCGCGCGCCCCGCCTCTTTCACCGTTTCCGCGGTGGCATTCGCGATCACCGGGAATGCGGGATCGGCGAACTCGGCGCGCGCGAGCGCGAGCTCCAGATGGTTCTTGGCCGGCCCCATAAGCGGCGAGTGGAATGCCCCGCTCACTTTGAGGGGAATGACGCGCTTGGCGCCGCGCTTCTTGCAGCCCTCGCCCGCGCGGGCGACGGCGTCGGGATCACCGGAGATCACCGTCTGGTCCGGGGCGTTGATGTTGGCGGGGACGGCGAGGCTCGCCTGCTGCGACGCCTCCGTGCACGCGGCCTCCACGTCTTTGGTCGGGAGGCCGAGCACCGCGGCCATCGTGCCGGGGCGCTCGTCCCCGGCCTTCTGCATCAGCTCGCCGCGGCGCCGCACGAGCTTGGCCGCCTGGGGAGAACCCAGCGCGGTCGCCGTGACGTAAGCGGAGTACTCGCCGAGCGAATGTCCCGCGGCCGCGACCACGCCGTCGACCTTGTCGCGCACGATCGCGAACACCGCGGCGCTGTGCGCGAGGATGGCGGGCTGCGCGTTCTGGGTTGCCGTCAGCTCCTCGTCCGGACCCTCGAACATGATCCGCGACAGCGGGGCGCCGAGGGCTTCGTCGATCGCGTCGAACACGGCGCGGGCCGCGGGGAACCGCTCCGCGAGATCTCTGCCCATGCCGACTTTTTGCGCGCCCTGCCCGGGGCAGAGCCAGATCGTGCTTACCACCGCACGACCATGCTGCCCCAGGTAAAGCCGGCCCCGAAGGCGCAAAACATCACGATCATGCCGGGCTTCAGGCGGCCACACGTGACGGCTTCGTCGAGCGCGATGGCGATGGACGCGGCCGAGGTGTTGCCGAAACGGTCCACGTTGACGTAGACCTTGTCCATCGGCACGCCGGCGTGCTTCGCCGTGGCTTCGATGATGCGGATGTTGGCCTGGTGAGGAATGAGGAGATCGATGGCACCGGCATCGAGACCGGCGCGCTGCAGCGCGTGCTCGCAGGCGTCCGCCATCGAGAGGACGGCGGCCTTGAAGACTTCGCGGCCCGCCATCTTGATGTAGTAGCTGTGATCCTTGAGCAGCTCCTCGCTGGGCGGATGCGTCGCGCCGCCGCCCGGCCGATAGAGCAGCTCGGCGAGCGTACCGTCCGTCTTCAGGTAGGCCGACAAAATACCGCGGCCGTTCGTGCTCTTGCGTACCATCGTCGCGCCCGCGCCGTCGCCGAACAGGACCGCCGTGGTACGGTCGCTCCAGTCCATGATGCTGGTGAGCTTCTCGGCGGCGATGACGAGCACGTGCTCGGCCTGCTCAGTGGCAATGAGTCCCTCCGCGGTACTGAGCGCGTAAATGAAGCCCGAACAGGCGGCAATGACGTCGAATGCCGCGGCGTTTTTGGCTCCCAGAATCGCCTGGAGATCGCAGGCCTGGGACGGGAGCAACCGGTCGGGTGAGGCGGTCGCGTAGACGATGGCGTCGATGTCGAGCGGCGTGAGCCCGGTTTCTTCGAGCACCTGCAGGGCGGCCGCTTTCCCCATGCAGGCGTTCGTCTCGTCCTTGCTCGACACCCGGCGCTCGCGAATGCCGGTACGCTCCTGAATCCACTGATCCGACGTCTCGAGGAACTTGGAGAACTCCTCGTTCTTCATGACGCGGGGCGGCGCATAGCTGCCCGTGCCCCACAGCTCGGCGAACGGACGCTTCACGCCGGCACCCGCCCGTCCTGGGCGAACTCGGCGGCGATGTCGTCGGAGAGATGACTCCGTACCGCCTGCCCGGCCACGCGGATGGCGTTCTTGATCGCCTTGGCGGGAGACGCTCCGTGACAGATGATCACGACGCCCTGCACCCCGAGCAGCGGCGCGCCGCCGTAGGTCGCGTAGTCGAGGACCTTGAGGACGTTGGCCATCTCGGGCCGCTGCAGCACGTCCGGCGCCTCGCGCTTGATGAGGGAGACGAAGACGCGCCCGGCCGACTCGTAGAACTTGAGGACGACGTTGCCGACGAACCCGTCGCACGTCACGACATCGAGCCGCTGCCCGCGCGCTTCGCCGACCGGAATATCACGGCCCTCGACGTTGCCGATGTAGTTGATTCCCGTGGTCTGCTTGAGGAGCTGGTGCGCTTCCTTGACGACGGCGTTTCCCTTCTCGTCTTCTTCACCGATGTTGAGCAGGCCGATGGACGGGTTGGGACGGCCGAGGACGTCGCGGGCGTACACCGTGCCGAGGTGAGCGAACCCGACCAGCTCGCGCGCGTCGCAGTCGATGTTCGCGCCGCCGTCGACGACGAGCACGGGCTGGCCGGCGCTGGGAAACAGCGCCCCGATCGCCGCCCGCTGCACGCCGGGATGCAGGCGCAGCAGCAGCGTCGCCGCGGCCATCACGGCTCCGGTGTTGCCAGCCGAAATGAACGCGTCCGATTTGCCTTTCTTCTGGAGCTCGAGACCGACCGCAATCGAGGAGCGCGGCTTGCCACGGATCGCCGCGAGGGGCTTATCGCCCATACCCACGACTTCCGGTGCATCGACGATCTCGATGCGATCGCGATCGACCCCCGGGACCCGGGACAGCGCCGCCTCGACGTCGGCCTTGCGCCCCACCAGCTGGATCTGGAACTCGGCGGGCAGTTCTTTCAGCGCCTGCGCCGCGCCCTCCACTTCGACCTGAGGGGCGTTGTCACTTCCCATCGCGTCCAACGCGATGCGGATCATCAGTCCTCGACGGTCACTCGTTGTTCGCCGTTGTAATACCCGCACGTCGGGCATACGCGATGGGGCTGCTTCATGTCACCACAGCGCGGGCACGGCTGCAGCGTGGGGACGACGGCTTTATAGTGTGTGCGGCGCGCGCGCTTCTTGCGCTTCGATGTTCTGCGCTTGGGTACGGCCATTTCCGATTCGTCCTTAGGTTAAGAGCGGAGTTTGTCCTTGAGCGCCTTCAACGGCTGCCAGCGGGCATCGGTCGCGGGCGGGCAACCGCAGGGGCCGGCGTTGAGATCCTTGCCACACTGTGGGCATAGTCCTTTACAGTCGTCCCGGCACTCGACGAAGCTGGGTGCCGCCAACAGCAACTCCTCCCGCACGGCCGGCGTCACGTCGATCTCGGTAGCCTCCGGCGCCACGGCGTAGGCGTCGGGATCATCGAGCGCGTCCTGGTCCTGCGAGAATAGTGCCCCGATCTCCAATTGCACCGGCGTGGCCACCGGCGTCAGACAGCGCCGGCAGTCGCCCGCCACGACCGTTCGCGCCGTCCCCTGCCAGTAGAACCGGCCCTCACCGATCGGCTGCATCCGCCCCCGCACGGCCACCGGTTCCCGGAGCCTGATCTCCGTCCCTTGCAGCGCGGGGTCGTCTTGCTGGAGCTCGCCAACGGTTTCTACGGCCCCACCGCGGTCCAACTCCCGTAAATCAACTCGCAGCATTGTGGGAGCGAAGCTAAACCCTTGTGGCACTTGCGTCAACGGCACTGCGCCTAGGCTCGGGCCGGGAAGAAAAACGCGACTTCCCGTGCCGCGTTTTCGGGCGAATCGGAGGCATGAATCGCGTTGCGTTCCTTGGACTGCGCATAGAGCCGCCGGATCGTCCCCGGTTCCGCCTGAGCAGGATCGGTCGCGCCGATCACCTTCCGCAGGTGCGTCACCGCGTCATTGCGCTCGAGCGCGAGCGCGAGCGCCGGTCCCGACGTCATGAAGGCCACCAGCGGGCGGAAAAATGGGCGGTCGCGATGCACTTCGTAGAACGATTCGGCGCGCGCCACGGTCAGGAACACCATTTGGGCATCGCGAATCTGAAAGCCCTCGGCCTCCAGGTGGGCGATGATCTTTCCTGTATGCCTGGCTGCGACCGCATCCGGTTTGATGATTGCGAGCGTAAGCATGGATTCCTTTAAAGGCGTTCCTTCAGCAATGGGACCACGTCGGCGGGGCGCTTCATCACGCTGATTCCCGCGCTCGCCAGCGCGGCCATCTTCTCCGCGGCCGTCCCCGAAGCGCCCGATATGATGGCGCCGGCGTGGCCCATCCGCCGGCCTGGCGGCGCGGTTTGGCCGGCGATGAACCCCACGACCGGCTTCTTGACCCTCTCCTTCACGAACTCCGCTGCTTGCTGCTCGTCCGTGCCGCCGATCTCGCCGATCATCACGATGGCGGCGGTGTCAGGGTCGGCATCGAATGCCGTCAGACAGTGAATAAAGTTGGTCCCGATCAGCGGGTCTCCACCAATCCCGACACACGTGGATTGCCCGAGGCCATTCGTCGACAGCTGGTGGATGATCTCGTAGGTCAACGTGCCGCTGCGCGACACGACGCCGATCTTCCCTGGTTTGCAGATGTTGCCGGGGATGATTCCGACTTTGCTCTTCCCCGGCGAGATGAGGCCGGGGCAGTTCGGACCGATGAGGCGAGCGCCGCGCTCGTGCACGTAGGGGAGCACGCGCGTCATGTCGAGCACGGGAATGCCTTCCGTGATACACACGATCAGCCCGAGGCCGGCGTCCGCCGCCTCGAAGATCGCCGACGCCGCGACGGCTGCCGGAACATAAATGACGGCGGTATTGGCCTTCGTCGCGTGGACGGCTTCGGCCACGGTGTTGAACACCGGTACGGCGTCCTCGAACCGCTGGCCGCCCTTCCCGGGCGTGACGCCGGCCACGACCTTGGTCCCGTAGGCCATCATTTGCCTGGCGTGGAACGATCCGTCGCGGCCGGTGATCCCCTGTACCACCAGGCGCGTCGTCTGGTCGATGAAGATGCTCACGCGGCCTTCCCCTTGGCCTTGGCCACCGCCTGCTTCACCGCCTCGTCCATGTCCGAGAGCGCGGCGAACCCGGCCCGCTCGAGAATCGCGATGCCTTCCTTCTCGTTCGTACCGGTCAGCCTGATCACGATCGGGACCTTGAGGGGGAATGCCTGTGTCGCCTGCACGATGCCGTTCGCGACGTCGTCGCCCCGCGTAATGCCGCCAAAGATGTTGAAGAGGATCGATTTGACGTTCGGATCGCCGGTGATGATGCGGAGTGCGGCAACGACCTTCTGCGGGTTGGAGCTGCCTCCGATGTCGAGGAAGTTCGCCGGCTCGCCGCCGTAGTACTTCACGAGATCCATGGTCGCCATCGCGAGCCCGGCGCCGTTCACGCAGCAGCCGACGTTGCCTTCGAGCTTGATGAACGTGAGCCCGGCTTCGCGCGCCGCGACTTCCGCCGGTGCCTCCGCGGAACCGTCACGCAACGCCGCAATCTCGGGGCGGCGTTCCAGCTCGTTGTCGTCGATCGCGATCTTGGCATCGAGCGCCTGCACCGTGCCGTCAGGAGTCGTGACCAGCGGATTGATTTCGGCAAGCGAGGCTCCGACGGCATAGACGGCCGTATAGAGCCTCTGCATGATGTCGGCGGCCGCACGGGCCTGTTTGACGTCGCTGTACAGCGCGAAGCCGAGCGCCAGGGCTTGATGCGGGAGGAGTCCGTAGCGCGGATCGATCGCCAGCTGATGGATCTTGTCGGGGGTCTTGGCGGCCACTTCCTCGATGTCGATACCGCCCGCGGGACTCACCATGAGGACGGGCCGCTGCGACGCGCGATCCACGATGATGCCGACGTAGCTCTCCGAGGCGATCTCCGCCGCCGGCGCGATGAGCACCTTCTGGACCGTGAGGCTCTTGATCGTCATGCCGAGGATGGCTTTGGCATGCGTCTCGGCCTCGGCGGCGGTTTTGGCGAGTTTCACACCGCCGGCCTTGCCGCGCCCGCCGGCATGGACCTGGGCCTTCACCACGACCTTGCCGCCCAGGCGTTCCGCGCTGGCGCGAGCGTCCGCCGGCGTGCTGGCGACCTCACCCGGCGGGACCGGGATGCCGTGGCGCCGCAGAATATCCCGTGCCTGGTACTCGTGCAGATTCACGCGTGCTCCTTCGCGATTGTCGTTCCCGCCTCGCCACGCAGCGCCGCGAGCCCGTCCACCAGCTCGGCGATAATGGCGCGCTCACCTCCCGTGCGTACAAATTCGGCGGCTGCCTCGACCTTCGGCCGCATGCTGCCGGTGCCCAGCTCCTTGCCGGCGAGCAAGTGGTCCGCCTGCGCCAGCGTCAAGCGCCGAATCGCCTCCTGGTGCGGCGAGCCAAAGCCGCGGTAGACCGCCTTCACATTGGTCAGGATCAACAGCACCCGCGCGCCGATCTCTCGTCCGAGGATCGCCGCGACACGATCCTTGTCGGCGACCGCGTCGATGCCTTCGAGCCCCAACTTGGGATCGCGATACGCGGGCGGTCCCCCGCCGCCGCCGGCGATCACGATGTGGCCCTGGCGTGTCAGGTCGCGGACCATGTCGCGCTCGACGATTCCGATCGGCTTGGGACTCGGCGCCAGCCGGCGGCCATCGCGAACCGGAATCCCGCGCGCCACAAGCCGCGCCTCCCGCACCGGATCGAGCTTGTGGCCCACCGGCTTCGACGGCGTCCGCAGGTCAGGATCGTCGGCATGACAAAGCGTCTGGGTGATCAGCGTGACGACCGATCGCTGCACGCCGGCGCGCGCGAGCGCGTTCTGCAACGACTGCTGAATCATGTAGCCCATCCAGCCCGCGGTGCCCGCGACCAGCACGCCCAGCGGCAGCGGTTCGACCTGGTCGGCTGCGATCTCGTTGCGCGCCAACTCATCGCCGACCTGTGGCCCGTTGCCATGGACCAGAACGATGTGCCATCCCGCCGCGGCCAGATCGACGATGGGCGCGAGACTCGCCCGCGTATGACGAAACTGATTGCTGATCGTCGGCCGCTCATCGGGAGGCGCGACGGCGTTTCCTCCGAGGGCCACGACGATCGTTCCAGGAGCCGTCACGGCGGCGCAACCTAGCGGGGCCGTTGAGCCCGAGCAAGCTCTCCCAGGAGCTCCCGCCACAACTGGGTGAACAGCTCGAGGTTTCCGGCGCTGAGCGCGGCGTTCGCCTGCATCGCGAGGCGACGCGCCCGCTCCCACCGCGCCGCGATGGTCGTGTCGATGACGATCTGCTCGCCGCCGAGCAGCGCCGCCCTGGCCGTCAGGGCGTGACCACTCCGTCCATCCAGCGTCACGTACACCTCGGCCACCCGAGGGGGCGCCTTGCGGGCGGGCTCCGAGGGGATGGGGTCGAGGATCTGTGCCTGCGCGGTGATGATGGAGCGCCCGGCCGGCCAAACCCGCAGCTGTCCGGGCCGCAGCAGCGGCGAGCCGACCAGCTCACCCGGCAACCGGCCGGGGTCGGGGGATGATGGCTTCCACAGATGCACCTCGGGACCGCGTGGTGTGATGGCGGCGGCATACAGCCCCACGAACTTTTTCGGCGTCAGCATGCCCGACTCGAAGGCCACGCCCGTCCAGATGAGACCGCCGGGTGCACCGAGCTGGAAGGGCTCGCGGGGGCGGGCGAACCAACCGGCCTCCAGCGCGGAATCGGCGCTCGATCGCAGCAGCGCCGAGACCGCGACATCGAAGGTCTCAGCAGGATAGGCGAGCTGGGCGCGGAGATCCGCGGGCAGCCGGTCCGCGGGCTCGATGAGCGGTTTGAAACGACGCGCCCACGCGGCGGTCAGCGAGTCGTAGCCCTGAGCGAGCCACAGGTGCGTCTCGCCGGTACCGACGCGGACGGCGCCGACGAGGCTGGCGCGGAGAAACCGCACCTCGTCGTCGCGCCACGGAAGCGAACGAGCGAGCGGGAAGGCCCCGTGCGATACGTAGCCCCAGCTCACCCACCAGAGCGCCCCGTCGTGCATCACGGGCGCCGGCGCGCCGAATCGCGCGAACGGTGCGAGTCGCTCGAGCCGCTCCACCACGTCTTGCCGCCACAGCAGGACCCGGCCGCTCGACTCGCCGCGCGCCAACCCCCAAGCCTGAATCGTCCAGGCGATGGCGAACCGGCGCCAACTACCGGTGAGCGGGATGCCGGCGGCGGCGGCCGGTGCGCTGTCGGGCGACGTCACCCAGGATCCCTGCAGTCCGGGCCCGAAGAGCAGTGCCGTGTTTCCGAGCGACTGCGACGTCAGAGTGAGGCCGGTGTCGGTTTCCAGGGCGAAACGGACTGGGCCGGGTGCGTTTGTCGGGGCGACCAGCCAGACCGCCCCGCCATCGTCGGCGCGCGGCGTGCGCAATGCGACGGCGGTGGAGGGGGTGCCGAGCGCGGCGGCCACATGCGCCGGGTCCCACAGCGGGATGGTCTGCACGGCTGCCTCTCCCGACGGGAAGGCGGGAGGTGCGGTGGAATCCAGGTCGGTGAGCCCGAACGCGATGCGTTCCAGCGCGGCGCGGTGGCGTAGCAGCTCGGGGTTCTCGGGACCGGTCGAGGTGCGCACGACGCCCGGAATCACGAAGTACGCGGCGGTGAGCGAGACGAGCAGTGCCGCCCATCCTGCTTGAATGAGCTTGGGCTTGTCCCGCCATGCCCAGACGAGCGAGATCACCGCCGTCACGATCGCCACCGCCGCCACGACCGCGGCGCCTGGGATCCGCACCGCGAGCGCCGCCTGATCGACGGGACCGTGGAGGCCGCCGACGGTTTCCGCCGGATCGAGCACCGCGCCCCAGGCGATCACGATGGCCAGGCAGGCGAACAGCACGCCCACGTGCGTGCGGGCATGGTCGCTGGCGCGGATGCGCCCGCGGCGGAGCCGGAGCGATCCAATCACACCGTAGAGGAGTGCGACGATGCCGAGTGCGCCGACGACGAGAATGAGTGCCCGATTTTGCAGCGCGCTGCGCCACGGGAGGACGCTGACGTAGTAGCCGGCGTCGTTCTTCAGGTTGGTCGAATCCAAAACGCCGAAGTGTGGAGGCGACGCCGCCAGGAGCGCGTAACGCCACCAGTCCGCCGTGCCCAGCGACAGCACCGCTCCGAGCGCGACGCCCAGCAGGACCGTGGCGGCGAAGAGCGTGCGGCGCGGCACGGCTTCAACGATCTCGAGGTTGCCGAGCCGGCGCGGCATCTGCACCGAGCCGATCGCCCGAAACACGATCAGCAAATTGCCGGTCAGCCACGCGATCGCGACGAGCACCACGGCGGCCTGCAGCAGCCGGGAGAGATCGCGAACGGCGATCACCGCCTCACCCCCCGCGACGGTGCGGTCCCAGGCGCGCTCTGCCGTCTCCACCGCGAGCCAGCGGCCTCCGACCAGTGCAGCCACCAGGAGCCCGGCACCAATCAGATACAGCGTGCGCCGGTTGGCTCGCGTCACGGCGTCACGCCGTGCGCCGTCAGCCAGCCTTCGACCTCCGCGCGATACGCGTCGCGCGCCTTCGGGCTGGTCGCCTCGAACCGCATCACCAGGACGGGTTGGGTATTCGAGGCACGCAACAGACCCCAGCCCTCCGGGAACGTGACGCGGACACCATCGAGCGTCGAGACCGGGTACTTTGCGGCGAACGCCGTGGCCGCCTGCTGCACCACGTCGAACTTCTTGTCGTCGGGACAATCGACGCGCATTTCCGGGGTGGCGAAGGTCTTGGGCAAGTCGGCGAGCAGGCGAGAGAGCGGGCCGCCCTCGCGGGCCTGATAGCCGAGCAGGCGGGCGGCGGCGAACAGCGCGTCGTCGAATCCGAACCAGTCGCCGCCAAAGAACATGTGCCCGCTCATCTCTCCGGCCAGCGGCGCGCCGATCTCTTTCATCTTCTGCTTGATGAATGAATGCCCCGTCTTCCACATCACGGGCTCGAGCCCGGCCTTTTTGAGCATCTGCGGCAGGACCTCCGAGCACTTCACATCGAAGATCACGGGCTTCCCCTTGCCCATGCGGCGCACCAGGTCTCGCCCGAACAACACGAGTAACTGATCGCCGAGGACCGGTTCCCCCTTCTCATCGACGGCGCCGATACGGTCACCGTCGCCGTCGAACGCGATCCCGAGCTCCGCCTTTTCCTTTTTCACCGCGACCTGGAGGTCGTGCAGGTTTTCGATGACCGTGGGATCGGGGTGATGGTTCGGAAACGTCCCGTCGGACTCGGCAAACAGTGCGACGACGTCGACCCCCAGCTCGCGCAGCGTCTCCACCGCCACGAGACTCGTGACCCCGTTGCCGCAATCCACCACCACCTTGAACCGCCGCGCGAGTGGCGCGTTGCGCTGCACGATGGCACTGCGGTAGGCGGTGAGGAGTCCCCGGTGCGCGGTGGTCGATCCTCCAGGCTTGGTGGCGAGCTTTCCGTCGTTGATGAGTTTGTAGAGAACCTGGATGTCGTCCCCGAACACGGCGTCGTGTGCCAGGACCATCTTGAAGCCGTTGAACTCCGGCGGATTGTGCGAGCCCGTTACCTGAATGCCGCCGTCGACGGGCAGCGTCTTGGTCGCAAAGTAGAGCGCGGGGGTGGGCAGCTCGCCGACGTCGAGGGCGGCGCCACCGGCGGCCGCGATCCCCTCACAGACTCCCTGCGCGAGCCGGGCGCCGGATGGCCGGTTGTCGCGCCCGACGGCGACCCGCGGCGCCTTGCCGAGGCGCTCCCATGCCAACGTCGTGTACGCTTGCCCAACGGCACGGGCGGCGGCGGGCGTGAGCTCCTTGTCGACGAGACCACGGATGTCGTACTGGCGGAAGATTGTGGCGGGAAGCTTCACAGGCCCCCCTTTTAGGGCGGGGTTACGGTCGTCTTTGCCGTGGGCTGCACGGTCTCGACGGCGGACCTGGCGAGATCGAAGAGGCGATTGGGCCAGACTCCGAAGAGCAGCAGCCCAACGACGACGGCGGTGACGGCGGACCGTCCCCAGCGGTCGAGACAGACATCCAGATGCGCAGTCTCGTTCGGCTCCGGTTTCATGTAGATCGCCATAATGACCGGAAGATAGTCGCCCGCCGAGACGACGCTCGTGAGCACCAGAATGGCCGCCAGCGTGTTCTGGCCGGCGCTGGTGGCCGCGATGAGGATGTACCACTTGCCGATGAATCCGGCCGTTCCGGGAAAGCCCAACAGCGACAACATGCAGATGGCGAGTGCGAAGGCGAGCCACGGCCGCCTGGCCGCGAGGCCGGAGAGATCGTCGATGAGCACGTCACTCTCGCCTCCCCTGCCCTTGGCGGTCAGCACGGCGAAGGCGCCGAGCGACATCAGCGTGTAGGCGATCACGTAAACGAGGAACGCGCTCGTACCCGTCGAGCCGCCCGCGCTGACCGCGACGAGGAGGTAGCCGGCATGCGCCACCGACAAATAGGCGAGCATCCGCTTGAGCGACCGTTGCCCGAGGGCAAACAGGTTGCCGCCGATCATCGTGATCACGGCGAGCCACCAGAGGATCTCATGCCAGGCCGGCACTTGGCCGAACGCCTGATTCATCACGCGGAGCAGTGCCGCGAACGCCGCCGCCTTCACACCAGTCGCCATGAAGGCGGTGACGGGCGTGGGTGCGCCGTCGTAGACATCGGGCGCCCACATGTGGAAGGGCACCGCGGCGATCTTGAACGCAAATCCCACGATCAGCAGGGCCAGTCCCGCGAGCAGCATGACGCTCGGCTGTCCCATGAGGCTGACCTGCCCGCCAATGAGGCCGAGGTTGGTTGTGCCGGTCGCGCCGTAGACCAGCGCGATGCCGTACAGCAGGAATCCGGAGGCGAACGCGCCCAGCAGGAAATACTTCAGCGCGGCTTCGGCGGAGCGGGCACGGCGGCGGTCGATGCCGGCCAGCACGTACACCGCGACCGACATGAGCTCGAGGCCAAGAAAGATGACCATCAAGTCGGCGCCGGCAGCCATCACCATCATGCCGAGCGTACCGAAGATGAGGAGCACGTAGTACTCGGGCGCGAGCAGCTGCTCGCGCTCCAGGTATGCGAACGAAATCAGCACGGTGAGCGCGGCCGCGCCGAGGAACACCCAGGTGGCGACCCAGCGGAAGTCGTCAGCCGCGATCATCGACACCTGTCCCTGCACCGAGGCGCTATTCCACCACAGCCACCAGGTGGCCACGGCGGTCGAGACGAGGGCCAGGAGTGTCAGCCATCCGGTGATCCGCAAATCCCGCACGGTACTATGCCGCCACGCGACGAACAGCAACACCACCAGCGACCAGCCGGTCAGTACCAGCTCGGGCAGGAGCGACAGCAGCAGGTCGGGATAGATCGAGGGGTCGAGTCTCACGGTTGACCCGCCGTGAGGGCCGCGCCTGGCCGGAGCTGCTCGATCAGCGCCCGCGACGTCGGCTCCATGCGCTCGAGGAACGGCTTGGGGTAGATGCCGATCCACAGAATCAGGACGACTAATGGAACCAGCACGGTGATTTCGCGCGGCGTCAGGTCGGTGAGCTTCTCATTCTCGGGATTCGCCAGCGGATTGTAGATCACCCGCTGCAGCGCGGTGAGCAAATAGGCCGCGGCCACGATCACACCCGTGGTCGCCAGCGCCGTGGCGATGGGGTAGGTCCGGAACGACCCGATCAGCACGAGGAACTCGCCGACGAACCCGTTCGTGCCGGGCAGCGCGATGGACGACAGCGACACGATGGTGAGAATCGCGGCGAACAACGGCACGACGCGCGCGATCCCGCCGTACGCTTCGAGGAGGCGGCTGTGCCGCCGTTCGTAGATCATCCCGACCAGAAAGAACAGCGCGCCAGTCGAGATGCCGTGGTTGATCATGATCAGGAGCGCCCCCTGCACGCTCTGCAGCGTCAGCGCCCAGATGCCGAGCATCACGAAGCCGAGGTGCGCGACGGAGGAGTAGGCGATGAGTTTCTTGAAGTCCGGCTGCACCATTGCGACGAGACCGCCGTAGATGATCCCGATCAGGGACAGCACCACGATGATGAGCTGCACGGTTTGATTCAGGGCGACCGCCGGGAAGAACGGCAGCGCGAACCGGAGGAACCCGTAGGTCCCCATCTTCAACAGGATGCCGGCGAGGATCACGGACCCCGCCGTGGGCGCCTCCACGTGCGCGTCGGGGAGCCAGGTGTGCAGCGGGAACAGGGGCACCTTGATGGCGAACGCGAGGAAGAAGGCCCCGAACAGCCACCACGCGACCGATCCGAGATCCTTCGCGTTGCTCAGGAGGTGCGCGTACCCGAACGAGTACACACCGCTCGCCTGGCCCGCGTGCAGATAGAGCACGAGGATCGCCACCAGCATGAGCAGCGAGCCGAGGAACGTATAGATGAAGAACTTGATCGCCGCGTACAGCCGGTTGTCGCCGCCCCAGACGCCGATGATGAAGTACATCGGGATGAGCATCACTTCCCACATCACATAGAACAAGAAAAGATCGAGGGCGACAAAGACGCCGATCATGCCGGTCGTCAGGACGAGCAGCAATGTGTAAAACGCCGGCTCACGTTTTGTGATGTAGCTCCAGCTGCCCAGGATCGAGAGCGGCATCAGGAACGTCGTGAGGAGCACCAGGAACAGCGAGATGCCGTCCACGCCAACGGTGTAGTGAATCCCCCACGCCGCGATCCAGGCATGGTCGGCCGTGAACTGGATGCCGCCGCTCGGCACGAATGTCCACCACAGCGGCACGGACAGCGCAAACTCGACCAGGCTGGCGGCCAGCGCGACGTATTTCGCGAGCCGGGCCGGAATGAGGAGCACAAGTGCGCCGGCGATCAGCGGCCAGGCGAGCAGCGCGGTGAGGACCCAGGAGCCGTACATCAGCCGAGCGCCCGCCAGAGGACGAGCAGCACGCCGATGACGAAGACCGCGACGTACGTTCCGACCTGCCCCGTCTGCAACCAGCGATTGGCCCAGCCCAGCGCGCGCGCGCCGCGGGCAGCGCCGTTCACGGCCGCCGCGTCCACAATGCGCTGATCGACCTCCTGCCAGAGCACCACGCGCGAGAACCACACCAGCGGGCGCACGAACAACGCGTCGTAAAGCTCATCCACGTACCACTTGTTCTTCAGTACTCGCGCCAGGCCACGCTCCTCGGGCGCACTCCGCGCCGGGACGAGCCGCTCCGGTCTCAGCAGCCGCCATGCGCCGACGATGCCGATTGCTCCAATGGCGACCGCGATGCCGACCAGCAGCCACTCGGATGAAGCGGAGAGGTGCACCTCCGGAATCAGCGTGGCACTGGGCAGTGTGACCGGCTCGAGCCAGTGCTGCAGGCGCGCGCCGCCGTGAAACAGCTCGGGCACGTTGAGGAGCCCGCCGGCGGCGGACAGCGCGGCCAGCACCAGCAGCGGTCCCGTCATGATCCACGGCGCTTCGTGCAGATACGCCTGCTCTTTCTCGCCGGTGCGGTTCGGTCCGTGGAAGGTGTAGAGCATGAGCCGCGTCATGTAGAACGCCGTCAGCAGCGCGGCCAGGAGTCCGAACCCCCAGAACACGAGCCAGGCCGGTTCGGCGTGTCCGCGCGCGTTCGCGGCGGCCAGGATCTCATCCTTCGAGAAGAATCCCGCGAGCGGCGGAATCCCGGCGATCGCCAGCGTCGCGATCCACATGACGGCGGTGGTCCACGGCATGTAGCGCGACAGGCCGCCCATGTTGCGCATGTCCTGGGCGTCCTCGTGTGCGTGCGTGTGATGATAGGCACGGTGCATTGCGAAGATGACGCTGCCCGAGCCGAGGAACAGCAAGGCCTTGAAAAAGGCGTGCGTCGCGAGATGAAAAATGCCGCCCGTGATCGCGCCGGTACCGACGGCGAGGAACATGTAGCCGAGCTGTGAGACCGTGGAGTACGCGAGGACTTTCTTGATGTCCCACTGCTTGAGCGCAATCGTCGCCGCGAAGAGCGCCGTCAACGCGCCGACGCCGGCGACCACTTCACTCGAGATCGGCGCCATCGCAAACAGCAGGTTGCAGCGCGCGACGAGATAGACGCCGGCCGTCACCATCGTGGCGGCGTGGATCAATGCCGAGACCGGCGTCGGCCCGGCCATCGCGTCCGGCAGCCAGGTGTACAGGGGGATCTGCGCCGATTTCCCCGTACAGCCGAGGAACAGGAACAGCGTGATCGCGGTGACCGCCGTGCCGCCCGGGACGAGAGCCGTCGGAGCGTGTGCGAACACCGTGCCGAAGTCGAGCGAACCGGTCGCCCAGAAGATCATGAACATCGCGACCATGAACCCAAAGTCGCCGATCCGGTTCATGATGAACGCCTTGCGGCCCGCGTTGGCGTTCGCCGCCTCCCCGTACCAGAAGCCGATCAACAGATAGCTGCACAAGCCTACGCCTTCCCAACCCACGAACATCACGGGGAAGCTCGCGCCCAGGACGAGCACCAGCATGAAGAAGACGAAGAGGTTGAGATACGCGAAGTAGCGCCCGTATCCCGGATCGTCCTTCATGTAGCCGATGCTGAACAGGTGGATCAACGACCCCACACCGGTCACGACGAGGAGCATGACCAGCGAGAGCTGGTCGACCTGGAACGCCACGTCGATCTGCAGCGTGCCCACCGGAATCCACGACCAGTAGCGGAAGACGACCGGCTCCTCGGCATGGAGTCCGAGGAACGCGCTGAACACGGCAAGTGCGACGGCGAAGGCGGCGAGTAATACCCCCGCACCGATCACGGAGACGAGCGTCTTGGCGTTCGGCCGCACGAACGCGATGGTGCCGTTCAGCACGAAGCCGAGCAACGCGAGGGCCGGCGCGAGCCAGATGAAGTCGACGAAGCTGCCGGTCATCCGTCCTTCAGCAGGTTCATGTTCTGCAGGCTGACCGACTGCTTGTGGCGGTAGACGGCCAGAATGATCGCGAGGCCGACTGCCGCTTCCGCGGCGGCGACCGCCATCACGAAGAACACGAACACCTGCCCGCCGAGTCCCAGGCTCTGCGCCAGCGCGACGAACGTGAGGTTCACCGCGTTGAGCATCAGCTCGACGCACATGAAGATCACGATCGCATTGCGCCGCAGGAGCACGCCGAGCACGCCGAGCGTGAAGAGGACGGCGGAGATGGCGAGTGCGGGATTGAGGAGCATGCTAGAGCTTCCGCTTGGCGAGCACGACCGCGCCCACGATCGCGGCGAGGAGCAGCACGCTCGCGATCTCGAAGGGAACGAGGTACGCGCCAAACAGTGGATTGGCGACGGAGCCGACGATGCCCTGCTGCTGTTGGATCCCCAGGATGCTCCCCGGAGGCAGTGTGATCGCTGACCGCAGCGTCGTCCGGGTCATGGGCTGCAAGAGAAACAGCAGTGCGGCGCCGAGCAGTACACCGACGCCGAGCCCGAGCGGTCCTTTGATATCGCTGGGACCGGGTCGACCCAGGTTGAGGAGCATGATCACGAACAGGAATAGCACCATGATCGCGCCGGCATACACCAGGACCTGCAGCGCCGCCAGGAACTGCGCGTCGAGCAGCACGAACAGCGCCGCGATGCAAAAGAGGGTGACGACGAGCCAAAGCGCGCTGGCGATGGGGTTCTTGCGCGTGATGCAGAGCAGCGCGCTCCCCACCGCGATGCCACCGAAGATCCAAAAGAACGTGGGGGCCACTACTCGCCTTTGGGATCCGACGGGTCCCACAGCGTGGACACCGGGTGCGTCTGGGCCGTCAGCCGCTCGAGGTCGTACACGAACCGGTCGCGGGAGTACTCGGAGTTCTCGTAGTGCACACCGACGTGGATCGCTTCCTCGGGACACACTTCCTGGCAGTAGCCGCAGAAGATGCAGCGGAACTCGTCGATCTCGTAAATCAGGGGATAGCGGTGGCCCTCTTCATCCTCGCCCGGCACGAGCTTGATGCAGTTCGCGGGGCAGATCTGCGGGCAGAGACCGCACGCCACGCACTTCGCCCTGCCCTGCTCGTCGGTGAGCATGCGGTGCGTCCCACGCCAGCGCGAGGAGAGCGTCCAGTCCCGGGAGGACTTCTCCTCGGGGTACTGCATCGTGACCTTGGGCCGCAGCAAATGGCTGAACGTGAGGGCCATCCCCTTCAGCGTCGCGCGCAGGTACGACGTCTGCTGCGTCGGCCGCTTCATCACCTTCACGCCGATTGCCATTATGCGGCCTCCTGCGGCATCGAACCCGACACGATCCGGCCGCGGTCGAGCCACCAGACGAGCGCGATGAGCAGCACGAGATTCAGCCCTCCCAGGGCCCACGCCATGGGGGGGCCGTAGTCCCAGCCGAGCTGGATGCGGACGAACCAGATCGCGACGGCGAGCAGCGTGATGTAGAGGAGGGCGAGCGGCAGCAGCACCTTCCAGCCGAGCGCCATGAGCTGATCGTACCGGAAGCGCGGGAGCGTCCAGCGAACCCAGATGTACGTGAAGAGAAATGCGAACGTCTTGAGACTGAAGGCCACCAGGGTCGCGAGCGTTTTGAGCACGCTCGGATCGCCGGTCGAGTCCCAGGTCGTGAACGGGACATCCCACCCGCCGAAGAAGAGCGTGGCCATGAGCGCCGAGGCGGTCACCATGTTCGAGTACTCCGCGATGTAGAACATCGAGAACTTCATCGCGCTGTACTCGGTGTGATAGCCGGCGATGAGCTCGCCCTCGGCCTCCGGCAGATCGAACGGCAACCGGTTGGTCTCCGCGAGCGCGCTGATAAAGAAGATCACGAACGATACCGACAGCGGGACAATGAACCAGGCGTGCGCGGTTTGCTGCTGCACGATGACCTGCGACAGCGTGACATTGCCGGCCAGCAGCAGGACCGCGACCGTGCTGAGGCCCAGCGCGATCTCGTACGAGATCATCTGGGCCGACGCGCGCAGCCCGCCGAGCAGCGCGTACTTGTTGTTGGATGCCCAACCCGCCAGCACGATGCCGTATACGCCGAGCGAGCTGATCGCGAGGATATAGAGGAAGCCCACGGGCAGATCCGCGACGACCATCGGCACGACGCCCCACTTCGTCGGGAGCGGCGCCGCAAACGGGATGACCCCGAAGGTCAACATCGCCGGCACGAACGACACGACGGGCGCGAGCGTAAACAGCGCCTTGTCCGCCAGCGCGGGCGACGTCTCTTCCTTGAGAAAATTCTTCAGGCCGTCGGCCGCCGGCTGGAGGAGTCCCTGCGGGCCGACGCGGTTCGGGCCGAGGCGATCCTGCATCCAGGCGCACACCCGCCGCTCGAGGAGGGTGAGCAGCGCGACCCCCACCAGGATCAGGTTGACGACCACGAACACCTTGATCGCCGACGTGATCAGGAAGAAGGTCATCGCACCTCCGCCAATCCCAGCGTCGTGACGAGCTGTCCGAGCACCCACGCGGCCGGTTGCGCCATGCCGGGCGCGGGCTTGGCCTGGTAATAACGTTGCTCGCGCCCATCGCGATTCACGAACGTCCCTTCTTCTTCGGCCACGTTCGCGATCGGCAGAATCGCGTCGGCCCGGCGGCACGCCGCGGCCTCCGCGAGCACCGTGCCGAGATAGATCAGCGCCCCGTCCGTCTCGACGGCGCAATCGGGATCGTCGAGGACCAACACCACGGCGGCGCCCTTCGCGGCGGCGAGCGCGGGCGCGTAGTCGCGCGTGTAGCCGAGGCGCTCTGCGCCCGTCGCGTTGGGCGCACGCTCGGCGCGCAGCGCGAGATTCGGGACGCCGGCGAGCGGCGCCTCTTCGCCCATCACGAGCTGGAACGCGCCGGTCCAGCTAAAGCCGGACAGCAGCCGCTTGGCCGCCGCCAGCGCTTCGCTGGACGCGCCCGGCGACACGAGTGCCACCGCCTTGCCTCCTCCCGCGGCGCCGCGCACGATGCCCGCGACGCGGTCGATCGCTTCATCCCAGTCGACCGCTCTGAGCTCCCCGTCGCGGCGGAGCAGTGGCGCCTCGATGCGGTCGCCGCGATTCATCCAGCGATAGTGCGCGCGGCCATGATCGCAGATGAAGTAGCGGTTGATGTCGAGGTTGGGCCGCGGGCGGACGCGCACGACCACCTCATCCCGCGTGTCGAGCGTGATGTTGCAGCCCTGCGAGCAGCCGGTACAGATCGACGCCGTCTTGTCGAGCTCCCAGGCGCGCGCCTTGTGCAGGAAGTCCTTCGAGAGCAGCGAGCCGACGGGGCACAGGTCGACGACGTTCCCGGCCCAGGGATGATCGAGCCGCGCCTCGGGATGAATGCCGATGAACGCGCGGTCGCCGCGCTCGGACACGTTGAGGACCGGCTCTTTCGCGACGTCCTCCATGAACCGGACGCAGCGCGTGCACAGAATGCAGCGGTTGGGCACGTACAGGACGTCCGGCCCGAAGTCCTCGACGGGATTGAACCGCTTGGCGAACTCGGCGTAGCGCGTGCGCGCCTGCCCTTCCTGGAACACGAAGTCCTGCAGCTCGCACTCGCCCGCCTGATCGCAGATCGGGCAGTCGAGCGGATGGTTGATGAGCAGGAACTCGAGCACGCTTTGGCGCGCGTCCTTGGCGGGCACGCTCTGCGTCTTGACGACCATTCCCTCCGTGACCGTCGTCGCGCACGCGATCTGCAGCTTGGGCGCCTTTTCGATCTCGACGAGGCACATGCGGCAGACGCCGGCGACGGGGAGTCCGGGGTGATAGCAGTAGTGTGGGACGAGCACCCCCGCCTGCTTCGCCGCCTCGATGACGAGCGTCCCGGGCGGAACCGAAACCGGTGCGCCGTCGATGGTGAGATTGATCAACCCGTCTGCCATCAGGCCACCATCATCGGTTGACGTTTCCCCGCCAGATAGGCTTCGAACTCGCCGCGGAATTTCTTGATGCCGCTCACGATCGGCGCCGCGCACGAGTCGGACAGCACGCAGATCGTCTTCCCGGTCATGTTCTCGGAGAGATCGAGGAGCAAGTTCAGATCCTTGGACGTGCCCTGCCCCGCCAGAATGCGCTCCATGATCTTCGTGGTCCACGCGGTGCCCTCGCGGCACTGGGTGCACTGCGCGCACGACTCGTGCGCGTAGAAGCGCGCCAGCCGCATGATCTGATAGACCATGTCGGCGGAATCATCGAACACGATCACGCCGCCCGAGCCGAGCATCGAGCCCGCGGCCACGCAGCCCTCGTAATCGAGCAGGGTCCCCTCGGTCTCTTCGCGGGTCAGAATCGGCACCGACGACCCGCCGGGAATGCAGGCCTTGAGGGTGTGGCCGGCGCGCGGGCCACCGCACATGTCGTAGATCAGGTCTTTCAGCGGGAAGCCCAGCGTCACCTCGTAGTTGCCCGGCCGCTGCACGTGCCCGCACACCGAAAACAGCTTGGTGCCGGTGCTCTTGGGATTCGACAGGCACAACCCTTTGTACCAGGCGGCGCCGCGCGTGATGATGTGCGGCACGGCCGTGAGCGTCTCGACATTGTTGATCGTCGTCGGCAGGCCGAACAGGCCGGCGGCCGCCGGGAACGGCGGCTTGATGCGCGGGTTGCCCCGTTTGCCTTCGATCGAGTTCATCAGCGCCGTTTCTTCGCCGCAGATGTAGGCGCCGGCGCCGCGATGCAGATAGATCTTGATGGTGCCGAACACGCCGGCGGCATTTGCTTCGGCCAGCGCCCGTTCCATGATCGTCCAGGGCTCGGTGAACTCGCCGCGAATATAGATGTAGGCAACCTCGGCGCGGATCGCGTGCGCCGCGATGGCGGTGCCCTCGAGCAGCGCGTGGGGCGTCCAGCGCATGATCTCGCGGTCTTTGAACGTGCCGGGCTCGGACTCGTCGGCGTTCACGCACAGGTAATGCGGCTTCTTTTTTTCTTTGGGCATGAACGACCACTTCAAGCCGGTCGGGAATCCCGCCCCGCCCCGGCCCCGCAATCCCGATTCCTTGACGATGTCGGTGACGGCCACGGGATCCATCTTGAGCACCTGTGCGAGCGCTGCGTAGCCGCCGCGCTTGGTCCATCCCTTGATGGTGCGCGCGTCCGCGTCCCCGAAGTGCTGGGAGAGGACGACGGTCTCTTTGGGGTGCGACTTATGAGGGAAGCCCATTAGCGGTATTTCTTCACGATTTCCGGAACCTTCTCCGGCGTCACGTTCTCCAGGAAATCATCATTGACGAGTATCGGGGTCGCGAATCCACAGGCACCGAGGCATTCGACTTCGACAATCGTCCACTTGCCGTCGGGACTCGTGGCGCCGGCATCACCGGCGCCGGTCTGCGCGAGCAGCGCCTTCAGCACGTCCTCGGCCCCGCAGATGTTGCACGGCGAGGTCGTGCACACCTGCACGAAGTTTTTGCCGACGGGATGCTGGTGGTACATCGTGTAAAACGTCACGACGCCCTTCACGAACGCGGGCGTCAGCCCCAGCACTGCCGCGACCTCAGCCATGACGGCATCGGAGATCCACCCCTGCTCGCGCTGCGCGATCCACAGCGCCGGCAGCAAAGCGGCCTGTTTGGTGGGATAGCGCTGCAACACGGCCTGCAGCTCTTCCTGCACTTTGCCGGTGAAGACGGGTTGGTAGTCCTCCTGCACCGTCATCGGTCGACCTCGCCCATGACGATGTCCACGGACGCGTTGATGGCAATCAGGTCGGACAGCAGATGCCCTTCGGCCATCTTGGGCAACGCGGACAGGTTGATGAACGAGGGCGGCCGGATGCGCCAGCGCACCGGCTTCGCCGTACCGTCGGAGACGAGGTAGTTGCCGAGCTCGCCCTTGGGATTCTCGATCCCGACGTAGGCCTCGCCGACCGGCGCCTTGACGCCTTCCATGACCTGTTTGAAATGAAAGATCATCGCTTCCATGTCGCTCATCGCGCGGGTCTTGGAGGGGAGAATGACCCGGGGGTCGTCGACGTTGATCGGACCGTCGGGCAGCCGGTCGAGCGCCTGCGCCAAAATGCGGTTCGCCTGGTGGCACTCTTCGAGGCGGACCATGTAGCGATCGAATACATCGCCGTGCTCTCCGACCACCACGTCGAAGTCGTAGGTCTCGTAGCCGAGGTACGGCTTGTCCTTGCGGACGTCGTAGGCGACGCCGCTCGCGCGGAGCATGGGGCCCGAGAGCGAGTAATTGATCGCCTCGGCGGCGCTGAGCGTGCCGACCCCCTGGGTGCGGCCCGCCCACACCGCGTTGCGCGTGAGGACGCGGTCGATTTCGCCCAGCGTCTTCGGAAAGGTGCGCGTGAACTCGCGGAGCTTCTCGACAAAGGGGTCGGGAATGTCGGCCATGAGCCCACCGACGCGCGTGACACTCGTCGTCAGGCGGGCGCCGGTCCACATCTCCTGGAGATCGTAGATCCGCTCGCGCTCCTGAAACGCCCACAGAAACGGCGTAAACGCGCCCAGGTCGATCGACGTGGTGCCGAGCCACACCATGTGCGAGATGATGCGGCTCATCTCGCAGGCGATGACGCGCAGCACGGTGCAGCGCGGCGTGATCTCGATCCCCATCAGCTTCTCGGCCGCCAGGGCGAAGCCGACGTTGTTCGACATCGGCGACAGGTAGTCGGTGCGGTCGGTGAGCGGGATGATCTGGTTGTAGTGGCGGTACTCGCCGAGCTTCTCGAAGCCCGAGTGCAGGTAGCCCAGGTGCGGGATACAGCGCACGACGGTCTCGCCGTCGAGCTCGACCACCAGCCTGAGCACGCCGTGCGTGGCGGGATGCTGGGGCCCGATGTTCACCAGCATGTGCTCTTCGTTGAGGCCAGGCTCCGTCGGGGCCGTTGCGGCCGTGAGCGGCACCCGCGCCGGACGCCCCTCCGCGTCCACGCCCGGTGTGGCCAGTTCGAGCTCGACGGTACGCTTACTCATGGCGCCGGCGGGTCCTGAATGACGCCGCGCTCACCGCGCTGCAGCCGATCGCGCATGTCGTCGGGCAGATCACCGGCGGCCTCCGCGATCGACAGCTCGTCCAGCGAGTAATTGGCCTCGGGATTGATGTTGAGCGCCTGCCGCACCTGCTCGGCGCGGGAGAAGCGGCCGCGGAGCGGGAAGCTTTTCCGCAGCGGATAGCCTTCCGCGTAGGTCTCCCACATCAGAATGCGCCGCAGATCGGGGTGCCCGCGGAAGGTGACGCCGAACATGTCAAAGACCTCGCGCTCGAGCCAGTCGGCGCCGCGCCACAGGCTCCACACCGAGTCGACGGCGAGCTCCGCTGACGCCGCCAGCTCGACTTTGACGCGCACGTCGACTCTGCGCTGGAGCGAGCGGAGGAAGTACACGACCTCGAGCGGGCGCTCCCGATCGCGGAACTCGACGGCCGTGACGTCGACCAGGTAGTCGAATTCCTGGCCTGGCGTCGTTTTCAGCCACCGCATCGCGTCGAGCAGGCGCTCGCGGGCGACGAACACCACGGTCTCGCCATCGCGCGCGACTTCGGTGCGAAGCGCCCCCGGGACCGGGGGGACCGGCGGCGCCGCCGTCACGACGAACGAAACTGGTGGACGGAATTGCCGAACGGCTCGGAGATCTCGTCGATCGTTTCGGGCGGGAGCCGGAGGCCCTTGTCGTCGAGCGGCTGCTCGTCGCGCCGCTTCACGGCATCGAAGAGCGACTCGCCCTTGATCTTCTTGTGCAGCAGGAGAATGCCGTAGAGCAGTCCTTCGGGCCGCGGCGGGCAGCCGGGGACGTAGACGTCCACCGGCACGATCGTGTCGATGCCCTGCACCATCGCGTAGTTGTCGAACACGCCGCCCGTGGACGCGCACGCGCCCATCGAGATGACCCACTTGGGTTGCGGCATCTGATCGTAAATACGGCGGATTACCGGGGCGAGCTTGAACGGCAGGCGGCCGGCGCAGATCAGCACGTCGGCCTGGCGCGGCGAGAAGGCCTGCCGCTCCATGCCGAAGCGCGCAAAGTCGAACCGGCTCGCCGCGGTCGCCATGAACTCGATGGCGCAGCACGCCGTCCCGAACGGCATCGGCCACAGGGAATTGGCGCGTGACGAGTTCACGGCCCAGTCGATCAGGTTCTCGAACTTGGCGAGCAGATAATTCGAGCTTTTGACTTCGCCGACGTGTTTCATAGAACCTCAGAATTCGTCGAGCAGAATCGTCGAGCAAGATCGTTTAGTCCCACTGAAATGCTCCACGCTTCCACACGTAGACGTATCCCACGAACAGAATCAGCATGAACACCAGCATCTCGATCAACAGAAACCCCGTGGTCACCGTGCCACTCCCCATAAAGATGACCGCCCACGGGACCAGAAAGACAGTTTCGATGTCGAAGAGGATGAACAGGACCGCGACGAGATAGAACTTGACCGAGAAGCGCTCGTGCGCGCTGCCGAGCGGCGGCATGCCGCTTTCGTACGGCCGCTCTTTGATCTCGGTCGGCCGGCGCGGCCCGAGGAAATGCGACCCCACGATCATCGTCGTCGCGATGACGATGGCCAGACCCAGGAGCATCAGGAACGGGAGATAGGGCTGCATGACGCTCGTGAAAAAATTCACTAAGGCTCTGCATAAGTCAAGTTGGCGCCATTACATTGGGCCCCCATGTCAATCAAATCGGATCGCTGGATTACCAAGATGTCGAAGGCGCACGGAATGATCGAGCCGTTTGCGGACCGCCAGGTGCGCGACGGCGTGATCTCGTACGGCGTGTCATCCTACGGCTACGACATGCGCGTCGCGCCTGAGTTCAAGATTTTCACGAACGTGCTCTCCGCGGTGGTCGATCCGAAACAGTTCGATCCGAAATCGTTCGTCGAGTTCAAGGGTGACGTCTGCATCGTGCCACCCAACTCGTTCGCGCTCGCGAGCTCGGTCGAGTATTTCCGGATCCCGCGCAACTGTTTGACGGTCTGCGTGGGGAAAAGCACGTACGCGCGCTGCGGGATCATTGTCAACGTGACGCCGTTTGAGCCGGAATGGGAAGGCTTTGTCACGCTGGAAATCTCGAACACGACGCCGCTGCCGGCGCGGATCTACGCGAATGAGGGGATTGCGCAGGTGCTGTTCTTTACGGCAGATGAAGGGGATGAGTGCGAGGTTTCGTACAAGGATAAAAAGGGCAAATATCAGGCGCAGCGAGGCATTACCCTGCCCAGGCTCTAAGCATCCAGAAGCCCAGAGACGCCGCAGACGCCACAGACGCAGCAGTGGTTCCAAGCTGTCAGCTAATGGCTAAAAACCACTGTTGCGTCTGCTGCGTCTGTTGCGTCTACTGGCCTACGGGGTGCTGTCCGCCTCGCGCTCTTTGGTTGTAGGCATAAGCGACGGCCAATGTTATGAGCGCCAGCACAAAGAAGCTGCCGACCCTATACAACGCCTGCAGCGTCGACAAGTCGTACAGCACAATCTTCAGCGCGGCGAGCGCCGCGACCCCCAGGCCCGCTGACCGGACCGCTTTGCGATCCAGTCGAAATCCCACGCTGACCAGCGTGCCGGCGTACAACAGCCAGAACGTGCTGATCGCCAGATCCCCGGCCAGTCCACTCGTAAAGGCGCGACGGAGCTCGAGGGAGCCACCGAGCAGGAGACAGCCGCCAGCCATCCACCAGAGCGCGGCGCGCCCGAATCGCAGGTTCGCCTGCACGAGAGTGTCGGCGGGCCACCAGCGGGCGGCGATCACACCGGCCGCGCAGCAGGCGTACCACCCCAGGGACCAGAGTCCGGTGAAGGCGGGATCAGCGACATTGCGGTTGTCCCACGCCCCGCTGAACAGCGTCAGGTAGCCGCCCGCGAGGAGCAGCAACCCCGTCGCCAGTGCCAGACCGCGCAGCGCCGGCCGCCACAACGGCGCGCCCCGCACGAGCGCGGCAGCGAACAGGATCCAGTACCACACGAGCCCGATCGCTGCAGCGAGCGGCGTGGCGTGCAACGCGCGCTGAAGCTCGAAGGAGACGCCGACCAGGAGCGTGGCGGCGGCGAGCGACCAGAGCGCGACGCCGACGCTGTCTTCGGCGCCGATCGTCTTGCGCCTATCCCACCAGCGCGCTGTCACCGCAAACGCGATCAGACTGACGTACCAGGCCAGTGCCCAGCCCCCCGTGAACGCCGGATCGGTAGCCGGCCGGAGGTAGAGCGCAACGGTGAACAGCTGCAGGAATGCGACCGGCGCGAGTACCGCGCTGACCTCGGAGGCCCCAGGGCGCCCAGCCCAGCGGCCACTCGCGCTCGCCGCCACGGCCAACAGGCTCCAACCGGCGGCGACGGCGGCGCCGTCCCACTGGCCGGACACCGCGAGCGCCAGCAACACGAACCCCATCACGACGAGATGCAGCGTTCGGGGCAGCCACCCGCTGCCGAGGTACAGGATGGCCAGGGCAACCGGAATCGCTCCGCCCCACCCCACCAGCGCACTCGGCGGGGCGACGACCGCGAGGGTCACGAGGGCGAGGGGCGTGAGATAGACGATGACCTCAGCGCCGACGTTATTGTCGCGAATGCCGGCAAGCGGCGTCGTCAGACGCTGCTGCCACCAGACGATCGCGGTGATCAAGGCGCCGGCGCCGAGGGCCGACCAGCGCAATGTGTCGTCACCGCTGAGGGTGAGCAGCACCGTCCACACCATGACGAGCGCGCCCACCCGCGCCTCGGGCCACTCCGTGGCCGCGGCGCGCGTGGGATTCGTGGTGAGCAGGGCTACGACGGCGCCGAGCGCGGCGTAGTTCAGGCCGGCGGTCGAGTTCAGATCGCGGGGAATGAGCGCGGCCGGAATGAGGAAAAACCCGAACAACGCGCAATTGAATGTGGCGCGCCAGTTCACCCGCTGCGCCAGGATCATGAAAATGGTGCCGCCGACGGCCATGTATGCCAGAAACTTCTCCGGCTCGGGCACCGGACCGGCCAGGAAGATCGGTGCGAGGTACGCGCCGGCGAGGGCCCAGATGGCGAGCGCCTCCACGTTGTGGCGAATAGCGAGCGCCACGACGACGCCGCTCGTCGCGGCCAGCAGCACAACCCCGACCTGGCGGTTCACGAGCCCATACAGGCCCGCGGCGGCCCACACGCCGAGGTAGACGAGACCGCCGCCACCACCGATGATGGCGGCGCCATAACGCAGCAGGCCGCCTCCGCCCCCGCCCCCGCCCCCTCGTCGCACCAGGCGATCGCCCCATACGACGAGCGCGGCACCGACCACAACCGCTCCGCTCGCGCGCACGAGCGGCGCGATCCAGCCATGCTGGATCGCGTAGTTCAGGAAGAACCCGCCCGTCGCGAGGAGCGCGAGCACGCCGACGATCAACAGGCCGCGCTGGCCGACCCACTGTTCCCAGTCGATCCCTGGCTGTGACTCGCTGGGGAGTATCTTGATCTTCCGTGGGACGACGATGCGCGGGGAGAGGGGGGCGGGAGCGGGAGATGTGATTCGGGCGGGCGGCCCACGCGGGTCTCGGGCGGCGGGTGCGGCGATTGAGCGGACGATCAACTGCCGGACGATGCCTTCCAGCTCGGCGAGGCGGCGCTCCAGCCGCTCGATCGCCTCTTTCTGGTCGTCGCTCACACGGCGGCTGCGGGGCGCCTGGCTCCGAGCGCTGTGATAGCAATCGTCGCCACCGCGAGAACGATCAAGTCCCACCGCCAGCCAGGTTCGAGGGCAGGCACGATCAACTGCACGAGGTTCATCAGCAGGTCGAACACACCAATCACCAAACCGAGCAGGACGGTCCCATGGAGCGTGAACCCCCGCTGAACAAGGAGGCCGCCGGTAGCCAGGATTACGGCGGCCTGACCTGCGGCTATCGCACTTGTCGCCGCGATGCCGCCGAGCAGCGTTTGCATTAACGCGACGCGAGATGGGACATAACTGAAGAACAGAGTGTGAATGATCGCCATTGCCACGCCGGCCAGTACCGCACAGATGCAAGCCCAAATCGCGTAGTAGATCACGATGCGCGTACGGTCGCCGGTTTCCATGGGCTCCAATCTAGCGCAGAGCGGCGGCCGCTTCCACGAGCGCCGCGCGCGCTTGATCCACGCGATTCACGAGATCGACCAGCTCCTTGTTGGCGGTCTGGGCGTCGGCATAGCGAATGGCTTCGTTGACGCTGGGGAATGCCATCGTGGCATAGCCGTTATCGAGGTCGGCCGCGAACTGCAGGCTCTTGAACCACGGCCGGCTCACGAGCCCGTCCGGCCGGGTGAGGCGGCGTTCGACTGCCATCAGCGTCTGATTGATGCGCTGCGCCCGCGCGGAGTCCACGGTCCCGGCCCGTGTCGCGTTGTCGCGCGCCGTCCCGAACGCGCGGGCCACGGCGGTGAAGCGATCGAGCGCGTCCTTCAGCGCCTGCGTGCTGACGGTCTGGGTCCATTGTTTCTTCGCGATCCCGGAGTCGAGCTGCGACACCAGGCCGTTCATCTCGGCGCCGAACGCGGCGTAATCGAGCGGCAGGAGGTCGCTGTTGGCGAGCCGGCCGAGAATGACGGCGACGAGCTGCGCGCCGGCCCGGTGGGCCTTGTAGCTGGGATCGCCGAAGCGGCTCATCCAGTCGTAGGAGTCGTACATCGAGTGGTAGATGCCGTCCGGCCCGTCGAATCCGATGCCGCCCGAGGGAATGCCGAGGTGATGATAGAAACCGGCGAAGTCGGAGCCTCCGCCCAGGTTCCCCATGGTCAAGGCGGTCGTATCGCCGTTGTGCGCCTTGAGCCAGACATCATAGACCGTCCCCGGGCCTGTGGGATCGGGAACCACGTGCGCCGCGGCGCGGAACAGCGGTTTGAGGGAGGGCGAGCCGGCGCCGCTGAAATTGGGACCCGAGAAGGTGCCGTCTTCATTGATGTAGGCGACGACGTGGGCCCGCAGCGTATCCTCGAGCTCTTCGACCCATTCGGTGGAGCCGATCAGGCCCCACTCTTCCGCATCCCAGGTGGCGAAGACCACGGTGCGCGCGGGCTGCTGTCCGTCGCGCGCCAACGTCGCGAAGGCGCGCGCGGCTTCGAGCACGGACACGCTGCCGCTCACGTTGTCGCGCGCCCCCGGGCCCCAGGCATCACGATGACCACCGACCACGACCCACTCGTCGGGCCAGCGCGATCCGCGGATCATGCCGACCGTGTTCCAGATCTTGTGGAATGCGCGCGCGCCGCGCTCGGTCTTGACCTTGAGGCGCGCGCGCGCGGGGCCCGGACCCGCGTGATAATGGAAGGGCAACCCGCCCTGCCAGCTCTGCGGCACAGCGGGCCCCGTCATCGGCTCGAGGAAGCGGCGCGCATTGCCGTAGCTCATCGGGAGGATCGGGATCTTCGGGATGTCGAGCGAATCCTCGGGGATCCGGCGCGCGCCCTCGACCGATGCCCAGCTCGGCGTCGTGGGATCGCCGTTGCCGTTCATCATGCTGCCGCGCTGGATGCCGTCGGCGTTGCGCATCGGCCCCTTGGGGTACACGTCGCCCCGGAAGTAGCCGTCGTCCTGCGGATCGGAATACACGATGAGGCCGACGGCGCCGCGCTTCTGCGCCTCGCGGGCCTTGATGCCGCGGAAGGAGCGGCCATACCGCGCGAGCGCGATCTTGCCGCTGACGCTGATGCCCAGCGAGTCGAGCGTCTTGTAGTCTTCGATCAGCCCGTAGTTCACGTAGACGACGTCGGCCGTCGCGTCACCATCGCCGGTATAGCCGTTGAAGGGCGGGATCTGGGGCCCCGTCCCGGGCTCGGCCAGAGTGAGTCGCGTGGCCCGTTTGCCGGTGAGAATCCACGCGGCCACCGTATCGGGCTGCGGGATGTAGACGGTGTACTCCTTGCTCCAGGCGTCGATGCCCCACGATTTCAGGTGCGCCAGGACGTAGTCGCGCGTCGCCGCCTGAGCCGGCGTTCCCGCCATGTGGGGGACCGCGGAGAGGTCGCGCGACATCTGGCGCATGCTGGCTGTGTCGGGGATGGCGAGGAGTCGTTCTTCGAACGTCTGAGCGACGGCCCGATGGCCGGACGGCCCGACGGTCAAAAGCCCAATCACGATCATCAGGGACCGTCCGGCCGTCAGGCCGTCAGACCGTCTCATAGCTTCTCCCCCGCCAGCAATACAGGTTTTGGTTTCCGCAGCGTTCGTATAACAGCGGTGAGGCACATGCAGAGTAACGCGCCGCGGTTGCCAGTTCACCGCGGATTAAGAATCTGGCCAATTCTTGCCAGCAAATCGACGATGTGCGCCCGCGTGGTGCGATCTCCTGCTCTCGGCACGGCGGCCCGCAGCGTGCTCTGCAGGTCGACCAGCTCGAGCCGGGCCTGCGCGCGCGCATCGGCCGGGCGCGGCGCCGGCGGCGTGAAGCCCGCGAAGGGTGTGAAGCCGGGTGGCAGCGGCGTCACCAGCGGCGTGCTGATCAGCCGTTCCATCTGATCGACGAACGCGCGCTGCAGGTTGCGCCGATACGCGTCGACGCGGACTGCGCCGGTTCCGAACTCTGAGAAGATCCCGCGCCGCACGTCGCCGAAGAGGTCGGCGATCGCATACGCCCCGCCCCCCGGTTCCGTCGCCTCTTGGTCGGCGACGCGTGAGAGACGCGGATCCTGGAATAAGAGGTTGAGCAGTGCGGTCTGGCGGGCGCGCACCCGGTCCACGAAGCCCGTGGGCTCGATCCGTCGCAGGACTTCGGGATCGAAGAAAAACGATGGCGTCGTGAAGACGTTGTCGTTCAGGAACTGCACCGCCTCGGCCTGCTTGGCACGCGGCACCGGCTGATAGACCCGGCCTGTTTGGCCCGCGTACTTGGTGAACTGATACACCCCGCCCACGACCACCGCGACGTGATTCATTTCGCGCGCCCACTGATTGATGAGCTCGCCGTACAGCTCTTGGAGCCGGTCGTAGTTGTCGAGCTTGTCCGTCGTCGTCGCCGGGATGAGCATGGGCACCAGGCGCTTGATGTTGCGCACGCCATACCCGCTCGCCTTTACGGGATCATCGCCCAGCGCCTCCGTAATGATGCGCGGGTCCACCGGATCGCCGTCACCGATCCAGCGGAAGTAGGGGTTGGCATCCTGCAGCCGGGCGAGCGAGTCGAGCAGCGGGCGCTCGGCGTCGGGCGAGGCGGCGCCCGGAATGCGCCGGTACCCCCAGTCGATCGCATAGAAATCGTACGGGCCGATGCCTTGCATGAGGCAGGCGCTGTCGCCCGGTTGTGCCACGTAGTTATACCGCGCGTAGTCCATGATCGACGGGCTCGTGCCCTTCATCCGGCACGTGAACGACTTGCTGCGCAGCGAATCCACGGGATAGTAGGTCGACGCCACCATGTTGTGGCGGAGGCCGAGACTGTGTCCGACCTCATGGTTGGCGACGTAGGCCAGCATCAACCCCATCAGCGAGTCGGGGAACGGCAGGGTCCGGGCGCGCGGATCGGTGGCGCCGGCCTGCGTCCAGTACCACGCCTCCACCAGACTCGCCACGTTGTGGTAGAACCCGATATTGGCGTTCATGATTTCGCCCGAGCGTGGATCGCTGACGCTCGGGCCGTACGCGTTTTCGATCGTCGAGGGCAGCCAGCGGATGGTGTTGAAGCGCGCGTCGTCGAGATCGAAATCGGAGTCACTGGCTGCGGGCACGCGAGCCGTGATCGCGTTGCTGAACCCGGCCGCGCGGAACACCGGCTCCCACATCTCGACGCCCTTGATCAGCCAGCTTTGCCACTTGGCGGGCGTCGCGGGATCGATGAACCAGACGATGGGCTGGACGGGGTCGGAGACGGCCGCGCTGGGATCTTTTGGCTCGAGCCGGAAGCGCTTGATGAAACAGCGCCGCGGGCCTGACACCAGATCCTGGTCGAAGTCCTCAAAGGACAGGTTGAAGTATCCGACCCGGTCATCGCAGAGCCGGGCCATCATCGGTTTGTCCGGCAGCAGCACCATCGAGTAGTTCATCAGCATCGTGATCGAATTCAGCGACCGGTTGGGCGGGCCGCCGGCGGGCCCAGGGACCGAATCGACCTCGAAGGTCTGCAGCGCGCTCACCTCGACGTTGCGCGGGAAGGCACGCGCGCGCTCGACCAGCGAGCGCGCCGGATCCATGCGGCGGACGCGCACATTCGACTGGCGCAGGTTGAGCTCCGCCACGTCGGTCGTGAACAACTTCGTCGCCTCGATGACGGCGCTGCTGTCGGGCGTGTGCCACGACGCGATGTCGAAGCTCATGATGATCGGGGAGATGTTGGACAGCCGCACCGCCCGCGCGACTGGCTGTGTGCTGTCGGCCCGCATGGCGTACGAGACGATCCGCAAGAAAACCTTGTTGCCCAGCCGTTCCCAGACCACGATGCGGTTGCTGATCTCTTCGCCGGCATAGCGCACGCCGCGGATCGTGCCGCGCTGGTCCGCCACCAACAAGAATTCGCGGCCGAACATCGCCTTCGGGATCTCGTAGAAGAGTTTCTCGCCGATGCGATGCACGGTGAAGACACCGGAGTTGGTGACCGCGCCGGGCGTGATGACCTGGTTGTAGGGCTTCGGCGCTGACGCGTCCGGTACTCCCCCCTGGCGTCCCCCTCCCGAGGCGGCCCGCGTCGTGTCCTGGCGAGCGGGAGTAGGCCCCGGAGCTGAGTGGGCCCGAGCGGTGGCATGGGAGCACGCGCACAGGCCGAGGGCGCCGAATGTCAGGAGGATGCTCGCACAACGCATTGCTTGTACCTTGGTGCTAGTTGGGAACGGGGAGATTAGGCCGTGCCAAGCAATCCGTCTAGTAGGCTCCGCGTATTGGGTGTCGTCGTCATTGCCGCGGCTGTCGTGTATGGTGCCGTGTTGACCCTCGCGCTCACGAGGAATCTCGGCTCGACGGCGGCGGTCATCGTCGTCATCGCCGGCGCGCTGCTGCTCCCGGTCGCGCTCCTCGTCGTGCGGCGGCGAGTCTGGAATCCGCTCGGCGCCCTCGAGCGGGGGATCCGGCAGGTCTCCGAGGGCGATCTCACGACCCAGGTGCCGATCGTCCGTGACGACGAGCTCGGCAAAGTCACGACGCATTTCAATCAGATGACCCGCGTGCTGCGCGATCGCGCAGAAGAACAGGGCCGGTTCGCTGCGGCGGGGGAGCTGCTCGGCGGCGTGGCCCACGAAGTCAATAATCCGCTGATGGCGATCGCCAGTCACGCCGAGCTGCGGCTGGCGGACGCCAACCTGCCGGCCGAACAGCGCAACGAAATGCAGAGCATCCTGCGTCAGGCACAGCGCGCGGCCAAACTGCTGCGCGGGTTACTCCGCTTCGTCCGCGCGGGTGAGAAGCGCTCGGCGAGCGTGAACATGAACGACGTGGTGCGCAGTGCGCTCGACCTGGTGTCCTATCGCTTTGGCATCGACGAAATCTCGATCGAAGGGCGGCTCGATCCCGAGCTCCCGACGGTGATCGGCGACGCGAATCGCCTGGAACAGGTGATCGTCAATCTGCTCAGCAACGCGCTCGACGCCCTCCGGAGCGTGAAGCCGCCGCGGCGCCTCACGGTCGACTCCTACACCGACGACACGGGGGGCCGCGTCTGTGTCACGGTGACCGACAACGGTCCAGGAGTGGCACCCGAGATCGCCCAGCGCCTGTTCCGGCCGTTCGCCAGCACGAAGGGGCTCCGCGGTACGGGGCTGGGTCTGTACATCTCGCGCCAGCTCGTGCGAGAGGCTGAAGGAGAGCTCGACCTGGTCAAGCGGGCTGAGCCCGGGGGGGGGGCCCGGTTTCTCGTGTGGCTCCCAACGATCCGCGAGGCCGTCCCGACGGCGCCGGCCGCGACGCCGCAGCCGGCTCCCCCCCGCGTCTCGCCCACGCCGGGGAAGAGTCTCGAAGGGATTCGGATTCTCCTGGTCGATGATGAGGAGCTGGTTCGGCGCCCGATGGGACGATTTCTGGGGAAGCGCGGCGCGGAAATCAAGGAAGCGGGTGATGGCCTGGCGGCCCTCGAGCGCCTCAAGGAGGGGTTCGAGCCGCACGTCATTCTCGCCGACCTGCGCATGCCGCGGATGGATGGCGCCGAGTTTTACGAGCGGCTGCAGCGGGAGCGCCCCGCCCTTGCCGAGCGGATCCTGTTTCTGTCGGGGGACATCACGCACCTGGCGGGCCGCGGCCTGGCGGAGGTACCGCGCGACCGGGTGCTCGTGAAGCCGGTCGAGCTCGCTGAGCTGGAACGGCGCATTACGGCGTTCGTGCAGGAGAAGGCGGCCTAGCATGGTCGTCGTGGTCGTGCTGTTTGCGACCGTACTGCTGCGAGCCGCGATCGTGCTGACGTTCGTCTACCTGATGCTGCCAACGAAGCGGGTGTGCCCGCGCTGCGGCGAACCCCTCACCCTCATCCAGCATGCGATCATGCGCCGGCTCCTGCCCCTGGTCGAGCACCGCTGGTGCCTGGCGTGTGGCTGGAGCGGCGTCGTGCGGCCGTTTCAGTCGCGCGTGATCAACCGCGCGGCGCGCTCGTAGCACTCGCCATCCCTCGGGATGGCATCACACCGCGCGGGCGAAATGCCCCCGCGTGTACTCCCGACCCGTTACCGCCCGCACTGCTCCGAGATCGGGCGCTCGGGCCTCGGCCAACGCATCGAGCGCCCCGCGATACGCGGCCGTCACCCGCGCGACGGGATCGCCAGGGACGTTGAACACCAGCCGATACGTGCGAAAACCGGCCCGCCACAGTTCTGGAAGGTACGCGGAGCCGTCCACCGGGCGTGAATGCAACAGGCGGTTGCGGCAAGCGTAATCGGTGGCCACCGGGAAGACGTAACCCGCGGGATCGGTGAGCTCGACATTGGGATGTTTCTGCACGCAGAGGTCACGGCAGGTGGCGACCTCGCGGTCGAACGCCGCCGACAAGACGCAGTGCTCGATCGTCATTCCTTCGGGGCGGCCGTAAGCAAACACCTCAAAGCCGCCGCCATCCCATGGCGCCGCCACCTGTCCCATCTCTTCGCCGGTCAGCTCGACCGACAACACGATGCGACGCGCGCCCAGCCGGAAGACCTCGGCCGCGCTGTGCTGGTTGAAGGCGTTGACTGCGTAATCCGCGACCACGTCGCGTCCCTCGGCGGCCAGCTCGGCGACCATTCCCAGGTGCCCACTGACCAGCGGCGTGCCGAGGGCCAGCCACTTCTCGACGTGCTTCCTGTCGGCGGGCCGCACGATACTCGGCGTGCGGAGTCGGAGCGTGACTCCCCGCTGCGACAGCTCGGTGGCGAGGTGCCTGACGCGCGCGACCGGAGGCATCGGATGACGCAAGAATAGATCGAGCGAGATCTCCTCAGCACCTGCTTCTGCCGCGAGCAGCGCATCCTCGAGACGCCAGACTTCGGCGACGAGTCGCGGCGTGACGACGTCGGGAGCGACGCTTTGCGTCACGCTTGCGATCGCTTCATCGATCGCGCGATCGCGCTCCGCGTGGCGCGCACGAAGGAGGGTCCCCGTTGCCTCCCGTCGCAGTTCATTGAGGATGCTGATCGGAATAAAGAGGCCCTTCGCGAGACCTGAAACATCGACGTCGCCCAGGGTGAAGGGAGTCTCGCCGAGGCGGCCGAGCTGGGCCCGGAGGCGCTCCTCGTCCAGCCCGTGCTGGGTAGCGGGCGCGAGTGCTGTCGTGCTCTGCACTGTCACCTCGTCGGCGCCCCCCCGAGTGCGGCAGATGAGCGTGAGTGGCTCGCCGGCGGCACCCAGTGCTGTGACATCCAGCCGAGTGCGCTCGGCCTTTCCCGTGGAGGGCACGGCGGCATAGCTCTCACGTGCGCGGGTGAGCAGAGCGGCTTCGGCGGAGCGCACCACGATCCAGCCGGGCGGAATCTCCTCCGCCGGCTGGATCGCCTGCCGGACCCGTCCGCCCTGCCGCCCGATGATCCGGACGCTTCGGACTCCAAAGCCGCGGTTGCCTTTATCGGGGCCGTCGGGATGCTCGAAGCCGAGCCCGTCGCCGCGCTCGATCGGCTGCGAGACCGACACGATCAGCTCGTCCTTCTCATGCGCGATCACTTCGCCCAGGACCGCGCCGCGGTTGTCGGGCTGGGAGCGCGTGACGTAGTCGCGCCCAGCGCGGCCGCCGTACATTCCGCCGGTGAAGCCGCGCGAGAAAATCTGCACCAGCGGCTGGACTTCGGCGGGTGTGGGCGGACGCGAGTCGCCCGCGGCCAGCCGGTCGAGAAAGTCGCGGTAGCCGTGCGTCACGGTCGCGACGTATTCGGGTTTCTTCTTGCGGCCTTCGACCTTAAGCGTATGGATCCCGGCGTCGGCGAGCTCGGCGAGATGCTCCCACGCGCCGAGGTCCCGGGCGGAGATCAGGTAGCCGCGGTCCAGCTCCTCGCCGCTCGCGGTATCGGCCAGCACGTAGTCCTTGCGGCACGACTGGGCGCAGGATCCCCGGTTGGCGCTGCGTTCCGAAATCATGCCGGACATGTAGCACTGTCCCGAGTACGCGATGCAGAGCGCGCCGTGGACGAAGCTC